>CAYNES010000037.1:0-9647 GCA_964396315.1 uncultured Piscirickettsiaceae bacterium | reverse complement strand
ATGTTGGGCTGCAACTACTGGGAAGCCTGCTGTCGGAATCCCCTCACCTTTGGCGCCGTGACATGCAATACAGGCTGTAGTTTGGGTTTCCATTTTACCGCCAACATAAATTTTTCTACCGAGTTCAATTTTTTCCTCAGAACCTTTGGCAGAGTTTTCACTCATTGTTTGGATTGAATAGTAGGCAGCAATATCTTCCATATCTTGATCAGAAAGCAAGGAGGCAACGCCAGCCATCATTGCATTATTTCGCTCACCAGATTTAAAATATTGGAGTTGCTTAATAAGATAAGCTTCTCCTTGCCCGGCCAACTTTGGAAAGTTAGGAATCGTACTATTTCCAGCAAGACCATGACAGCCCATGCATGTAGCAGACTTAGCTTGACCTGCTTCAGCATCTCCCGCAGCAAATGAAGGGCTGCTAAGTGCAGTAATTAGAATAGAAACAAAAATAATAAGCGTTTTTTTCATTCTCAATCTCCAAAAAATTCCATGAAATTATACGTGATAAATATGGGTTAAGAAACCCTCAAATTACTTAAAATTTAAAAAGAAAAATTTTATCTTTGTGGGTCTTGAATTGAGAGGTATTCTGCTATCGATCTCTCAAAACCTTCAGCCATTGGAGCCATTGCATTCATATATGAATTTTGACGTTCGCCCGACTGAAAATATTCAAGTTGTTGAATAATCCATTCAACATCTTTACCGGCTAAAGAAGGAATTGACTTGTCATTAGATCGTCCACTTTCACCATGGCAACTGGCACATCCAAGTGCGCCATACATAGCCTCACCTTCACTATTAGCAAGAGTGCTAAAAGAAAAAGAAGTCAAAACAAACACAATAAATGTATTAAAAACTTTTGTCATAGTTCGCCACTCTTTAGAGCTTCAATACAAATTATACCCATTTCTGATTTAGTCGACTCAAGTTGATGAAGGTTATTTGCCCTTCCATTTTGGAGGTCTTTTTTCAGAAAAAGCTAGTGGTCCTTCCTTTGCATCCTCAGAATTTAGCATTTTATGGTAGGCTTCAATTTTTCCTGATCGCATCAATGTGTATGCATCCTTCAAGTCCATCATTTCTGTAGATCTGATCACTGACTTAATGGCTGCCAAAGAAAGTGGAGCAGATTTAGAAATCTGATGACCCCATTCAAGCGCCTGATTAATCAAATCATCCTGATCACAGCTTCTATTAACAAGGCCGTAATGTTTTGCCTCTTCAATACCCATTCTGCGACCTGTCATAAGCATATCCATAGCAACTGATTTAGGAAGTCGACGTGGAAGTCTCAATACTCCACCACTATCTGGAATAATTCCTAGTGTGGCTTCGGGTACAAAAAATTCTGCATTACTTGAAGCTATGATTAGGTCTGCAGCAAGTGCCAACTCAAAACCTCCCCCAACTGCTAATCCATTCACTGCAGCAATTACAGGTTTATCCAGATCCCATAACTCTGTTAGACCCGCAAATCCACCGGGGCCAAAATCAGCATCAACTGCCTCCCCTTCAGATGCCGCCTTTAAATCCCATCCCCCACAAAAAAAACGATCTCCAGCTCCTGTGATGATTGCAACTCTAAGGCCATTATCATCTCTAAATTTTATAAAGGCATCTCCAAGTTCATGACTTGTTTTTGCATCAATAGCATTAGCTTTTGGACGATCCAAGGTTATTAAAATAACCTCACCGTGGATCTCATAATTAACAGCATCGTTCATAATTACCCCAATAAATTAATTTGAGTTTAGCCTGATAAGTGTATCAGCAGCAACAGCTCCATTTGTCTCTTTTAATACTAATAATGGATTAATATCCAACTCCTCAACTTCATTTGTACTGATGAATTCAATGACTGAAACTACAGAATCAATTACTGCTTCGATGTCACCTTTTGAGTTACCTCTGAAGCCCTCGAGTAACTTGTAAACCTTTAATTTTGATAAAGCCTGATGTATATCCTCTCTAGTAGTCGGCAAAATTAATACTGAACTATCTTTTAAAAGTTCAACAAATACACCGCCCCCACCAATAACGACATGTTTACCAAAAGTAGGGTCATAGTCCATACCTATAATGAGCTCACAAACTGCATTTTCTATCATTTTTTCAATAAGAAGCTCTGAACTGATATTGAATAAATCATCACAAGCTTCTTTCAGCATTTTTGCATTTTGGACATTCAGCCTAACACCGTTCAATTCAGTCTTATGAGCTAATTTCGCACCCGACACTTTAAGCGTGACTGGAAAGCCAATATCCTCGGCAGCTTTTATAGCTTCAGTCACATTCCTAACGAGAAATCCCATAGGTATTGTCACCCCATATTTCTTTAATAACTGCTTACCTTGAAACTCTGTTAATTGTTGTTTGGATTTATTTTGTGAATTAATTCTCAAAATCTTTAAATCGGGATTAGTATTACGTGAAAAAGCTTTCCCAATTTTATAAGAGTGATTGAGGGCTTTTAAACATACATCTAACCCAACCATAGGCGCAATACCCAAACTTAGACACTCCTCTATAATTCTTTTTGGCATACAGTCAGCCATAGATGCCAGTACTATTGCCTTTTCACTTGTGCCAGAGATGGCGTCTGAGAGCGCCAATAAAGTTGAGTCCCAGTCTTTTTGCTCTGAATCCTGAGTTTTAGGCCAGTCCAACAACAGCATTGTTGCAGCAAATTGACCACTAATCATTGCCCTAAAGCAATCTGATGTTCTTTTTCGATCACCCCAAATAAACGTATGATAATCTAGCGGATTGTCAACCTCAACATACTCATTTAGTGTTTGCTTCACTTTGGCTTTGTGTGATGAAGTAAGGGATGGAAAAGTAATCTCTAAATCATCAATTAAATCAGCCATCATTCCTGCCTCTCCTCCTGAACAACTCATTGAGGCAACGCCGCCATGTTCAATTACGCCCAATACACTCATAAGTTTAAGTGTTTCAAGGAACTCCGGAACTGTCTCTACTCTGGCTATACCAAGCCGATCAAAAAAAGCACTATATAACTCATCTGAACCTGTTAATGAGCTTGTGTGGCTTAGAGCAATCTTAGCAGAGGCTTTTGTTTTTCCAGACTTAATAGTAATGATTGGGACCTTCATTTTAAGCGCCCTTTTAGCTGCAATATCAAATGACTCAATATCAGAAATACCTTCGATGTGAAGGCCAATCGCATTGACTCTTGAATCATCTAGCATCGCATGAATAATGTCTGCAATATTGGTGTTTGATTGATTGCCAAGAGTAAACATGTATGCGATTGGAAGACCAATAGACTGCATAGTCATGTTCAAACCTATATTTCCGCTTTGTGTTATGATTGCCACGCCTTCAGAGACTGACTCACATCCATGAACATCTGGCCATAATGCAACTCCATCAAGACTATTAATAAATCCATAACAATTTGGGCCAATGAGTGGCATTCCATCTGCAGCTTTAACTAATTTTTGATTACGTTTTAGCCCTTCTTCGCCAGCCTCTCCAAAACCAGAAGCATATAAAACAGCGCCGCCACCGCCCATTGCCTTTAAGTCAGATACAATATCAATAGCAGTCTCAGCATTTACTGCAATAAAGGTAGCGTCAGGAGCTTCTGGCAAATCTTTAACGTCTTTAAAACATTTAACACCTTCAAGCGATTCAAGGGTAGGATGAACTGCCCATATTTGGTGACTGTAACCTAATTTAAGAGACTCTCTAATCGCAAAATTTGCACCTCGATTTCCAACCACAGCGATTGAATTCGGGGAGATTAATCGATGCAGATTGCTTTTACTCATTTAGGTTTACTCAAAGGGTCTAAGCAATGATCTAGAAATGATATGCCTTTGTATCTCGCTGGTTCCATCCCAAATTCTCTCTACGCGATGATCCCTCCAAATTCTCTCAAGGGGAAGTTCATCCATTAGCCCCATACCTCCTAGAATTTGAATGGCCTCATCAGAAATCATTGCAAGCACCTCAGTTGCCTTAAGTTTTGCCATGGCAGCGTCACTATTTGTCATCTGGCCTTGAGAATCCTTCCAAGCAGCTTTAAGAGTCAATAGTTCTGCAGCATTAAGCTCCATTGACATATCAGCAAGTTTAAATGAGACACCTTGAAATTTACCTATCGTTTGCCCAAATTGTTCACGAGTTGCGGCCCACTCTATTGCGATCTGTAAGGCCCTTTCAGCTCTTCCAAGACACATCGCAGCAACCGACAATCGAGTAGCCCCCAACCATTCATTAGCAACATCAAATCCGTGATCAACTTCTCCTAAGACCTTAGATTCATGCACTCGACAATTATCGAAATTAAGAATGAAATTATGATAGCCTCGATGGGAAACACTGTTATAACCAGGCTCA
This sequence comes from uncultured Piscirickettsiaceae bacterium, assembly GCA_964396315.1. GTDB lineage: Bacteria > Pseudomonadota > Gammaproteobacteria > PS1 > Pseudothioglobaceae > Pseudothioglobus. The sequence goes on along the minus strand of CAYNES010000037.1, from coordinate 5,273 downwards.
ACCGAGAAGCCGGGTGTACCCATATCCACTAAAAAGCTTGTTATCTTTTTTTTCTCACCCCTAGAAGTTTGTTCAACACCAGATGCAGCGAATAAAATCACGTAATCAGCCATATCGGCGTGACTTATGAAATGTTTCGAACCATTAATTACAAAAAACTCACCATCTCTTTCCGCTTTGCACTTCATAGAGCGAACATCAGACCCAGCATTAGGCTCCGTCATCGCAAGACAGTCGACCTTATCTCCCCGAATTGTTGGGAGAAGATATTCATCGATTTGAGAGCCTTTGCAAGCCAATAAAATATTACTCGGTCTAGCTACAATATACTGAAGACCGAAATTTGCTTTTCCCAATTCTTTCTCTAATAGACATAAAGCAAGAGAATCTAATCCACCTCCGCCATGAATTTCTGGCATATTGCAAGCATAAAGACCACTCTCAATAGCTTTTTGTTTTATTTGCTCTACAACTGAATCCTCAATTTTATTGCTCTTTTCAACTTCATCTTCAAAAGGGTAAAGTTCTTTTTCAACAAAACTTTTGACAGAGTCAATAATCATTTGTTGTTCACTTGTCAGTCCAAAATTCATTTTCTTTCCCTTTTATTAATTAAAACGTTATTTAATCCCCATTACCCTGCCTTTCTGTTTTGGTGAGGGCAATTTTTCATGTTCAATCCAAATCTTGTTAAGTATTCTAAATACGGATTGATTTATCTCACATGCTTTTGCTTTATGCATATCAACATGAATCAGCATTTGTTCAGTTGTTGCCAATAACTCTGCACTATCTCCATTAAACATTTGATGAAAAATGTGTAATCTCTTTGAGTCAAGACCTAGTATTTGAGTCGTAAACTCTAAAGGTTCATTCTCTGATGCCTCTAGATAGTAATTAATGTGTGTTTCTACAGTATAGAAAGATTGCCCTGCCAGCCTATAGTCATTATCAATACCTATATATTGAAATAGTGCATCCGAAGCATCACCAAATGCATAGAGATAGAATGACTCGCTCATATGTCCATTGTAGTCAATCCAATCTGGGTTCACTTTGGCGCTATAAAGGGTTAAAGGCTTATCTAATTTATCACTTTCTGAGTAATATTGATAATCTCTTGTTAGGTATATTTCATTGTCCATATTTAATTAAAAAGCAAATGCAGATATAGAATGTTATGAGAACTGAATTAATTATGATTATATAATGGAATCAAAGGCTCTCATCTCATGAATTATGCACAATTTGTACCGTCAAGCTAAATTTCTTTTATCTTGCCCATCACTAAAAGGCTGTCCAAATGATAGTGGCTACGAGGTGATTTTTGCTGGTCGCTCTAATGCTGGTAAATCGAGTGCAATTAACACACTCACAGAACAAAAAAAATTAGCAAAAGTTAGCAGAACTCCTGGAAGAACTCAGCATCTTGTTTTTTTTGATCTTGGTAATAATCGAAGGCTTGTAGATCTTCCAGGATATGGATATGCGAAAGTTCCCGATTCAGTAAAACAGGATTGGCACCAAAATATGAGTGAATACTTTGATAATCGAGAATGTATTAGAGCCGCAATCCTGGTTATGGATTGTCGCCATCCATTTAAGCCTTTTGATCAAATGATGCTTGATTGGTGCGTCAACAGTAAAGTTCCTATTAATATTTTGCTAACTAAATCTGATAAATTAAAAAAGGGTGCTGCTAGCGCTGCAAAACTTTCAGCATTAAAAGCAGTTAAAGATTTGCCTTCTGTCAATGTTCAACTTTTTTCTTCTTTAAAAAAAGAGGGGATTTCTGAGCTTAGTCAATATCTAGACGAAGTATTTGAAATGACTAATGAGAGTTAATTTAGACCTCACTCCAATAAAAGCAACAGATACAATAATTGTTGCCAATAATCGACAAGCACTTGCATTTAAGAAGTCAATAACTAATTCAGATCGAGCTTCTAGAATCTCTAAAGTTTATGCATATCAATCCCTTCTTGAAAAGCTTTGGAAAAGCAGTAAAGCAAATCAAGAAAAACGCCTTTTAACTCAACTTGAATCTAGATTTTTCCTAAAGAAATTCTGTGAGGAGGCCTCAGTAAAAAATCCTGAAACTTTTATTGAGGAGCTTATTAAATGTTATAAGCTATGCAAAAGCTATGGAATAGAAATGAATCAGATTTCTAACTTGCCTTCAATTCCTTCTAAGCTGTTTGCTCGATTAATTGAACAATATGAAAAATTTAAAGTTCAAAATAATTGCATTGATCAAACAGATATTTTGGATTTAACTTTAGATTATCTCAGGCAAATCAGCAGTGGTGAGGGTAATTACTACAGATACGGGTTTAATGAACCGACGCCCGAACAAAATAAACTTTTTGAAATTTTAGATTGCAAGGCATTATTTGCAAAAAAGATGGATAACACCTTAAAAAATTTCTCTTTTTTGGATCAAGAATCTGAAATAAAAGCTATTGCAAAATGGGCTAATAAAACTAGTATCAAGCACCCAGAAAAACAAATCGGCATTGTCGTGCCCAACTTAAATGAATTACAGCATAAGGTGAAGTCTACTTTTGACTTAGAGTTCGCCTCTAGTCTACTTGAGACCCATAAAAAGCCCTACAATATTTCCCTGGGTATTTCTCTGAGTGATTACCCATTAATTAAGCATCTTATGTCAATTTTAAGGCTCTCAAATCAATACTTCAATGGTTATGTTGAAACTGAGTTATTAACTAAGGTCATCACATCCCCCTACATTAAAGGTGCTAGCAGTGAACTCAACAATCGTGCTCTTTTAGTCAATAAAATCCTTCAGTTCTCTGCAACTAGAATAAAAGCCTCCGATATCATTAGCTTGTGTAATGAGTGTGCACATCTTAAAGAGATTTTTATTGCATTAAATAATGCTAAGTTTTCACAAAAATTAAATCTTGAGCGGTCTTTAGAAACGATTAATTCAATTTTGCTTCATTGGGGCTTTACTTCAGATAGAAATCTATCCAGCGGTGAATATCAAGTTTACGAAAAATATCAAGTTGAAAGTTTGGTGCTAAATAAACTATCAATTTTTCATACGAAAAGTACCCTTGGTGATGCCCTTGAAATCTTAATAAATCATATGAATGCCGTTATTTTTCAACCACAAAGTGGCCCAGCAAATATTCATATATTAGGCTCCCTTGAGGCCGAAGGATTATTTTTTGACTTTGCTTGGGTCTCAAGCATGACTAGTAATTTCCTTCCAGGAAAAATTACAATGCCTTTATTTATTCCTCCGAAAACTTCTATAGAATATTCGTTGCCTGGCACAAGTTTTGAACTGATCACCAAAGAGAGCAAATCTACACTTAGTAATTTAAACAATTTAAGTAAAAATCTGACCTTTAGCTACGCAATTATCTCTGATAGTCGAGAACAACTTCCTACACCCTATTTAATATTTGAAGATTCTCAAGAAATTACTGATCATCAAATGATTCAAAGAGAGATGGAGCTAGTTGAAGATTTTATTGCTCCAAAAATCATTGATTTAGAAATTAATAAAGGCGTTAAAACACTCCAAGATCAAATGAGTTGTGAATTTAAAGGCTTCACTAATAGACTGAAATTACAAGAAACTAAAGATCCATCAATCGGCATTAGTAAGCTTGAACAGGGAAATATCGTTCATAAAATATTAGAGAGGTTTTTCAATGAAATCCAATCAAGTTCTGATTTAAAACAGTTGACAGAAACTAAACTTGATGGATTGATAGATACTCACTCTGAATTAGCTCTAAAGGAAATACCTCAATCTAACTTCAAAGCCAATGAAAAAGAAAGACTTAAAAGAATAATAAAACAATACATAAATCTTGAAAAAAATCGAGAATACTTTGAAGTTATCGAAACAGAATCCGAATCTCAAGTTAATATCAGTGGCTTAAAATTTTCTACCCGTATTGATCGAATGGATCAATTGAAAGATGGATCAAAGCTCATTATTGATTACAAGACAGGTAAGAATGTAGGATTGAGCAAACTCATTAGTGAGCCTCTAGAGCAAGCACAACTTCCAATATATGCAATTTCCAATAAGGTTGATGGAGTAGCATTTGCAACTATTAGCCCTCAGGACTGTCAATTTAAAGCAATTACAAAAAATAAATACGATTTGCCAATGAGCAGTCAATCCATTAATAGGATGCCTGAATGGAAAAAGCAAGTTTCAAAGTGGAATATAGAGCTTGTTACTGCCAGTCAACAATTCCAAAATGGCAATGCTTCGGTGCTACCAGCAAAACACGCATGTGACTTCTGTGATTATGACTTACTTTGTAGAGTCGATAAATCGGTCAATAATAGATAACCTTTCCTCAGCTAATTCCTGGGCAATATTTAGATTCTTTAAATCCGATATCTTAATTAAGTTAAGCTGAGTTTTTAATTGAACTATTAATGAGACATCTATATTTAAACTTTCAAAAGCATCCAAAATTATTTCAAATCTCTTTTGCCTTCGCAAACCATCGGTTTTTAGATAGAAATTTAGAATTTCTTCTGGCTCATGAGATAAAAAATCAGAGGCAAAATCATGCCATAACGACACAAGTTCGGCAATATGTTGCATATCTTTAGGGCATTTCAGGTGATCACAAAGTAATGCAATATTGCTTGGCTTTTGATGATAAAGCCACAAAGCAAACCTCACTTCGCTAGTTTGATTCGGCTGGTCTAGCAAACTAAGATTCAAGCTTTGAGCCATTTCCAACATTGGGAATAATCTTTGGTATGCGCCTGATTCAATCAAAACTTCAAAAAAAATAGATGGTGACTCTGAATTCATTGAAAGACTGATTTCTTTAAAGACTCTCTCTGGAGTCAACGCATCAACCTCACCCGAACTAACCATCATTTTCATTAAATCGAGTGTCTTAGAATCTATAGTAAAACCAAGATTATTAAAACGGGAGGCAAACCTTGCTGTCCTTAGAATTCTTACTGGATCTTCAGCAAATGCTTCCGATACATGCCTTAGCTTTCTTTGCTTAATATCATCTAAGCCGCCAAAAGGGTCAATATACGCACCAGAACCATCCTTATTTTGTGCAATTGCATTGATTGTTAAATCCCTTCTATAAAGATCCTGTTCTAATGTAACCGATTTTGATGTATCAAAATCAAAACCTTTATATCCCTTACCAACCTTTCGCTCCAATCGAGCTAGAGCATATTCTTCGTTAGTTTGTGGATGTAGAAAAACTGGAAACTCTTTTCCAACCTGACGAAAACCCAAAGAT
>CAYNES010000036.1:0-9947 GCA_964396315.1 uncultured Piscirickettsiaceae bacterium | reverse complement strand
ATAATGCACACAAATACATCAACTGGACAATGAATCCTGAGCAAATCGCCACAGCAACCAACTATGTTTGGTATGCAAATGGTAATCTTGCATCGCAGCCACTTCTAGATGAAGAGCTGTTTAATGATCCTGCGGTTTATCCGACTCCAGAAGTTCTTGAAGGTTTGTATACTGTTCCAACATACAATGCCTCAACAAACCGTGTTGTAACTCGTCTTTGGACTAAAATTACAACAGGAAACTAAAAACCGCAACTCTACCCCTATGGCTCTAATGTCATAGGGGTTTTAATACCTACTATGACTGATAGTTCCTCAACTCATCCTTGGCAGGATTCAAACCAAAAACCTTATATAAGAATTGAAAATGTCACTAAGAAATTTGGTGAATTTACTGCGATAGATAATTTATCTTTAGATATTTATAAAAACGAATTTTTCTCATTACTAGGACCTTCTGGCTGTGGAAAAACAACACTTCTTAGAATGCTTGCAGGTTTTGAAAATGTAACAGATGGAAGAATTCTAGTTGACGGAGAGGATATGTCAGATATCCCCCCACATCTAAGACCCATCAACATGATGTTTCAGTCCTATGCACTTTTTCCTCATATGACTGTTGAAAAAAATATTGCTTTTGGTCTGAAACAGGATAAGTTGCCTGATGATGTCATTAATCAGAGGGTTGAAGAAATGCTGGAGCTTGTTGAGCTAACAAAATTTGCCAAACGTAAGCCTAATCAGCTGTCTGGCGGCCAAAGCCAGCGAGTTGCGCTTGCAAGAAGTCTTGCTAAAAGCCCTAAACTCCTACTTCTAGATGAGCCCCTTGGCGCCCTCGATAAAAGGCTGAGAGAACAAACTCAGTTTGAACTCATGGATATTCAAGAGAAGCTGGAGGTTACTTTTGTCATCGTAACTCATGATCAAGAAGAAGCGATGACCGTCTCGAGTCGAATTGGGGTTATGGAGTCCGGAAATTTAATTCAAGTAGCAACGCCCACAGAGATTTATGAGGCTCCAGTCAATAAAGATGTGGCCGACTTTATTGGAGATATCAATTTATTAAAAGGAATATACAAAGGCAAAAATAAAAAAGGCACTCAGTTACTCTCAGAGGATTCAAACACAGTTGTTTTTGCAACTCAAGAGGTAGAAGCAGAACTTGAGGATACAATTTGGTTCGCAATCAGACCCGAAAAACTTGAGATCTCAAAAAAGAAACCCCCAAACGACATCAATGTTTTACAAGGAGTAATTGAAGATATTGCTTATGGTGGAAGCTTTTCAACTTATCATGTCAGGCTCGATAACGGCAGAATTCTAAAAGCGATTCGAGCAAATCGCGTCAGAACAGAGGAGCACCATTTGACATGGGAAGATGAAGTCTACCTTCACTGGTCAGCGCATTCTGCGGTTGTACTTCTCTCTTAGTTTTTTTATTAGTTATGGATACTAAACAAACAAAACATAACTTTTTCAAACGAATATTTAATGGCAGAAACGCTGTTATTTCAATACCCTATCTTTGGCTACTCTTATTATTTCTGTTCCCCTTTGTTATTGTCCTTAAGATTAGTCTTGCTCAGCCCATTATCGCCATGCCTCCGTATACCCCACTATTTAGCTGGGGTGATTCGTTGTGGCCAAAAATACAAGCAGGCTTAGATAGCTACCTTTTTCTTTTTAGTGACTCTCTCTACATTAAAGCCTATCTTTCGAGCATTAAAATTGCAACAATCTCAACGATATTAACGCTCATTGTTGGTTATGCAATAGCCTACAGTATTGCTAGAGCTCCAAAGCGATGGAGGGGCATCTTGTTAATGCTGGTTATTCTTCCTTTTTGGACCTCATTCCTTATTCGAGTCTATGCCTGGATAGGCATCTTAAAAACGGAAGGTCTATTAAATTTAGCCTTAATGACAATTGGCATAATAGATAAACCGCTCATCATTATGAATACCGACTTAGCGGTATACATCGGTATTGTCTATTCCTATTTACCATTCATGATCTTGCCGCTTTACGCAAATCTAGAAAAAATGGATATGAGTCTTTTAGAAGCTGCAGCTGACCTTGGATGCCGCCCAATTAAAACATTCTGGTCTGTAACGATTCCCTTATCAATGCCCGGCATCATGGCTGGATGCTTTTTAGTCTTCATACCTGTTGTTGGAGAGTTTGTAATCCCAGATCTTTTGGGCGGAACAAAAACCTTAATGATTGGTAAAGTTCTTTGGGGTGAGTTTTTCTACAATAGGGATTGGCCTGTTGCCTCTGCAGTCGCTATTATCATGCTTTTACTTCTGGTGGTCCCTATTATTCTCTACCAAAAATCTCAAGAAAAGGCTATGAAATGAAAAAGTACGGCAACTTCAATATCTTCGCCCTAATAGTTGGTTTTTCATTCTTGTATATTCCAATTATTCTCTTAATTTTGTTTAGCTTTAATGAATCAAGACTGGTTACCGTCTGGGGCGGCTTTTCAACAAAATGGTACGGCGAACTTATGAGTAATCAAGGTATCAAAGATGCTGCCTGGGTTACCTTCAAGGTTGCATTTGTCTCTTCCACAGTCGCAACATTTTTAGGCACTATTGCAGGACTCGTAATGACTCGTTTTGGCAAATTTGGAGGGAGAACACTTTTCTCTGGAATGATTTATGCCCCTATGGTGATGCCAGAAGTGATATTGGGCTTATCAATCCTGCTTACGTTTATAACTTTGTCTATTGATAGAGGCGTATTAACAGTTACCCTTGCGCATATCACTTTTTCTATGTGCTATGTTTCAGTCATTATCCAGTCCAGAATGTCTAGTTATGATGAAAGTATCAATGAAGCAGCGCTTGATTTAGGCTGCACTCCATTTCGCACATTTCTTCTGATTACATTCCCAATAATCCTGCCTGCAATTTTATCTGGCTGGTTATTGTCATTTACTATGTCACTTGACGATCTTGTTATAGCAAGCTTTACATCAGGTCCAGGTTCTACCACCCTTCCAATGAAGATTTACTCGATGGTAAGACTAGGGGTTACACCTGAAATCAATGCAGTTTCAACGATACTGGTTGGACTGGTCACTCTTGGCGTTATAACTGCATCGATAATTGGTAAAAAACAAAAACAACAAACGATCTAATTCTGACAAGTTTCAGGAACAATTTTCTCTCTAGGCTATTATAATTAGCCTCTTTTAATAAAAAATGAATAAGGATTACACATGTTAACTAACTCTAGTCTTCTAAAAAAGCATGGCTATGTCAACGGTAAATGGATTGGCGATGATGCAAAATCACGCTTTGATGTTACAAATGCCTATTCGAATGAGGTAATTATCTCTCTTCCAGATATGGGTAAAAAAGAGACAGACGAAGCCATTGATGCAGCTAATAATGCCTGGCCTGCATGGAGAGCTAGAACAGCCAAAGAAAGATCGATCATTCTTAAAAAGTGGTTTAATCTGATTATGGCAAATCAAGAAGATCTTGCTATTTTAATGACAGCTGAACAAGGAAAACCAATTGCTGAGGCAAGAGGCGAAGTGGGCTACGGAGCATCATTTATTGAATGGTTTGCCGAAGAAGGTAAGAGAACTTATGGGGACGTCATCCCAACACCTGCAAATGACAGAAGAATTTTGGTTATCAAGCAGCCCATTGGTGTTGTGGCATCAATCACTCCTTGGAATTTTCCAATAGCTATGATTACGAGAAAGTGTGCGCCTGCTCTAGCAGCTGGTTGTCCAGTTGTCATCAAGCCAGCCGCTGAAACTCCTTTATCAGCACTTGCTATTGCCGAACTTGCAGATCAAGCTGGAATCCCCAAAGGCATTTTAAATGTCGTTGTTGGAACCAACTCATCTGAGATTGGAAAGGCGTTGACTGACAGCCCAATTGTTCGCAAACTCTCATTCACTGGCTCAACCGCAGTTGGAAAAATCTTGACTAGAAACTGCGCTGATACAATGAAAAAAGTATCGATGGAGCTTGGCGGTAATGCTCCTTTTATCGTTTTTGATGATGCTGATCTTGATTCAGCTGTATCTGGCGCCCTCATTTCAAAATTCAGAAATACAGGACAAACCTGTGTTTGCACTAATCGATTTATAGTACAAGAAGGAATATATGACAAATTTGTTAAAAAATTAGGTGAGGCAGTTAAAACCTTGAATGTAGGCCATGGAATGGAGGAAGGTGTTAACCAAGGCCCACTGATTAGTTTAAAGGCTTTAGACAAGGTAAAAGATCACTTGGCGGATGCGGTAGACCGGGGTGCAGTTATTGTTGCAGGAGGAAAACCTCATGAGAATGGCGGCACTATGTTCGAGCCAACAGTTATTAGTAATGTCGATACATCAATGAAAATGGCTTCGGAGGAAACATTTGGTCCACTCGCTCCCGTTTTTAAGTTCAAAACGGAAGATGAGGCTATAAAGCTTGCAAATGACACTGAGTTTGGATTAGCTTCTTACTTCTATACTAAAGATATCAACCGAATCTGGCGCGTCTCTGAGGCTTTAGAATACGGCATGGTTGGCATTAATGAAGGCGTTATATCAAACGAAGTAGCTCCATTTGGTGGTGTTAAAGAGTCTGGTCTTGGAAGAGAAGGTTCCCACTATGGAATCGATGATTTTATGGAGCTCAAATATATTTGCATGGGTGGACTTAAATAGTTACTTCTTTGAGGTGATTAATTAACATAGCTCAATAGGTATCTCAACATTTTTAAACATGATTTCTAGTGAGTTATTTCGATGGTTGGTATAATGTCGCATTCGAATTTATAAAATACAAAAATGAAAGTTGGAATTCTTGGCCTCGGAACTGTTGGAGGCGGCGTTGTAAATGTGCTACAAAAAAACAGTAAGTCTATCAAAAGACGCACTGGTGAAGAAATAGAGCTGGTTATAGCTGGTGTTCGAGATATTACTAAAAAACGCATTTGCGACACTAAAAAAATTAAATTAACCGAGGATCCATTTGAGGTAGTAAATCATCCTGATATTGATGTGGTTCTTGAGCTCATTGGAGGTTTTGGACTTGCAAAGGAGCTTGTTGAAACTGCAATAAATAATGGCAAACATATTATCACTGCCAATAAAGCCCTCATAGGAAACCATGGAAATGAACTCATTAAGCTTGCTAACAAGAAGAATGTTCGATTCCTCTTTGAAGCTTCAGTAGCTGGCGGAATTCCAATCATTAAAGCCTTAGAGCAAGGACTCAGTGCAAACAACATCGAGTCTGTTGCTGGAATCATCAATGGAACTGGTAACTTCATTCTGACTGATATGAAGGAGAAAGGCAGAGACTTTAATGATGTACTAAAAGAAGCTCAAGCACTTGGATACGCTGAAGAAGATCCAACCTTTGATATCGAAGGGATAGATGCTGCCCATAAACTCTCCATTCTAGCTGCCATTGCCTTTGGAACTGAAATTCAATTTGACAAAATCTATACCAAAGGCATCAGTGAAATTACAACCGAAGATATTCTCCATGCTACAGAACTCGGTTACACAATTAAGCACCTTGGAATTGCAAAAAGAGCAGAAAATGGAATTGAATTACGCGTTCATCCCACTTTAGTCTCAAATAACAAACTGATTGCACAGGTTGATGGAGTGATGAATGCTGTTATGGTTAAAAGTGATGCTCTAGGGACGAGTCTTTACTATGGCGCCGGGGCAGGAGACGAAGCTACGGCTTCTGCAGTCATTGCAGACCTAAACGATATCATAAACAATCAAACCAGTAACCATACCTTGGGCTGGAAGTCTCAACAAAAAATTAAAGTGGTTGACAATAATTCGATCCACAGTGAGTTCTTTTTGAGACTGTTAGTGACTGATGTCAAGGGTGTGCTCGCAAGGGTCACAGGGATATTCAATGACCACAACGTTAGTATCGAGGCTCTTATTCAGAAACAAGTGGATGAAAACAATAATGCTCACATTGCAATCACAACAGATAGGATTAGCACTAAAACGGTGATGAGTATTAAAGAGAAAATTGAAGCAAGCGAGTTTAATCAGGCTGACGTTCAAATTATTCATATTGAATTACTAGACTAAGTTTATTTGGGGGTAAATATGCGATACACGGGATTGATCGAGAGATATAGAGACAGACTTCCAGTCGGTGATAAAACTCGTCTTATTAGCCTTGGTGAAGGAAATACCCCTTTAATCAGACTAGAAAATATCCCTTGTGAAATGGGAACTCAAGTTGAACTCTACATCAAGTATGAAGGCCTAAACCCTACAGGATCTTTTAAAGACCGCGGAATGACAATGGCTGTTACGAAGGCTGTTGAAAGTGGCTCAAAAGCAATTATTTGTGCGTCCACCGGTAACACTTCTGCAGCTGCTGCTGCTTATGCAGCAAGAGCAGGCATCAAGGCTTTTGTCATCATTCCAGAAGGGAAAATTGCACTTGGGAAGCTAGCTCAAGCCATGATTCATGGATCAACTATAATTCAAATTAAAGGTAACTTTGATGATGGAATGCAGCTTGTCAAAGAGGTAGCTGAATTCGCTCCAGTTTCAATTGTCAATTCAATTAATCCTTTCAGGTTACAAGGTCAAAAAACTGCAGCATTTGAGATTATTGAAGAGCTTGGTCATGCTCCAGATTATCATTGCCTGCCGGTTGGAAATGCAGGAAATATAACTGCACACTGGATGGGTTACAGTGAATACTTTGAAGCTGGAAAGGCCTCCTCAACGCCAACAATGCTTGGCTATCAAGCCGAGGGTGCAGCGCCATTTATTCAAGGCTCCAGAGTTGAAAAACCTGAAACAATTGCAACTGCAATTAGAATTGGAAATCCTCAAAGCTGGGACAAGGCATTAAAACTCAGCAAAGACTCCAATGGCTGGTTTGACTGCTTTTCAGATAAAGAGATACTTGCAACACAAAAATTATTGACTGAAAAAGAAGGAATTTTCTGTGAACCTGCTTCGGCTATCTCAGTTGCTGGTGCTTTAAAAGACATTCAATCTGGAAAAATACCAGATGGTTCTAGCGTTGTTTGCACTTTGACAGGACATGGCCTCAAAGATCCAGATACGGCTATATCGCAGTGCGATACTGATGCAATGATAAACGTAAACCCGACACTGGAAGAAGTTAAAAAGGCTATCCTTGATAATATGTAGCTTTTTCTGGCTGTAGAAGTTTATGATACTACCTAAGGATTTATGAGCAAACAGCACTACAAAACAATTGATGAATGCGTTGGAGGGACTCCCCTAGTTCGTCTTCAACGATTAAATCCAAACCCTTCTAACATTATTCTTGCCAAACTCGAAGGAAACAATCCAGCTGGTTCAGTTAAAGATCGTGCAGCACTCAATATGATTACTGAAGCTGAAAATAGAGGGGAGATTAAGCCCGGAGATCGATTGATTGAGGCTACCAGTGGCAATACGGGTATAGCCCTTGCAATGGTTGCGGCGATCAAAGGCTACAAGATGACCCTCATCATGCAAGAGAACTTGTCTCAAGAGAGAAGAGATGCGATGACAGCCTATGGCGCTGAATTAATTTTAGTCTCTAAAGAGCAAGGCATGGAAGGAGCGAGAGATTTAGCGAGCCAAATGAGTGAAGAAGGAAAAGGCCTCCAGCTTAATCAGTTTGCTAACCAAGACAATCCAAAAGCTCATGCCTCAACAACAGCACAAGAAATTTGGAGGGATACCAACGGTGAAATTACTCATTTCGTAAGCTCAATGGGGACCACTGGAACAATTATGGGCGTTTCAAAATATCTAAAAGAAAAAAAGCCGTCCGTTCAAATTATTGGTATACAGCCTGATGGAGAATCCCATATACCAGGAATTAGGCGCTGGCCAGAGGACTACCTTCCAACTATTTTCAATCCGTCTCGAGTGGACAGAATTATGGATGTCTCTCAAGCAAACGCTGAGCAAGCGACAAGAGATCTAGCAATTTATGAGGGTATTTTTTCTGGAATATCTTCTGGAGGTGCTGTAGCATCAGCGATTGAACTCTCTAAACAGGTTGACAATGCCGTTATAGTAACTATTATTTGTGATCGAGGTGATCGATACCTTTCTACAGGTGTTTTTAAAGCCTAAAGCCTAATTATTTTTTAGAATTTAATACATTTTGATGACTGGTTTTACATCAAAATATGTGTACAATTGTAGGTTCATAAATTCTTAAACACATAAAGGAGAAATAAATGAGTATTAAGTTAGGCTTAAAAAAGTCGTCAATTGCTTTTACAGCATTACTATTGTCAATAGGCATGACTGCTCAAGCAGGCGTCGTTTATGACTACATTAAAAATAATAATGAGCTAATGATTGCAACTGATGCAAACTGGGCTCCATTCTCATACATTAATGATGCTGGTGAGATGGAAGGTTTTGACGTAGATGTTGGCAGAGAAATTGCTAAGCGTATGGGAGTAGAGGCTCGCTTCATTACACCTGACTGGGGCGTTATTACAGCAGGTAACTGGAATATGCGTTGGGACGTTTCTGTTGGATCAATGACTCCAACAGCTGGTCGTTCTGAAGTTCTAAACTTTCCAGCAGTTTACTATTACACGCCAGCTTCATTTGCAGTTCACACGGACTCACCGGTGACAACTTTAGCTGGATTAAATGGTAAAAATATATGTACTACAGCTTCCTCAACTTGGGAGATGTATCTAGAGGGAAATCTAGATATGCTTAACGCACCTGCGTTTACATATAAGGTTACACCAGGAACTATTACTGCTCTTGCTGATGGTCATACATGTCTTGATGATACTCGTCTAGGTGCTGGCGTTCGTAATGACGGCATTATTGACTCTGTACCGATGATTCAAGGCGCTATAGAAGATGGCTATCCTATTAAATTCTTAGGTGATCCTGCTTTCTATGAGCCACTGTCAATTGCAACAGATAAGGGCAATGATGACCCTGAATTAGATGCGGAAATTGCTAGAATTATTACTGAAATGCAAAAAGACTATACGTTGACAACGTTGTCAATGAAGTGGTTTAAAAATGCAGATGGTAGCTCTAACGACTATACAGTTGCATACTAAGATTAATAGTAAACATATAAGTTTTAATTAAAATTTTATAGAAAGGTATGTTCGTCGATACCGTTATTGAAGATAAGGCGCTGCACAAACCAGTATTCCTTATCGGTCTTTCAGTAACGGTATTGGCGATTTTTTTTGCCTTTAATTTCACCAATACCATTTTTGGTGAGTTCCTTAGTCCAGTCATTGGAAATCCTGAAGAAAGTGGTTTTTTTGGACGTCTAGCGGTTTCATTTGTCCTTACTATTCTATTTGTTGGAAATTTATTATTAATTAGTTTTGCTAGACTAAAAATTCAAATTTTAATTGTTTGGTTAGAGTTGTTTATACTCTTCTTAGCCTTTGCATACTCTTTTGATCTTGAGATAGCATATATTTTTTCTGGTCAGCCAAGCAAAATTGGCCTTATGATTTCTAAAGGGCTTTTCACTACTATTTATATTTCAGCAGTTTCGATTGCAATTGCTACTGCTATTGCAATCGTTGGGGCTATTGCTAAACTTTCAAATAATGGATTTGCCTATGCTATAGCAAGTTTTTACACCTCTTTATTTAGAGGGCTTCCACTTCTTCTTCAAATTTACCTAATATACATGGGTCTTCCTCAATTGGGATTCATGATTGATGCCATTCCTTCTGGCATTGCTGCACTATCACTTTGTTATGGAGCTTACATGACTGAAATTTTTCGTGCGGGAATCCAAAGTATACCAAAAGGGCAATGGGAAGCTTCAAGAGCATTAGGTTTTCCTTTTGGGCTAATACTTCGAAAAATTATTCTACCTCAATCAGTACCTATCATCATTCCACCAACTGGTAACCAATTCATTGCCATGCTTAAGGATAGCTCCTTAGTTTCTGTTCTTGGAATTT
>CAYNES010000035.1:0-10335 GCA_964396315.1 uncultured Piscirickettsiaceae bacterium | reverse complement strand
GCTCTTGGTTCAGGTGGAATGTACTCAAAAGTGATGGCGGCAAAACAAGCTGCAACGTCAAAAACTATTTCGCATATTGCTTGGGGTAGAGAAAAAGAGGTTTTAACCAGAATTTATCAAGGTGAATATATAGGAACATTAATTCATTGCTAGCATATATTGGTTTAGGTTCAAACTTGCAGAATCCAAGGGCACAAATTGAAAATGCCCTGAACGCTCTTCGTTGTAGTGATGAAATAGAAGTCTCAAGTGTTTCAAGTCTTTACGAATCAAAACCGCTCCTTGATATGCCTGGCCCAAATTATATTAATGCAGTCTGTAAAATCAATACCACTCTCAGTGCGATTGATTTACTAGATATTTGTCAGACCATAGAAGACAATCAGAAAAGAGTTAGAGAGGTAAAATGGGGTTCAAGAACCATTGATTTAGATATACTGCTTTATGAACAACAAGTTATTTCAAGTGACCGTTTATCTATCCCTCATCCTGAAATGATTGATCGGGCTTTTGTGATGGTTCCTTTGTATGAAATTGACAAAGAAATAAATGTACCCCTATTAGGACCAGTTAGAACATTAATAGATAGAATTAACAAACTTGATGTAAAAAAACTATGAAGCATTCTGAGTTAAGTTTATTTAAAGAAAAGGATCAAAAAATTACCTGCCTAACTGCCTATGATGCATCAATGGCCAAACTCCTTGATCAGGCAGGGATTGATGCCATTTTAATTGGAGATTCACTGGGTATGGTTGTTCAGGGAGGAGAGAATACGCGTTCAGTTACAATGAATGATATGATCTACCACACCTCTATTGTTTCTGGTGCTTGCAGTGATGCGCTAATTATTGCTGACATGCCTTTTAATAGCTACAACAACCCAAAGGATGCCCTCAATAATGCTAAAGCATTGATAGATGCAGGAGCAAGAATGGTTAAGATTGAAGGCGGTAGCGAGCACTTAGAGGTGATTAAAACCTTAATTTTAAATAACATCAATTTTTGCGGTCATTTGGGACTTCAGCCTCAGTTAGTTGTCAGCTCAGGCGATTATAGGGTTCAAGGTAGAGATGAAAATTCTGCTAAGACAATTTTTGATAATTCGGTTCTGCTCGAGTCTCTAGGAGCGAGTGCTTTGGTTCTTGAATGTATTCCCAGTGATTTGGCGAAAAAAGTAACTGACAAATTAAAGATACCGACTATTGGAATAGGGGCCGGAATTGATTGTGATGGACAAGTCCTTGTTAGTTTCGATATGCTAGGGATTACCACGGGCAAACAACCCAGATTTGTTCGTAATTTTCTAAACAATCAAAACACAATTTCTAATGCAGTAGAGTCATTTGTTGCGGAGGTCAAAGGAGGAACTTTTCCTTCACAAAGTGAGAGTTATTAATGCAGATTTTTAAAAAGCAGAAAGACCTTGAACTCTTTTTAGATGGTTTACGAGAAAAAGACAACAATATTGCTCTGGTTCCAACTATGGGCGGGCTTCATAAAGGACATCTTTCATTAATAGATAAGGCAAAAGACCTTGCTCAAATAGTTGTAGTTAGTATCTTTGTTAATCCAACTCAGTTTGCAAGAGGAGAGGATTTTGATGACTATCCAAATACCTTTGAAGCGGATAGATTGCTTTTGGAGTCAAAAAATGTTGACGCTCTATTTTTTCCTTCTAAAGAAGAAATCTACCCTCATGGAACTGAATCTGATTACAAGGTAGGTCCCATAGGTCAAATACTCTGTGGTGCCTTTCGACCTACTCATTTTGATGGCGTTGCTCAAGTCGTTAAACGTTTTTTTGAAATTGTTAAGCCTAACTATGCAGTCTTTGGTGAAAAAGATTTTCAGCAACTCCTAATAATTAAATCATTAGTTAAGAACCTCAATTTAAATATAAAAATTGACTCAATGCCTACTCAAAGAGAGGAGGATGGATTAGCAATGAGTACCAGAAATCAATATTTGAGTGATACGGATCGCGAAATAGCCCCACTCTTTTATTCGGTACTGAAAGATGCTAGGGATGCGATACTAGATGAAAAGTCTATATCTGATGCTAGTGAAGCTGCAATTAATACACTCAGTAAAAGCTTTGAAGTTGAGTATCTTGAAGTACTAGATGCGAATAACCTTACACAAATCGAGACTACAACCTCAGAAATTATTATAATATCTGCTATTAGGTTTGGTGGAACTCGCCTTATCGATAACCTTATATTTCGGAGAAAGAATGTTTAGTATTACTGAAGAAGCAGAAATCTATGTTGCAGATTTGTTTGAACAGCAGGATGAAAAAGATTTGGGTTTAAAAGTAGATGTTGAAAAGGCTGGCACTCCAGTTGCAACTGTAACATTTAACTTTTGTATCAAAAGCGATCTTCCTGATAGCTATCAGGAATTTCCATATGTAGGATTTAGTGCATTTATAGATGAATCCAATAACCAATATCTGAGTGACTCTCATGTTGCATTAAAAATTGATGGAACCAATAAAAAATTAACGATTACAGCTCCTAATGCTAAAGGAGAGGCGCCGAAAGATGATGCACCTTTAGAAGAAAAAATTCTTTTTACTATTGTTACCGAAGTCAACCCTAGCCTTGCTTCTCACGGTGGATTTGTTGATCTTGTTGAAATCACCAAGAAGAATGAAGTTGTTCTCAATTTTGGAGGAGGGTGTCAAGGTTGCAGCTCTGTCAACTTGACTCTTAAAGATGGTGTTGAAAAGCAACTTAAAGCTTTGTATCCAGAAATATCTGCTGTTCTTGATGCAACTGATCACTCATACAAAGAAAACGCATACATGTAGCTCCCTAGCATTCTAATGCTGGATTAATTTAAGGGGAAGAGTGGAAAATATAAGAGTTTATTCTCATTCTGCGTGCCTTTCAAAAGACAATGGTGAAGGGCATCCTGAAAGAAAAGAGCGTCTAGAATCAATACTCGAATCAATTCAAAGTATTGATGAAATTTCTATTGATTTAAAAGAAGCACCAATAGCTGAATACTCAGATATTAATTTAGTTCATCCTCAGTCCTATCTTGAAGAAATATTTTCTATGATTCCTAGTCATGGACTTGTTGGGGTTGAGAAGGAGCCCTATGCTGACACTCTTTTGTGTCCTAACTCGAAGGAGGCAATCTTAAGAGCATGTGGTTCCGGAATAAGCGCATCAAAAGACTTGATGGATGGCAACTCTAAGAGAGTATTTTGTGCAGTAAGGCCGCCCGGACATCATGCTGAGACTAACAGAGTCAATGGTTTTTGTTTTATAAATAATGCGGCAGTTGCAGCTCGTTTTTTACAGTTTCACTATGACATAAAAAAAGTTGCTATTATTGATTTTGATGTCCACCATGGGAATGGTACCCAAGAGATTTTTTATGAAGATCATTCGGTTCTTTACGGCTCAATTCATCAACATCCATTATTTCCCGGAACAGGTTTAGAGTCGGAGACCGGTGTTGGAAACATTTTTAATGCTCCCATTGAAGCTGGAACTTCTAGCGAAGAATTTTTAAGGACCTTTAATGAAAAGATTCTAGTCAATGTAGATCTTTTTAAGCCTGAAGTAATTATTATCTCAGCAGGCTTTGATGCCCACAAAAGAGACCCTCTAGCTACTATTAATTTGAACTCTGAAGACTACTTTGCAATGACCCATGACATTGTTGAAATTGCTAATCGTCATAGTAAAGGAAGAGTCATTTCCTTTTTAGAGGGGGGCTATGATCTTTTAGCTCTGTCTGAGTCAATTCAATCTCACTTCAAAGCACTCACAGTTTAATCATGATGAATGAGTTTGACCTAATACAAAACTACTTTAACTGGGAGTTAACTGACCCAAGTGTTGAGCTGGGAGTGGGAGATGATGCAGCCCTTTTTAATCTTCCCTTAGGTCACCAGCTAGTAACCTCTACTGATACTCTGGTTGAAGGCATTCATTTCTTTAAAGATGCCTCTCCAGGTGATATTGCCTATAAATCTTTAGCAGTAAATTTAAGCGATATAGCTGCAATGGGTGCTGTTGCTAAATGTTTTACCCTTTCCTTGACACTTCCTAAGCTTGATCAGCAATGGTTAAAGCAGTTTTCCTCTTCCCTAAAAGAGTCATCTAGACTATTTAATGTTAATTTAATTGGTGGTGATACAACAAAAGGACCCTTGAATATTACTATAACAATGATGGGTTCAATAGAAATGGATAGCTCTATTAAAAGGTCAGGAGCAAGAGATAAGGACGATGTTTATGTGACTGGAGATCTGGGTGCTGCAGCATTATGTCTAAAAAAAATTAATGAAGGAGTAAAGCCTAATCAAAATGAATTGACAAGGCTTAACAGGCCTGTTCCACGATTAGAATTAGGTTCAGCACTCAAAAATGTTGCAAGTTCTTGTATTGATATTTCTGATGGACTTGAGCAGGATTTGTCTCATATTCTAAAATCTTCAGAAGTGGGCGCAACAATTGACACTCTAAAATTGCCCTTAGATAGCTCCGTCACTAAATATATAAAAAACACTAAAGATTGGTCACTGCCCTTATGTGGTGGAGATGACTATGAACTTTGTTTTACTGCAAAGAAATCAAAGAGAGATCAAATCAGAGTGCTGTCAGAAAATCTCAAAATAAAAGTCACAAAGATTGGGGTGATCAATGGCTCGAAGGAGCTTAAGATTAATGGCTATGACGGGCTTAGATCATCTTACCAGCATTTCTGATAAGGGAAAACTTGAAGTATTAAATCAAAAAAAAGGTTAGATCTCTTTTCTTTCTTCTACAGTTTTGCAGTCGATACACTGGTCTGCAGTTGGACGAGCTTCCAGTCGATTAAGGGCAATCTCAATGCCGCAGGTCTTACAGTAGCCGTAGTCCCCCGTGTCGATCAAGTGAAGCGTCTTATCTATCTTATTAATCAGTTTTCTTTCGCGATCTCTTGTTCTTAGTTCAAGAGCAAACTCTTCTTCAATTGTCGCTCTGTCATTGATATCAGCGACCGGTGCAGAGTCTTCCTGGATATGATTAATGGTAGATTCTGCTTCAGAAACTAATTGCTCTCTCCAAATGTTCAACTTGTATATGAAGTGTTTCAATTGGCCAGCTGACATGAACTCCTCGCCTTTTTTTGCTATGTAGGCAGGAATTTCATCAAAGTTTGGATCTGTCATGAGCGTTAGTTTGTTAAAAAAATGTAGTTTTTACCAAAAATTGCCTAAAATAGCAATGATTTTTTGTCATTTTAACCCAAATAATTTTAAGAGCTATGGCCCTAAAAGCATTAATATTTGATGTAGATGGAACTCTTGCAAATACTGAGCATGATGGCCATCTCAAGGCTTTCAATGAGGCTTTTGAATTTTTTGGATTAGATTGGTACTGGGATAGCGAGCTATATGGAGAGTTATTGAGTGTTAGTGGCGGTAAGGAAAGACTTGCTTACTATATAAAGAAATACGAGCCTGTTTTGAAAACTCCATTAAGCAGTAATGATATTGCAGAAATTCATAGCAAAAAAACAGATATTTTTATTAATAAAATAGCTGAAGGGTCTATTTCACTTCGAACGGGAGTTGAGAGGTTGATTAATGAGGCGATGGATAACAATTTAAGACTTGGGATCGCTACTACAACTTCTTTTGCAAATGTGAGTGCGATTTTGGAGTCCTCTTTAGGGCAAGACGGTTTGAAAAATTTTGAAATAATTGGCGCAGGGGACGTAGTCAAAAACAAAAAACCATCTCCAGAGATTTATGATTATGTTCTTGAAAAAATGAATCTTAATCCTGATGATTGTATCGCCATAGAGGATTCTGAGATCGGATTTAACTCATCAACTGCATCAGGACTTAAGACAGTTGTCACTCTTAGCGAGTATACTATGACAAATAAATTTGAAGGAGCACTGGTTGTTCTTGATCATCTAGGTGAAGAGGACCAACCTTTTCAGATGGTTAATGGTATGCCAACCAATCATACGATGGTAAGTGTTGATTTTTTAAAGGAGCTCTATGAGTGCACTAATTAACTTAGCAGATAATAGCGCTGTTTATGACGTAGCCAAGGTTTCAGCACTCTCGATTGCCTCCCAGCTTTCAAAGAGATTCAACAATATGATTTATCTGAAACGTGAGGATGACCAGGTCATACACTCTTTTAAGCTTCGTGGTGCCTACCAAAAAATGAGCTCAATGAGTGACGAGCAAAAAAGCAAGGGGGTTATTGCATCCTCAGCTGGTAATCACGCTCAGGGAGTCGCGCTCGGCGCAAGCAAACTAAATATTAAAGCAATCATTGTCATGCCGACAAGCACTCCGAAAATTAAGGTTCAAGCAGTTGAGCAGTTAGGTGCTGAGGTTATTTTGCATGGCGACGTTTATGACGACGCTTATCATCACGCCAAAACGTTAGAGTCAGAGCAGGATCTTTGCTTTATCAGTCCTTATGATGATTTTGAGGTTATCGCAGGCCAGGCAACAGTTGCCAAAGAGATATTATCTCAGCTCGAGGAAATTGACTATGTGTTCGCTCCAGTTGGCGGTGGCGGTTTGATTTCTGGTATGGCGAGTTACATCAAGCATTATGCCCCTCACATTAAAGTTATTGGTGTTGAACCGGTGGATTCACCGACTCTTTACAAGGCCTTAGAGGCTAACGAGAGAGTCATATTGGATGATGTCGGAAGGTTTGCTGACGGCGTCGCAGTCAAGCAAATTGGCGAGCTTCCCTTTGAAATTGCTAAAGAGTCTGTCGACGACGTTGTATTGGTCAGTAATGATGAGATGTGCGCAGCGATTAAAGATATCTATGAAGATGTTCGTTCAGTCTCTGAGCCTGCTGGAGCATTATCAACTGCAGGAGTCAAAAAATATATCACAGAGCATGGAATTCAGGATAAAAATATTGTCTCTGTAGTGTCAGGTGCAAATGTCAACTTTGATAGGCTCAGATATATTGCTGAAAGGGCTGACCTAGGAGAGCTTAATGAGGCTATTGTTGCAGTAACGATACCTGAAGAGCCAGGAAGCTTTCTAAGATTTTGTGAATTACTAGATAACTCTTCAATCACTGAGTTTAATTATCGCTATGCAGCGAAGAAGGATGCGCATATTTTTGTAGGCATAAAGTTAACTAAAGGTGAGAGTGAAAAGCAAGCACTCATATCCAGACTCGGTAAATCCTTTGAGGTAATTGATATGAGTGACAATTCGATGGCCAAAACTCACATCAGATATATGGTCGGTGGTCACGCTAATGCAGAAAATGAAGTCATCTATCGCTTTGAATTTCCGGAGAGGCCAGGAGCACTTTTAAATTTTCTCAAAAAAGTAAAAACAAAATGGAATATATCTCTGTTTCATTATCGAAACCATGGTGCTGATTTTGGAAGGGTTTTGATTGGTCTCCAGGTGGATGATGTATCGGATCTGGAGTCCAGGTTTGATGAAATTGGCTATTATTACCAAAACGAAACTGACAACAAAGCCTATCAGTACTTCCTTTAAAAAAATCACTATAAATGAAATTGAAACTGTTGCCACATTAGAGGCCGAGAGTTCAGATAACCCTTGGACAAAAAAACAGCTGTCTGAGAGCATTTCAAATCCTAATAATCTGTGCTATGTGTTTTTAGTTAAAACAAAAATTATTGGATATATCATGGCAATGCAAGCAATTGAGAGTGCTGACATTCTTAATGTCGCTGTTCACAAAGATTTCAAAAGAAAAGGTTACGGCTCTAAGCTAATCAAACATCTATCAATGGAGCTCCTTAAAAAAAATATCAGAATTATTTTCTTAGAAGTCAGGAGAGGAAATTTAGCAGCCACCTCGCTATATTCAAATCTTGGTTTTAAAGAGATTTCTGTCAGAAAAGATTACTATGCGAAAAACTCAAATCAACTTTCGTTAAAAGAAGACGGTATAATAATGCGTCTAGAAATATCAACTTAATTAAATAAAAAATGACCTATAAAAATATTACTGTTCCTGAATCAGGTAGTCCAATTACCATTGAAAACAACGCACTCAATGTTCCTAATAACCCGATCATAACCTACATAGAGGGAGACGGTATTGGTATTGACATTACCCCTGTAATGCTTGATGTTGTCAATACTGCAGTTAAGAAGGCTTATGGTGGTGAGAGAGAGATACATTGGATGGAAATTTATGCTGGCGAGAAGGCTGACAGTATTTATGGTGAATATTTGCCAGAAGAAACAGTAGAAGCAATTAAAGAGTTTTCTGTATCAATTAAGGGTCCTTTAACTACACCAGTAGGTGGTGGAATGAGATCTCTTAATGTTGCTATAAGGCAGATTCTTGATCTCTATATCTGCCAAAGACCTGTTCAATATTTTGATGGGACTCCTTCCCCTGTTAGACATCCTGAAAAAGTTGATATGGTTATCTTTAGAGAGAATTCTGAAGATATCTATGCTGGAATAGAGTTTCCTAAAGGCTCAAAAGAAGTGAATAAGGTAATCAATTTTCTGCAAAACGAAATGGGTGCAACCAAGATTCGCTTTCCTGAAACATCAGGTATTGGTATCAAGCCAGTCTCTACAGAGGGAACCACAAGGCTTGTAAGGGCTGCCATTCAATACGCAATTGATAATGATAAACCTACAGTGACTTTGGTTCATAAGGGCAATATTATGAAGTTTACTGAAGGTCTTTTTCGTGACACAGGCTATCAGTTAGCTAAAGATGAGTTTGGTGCTAAAGAGATTGATGGTGGGCCATGGTGCAGCTTTACTAATCCAAAAACTGGAAAAGAAATAACCATCAATGACACAATCGCTGACGCCTTTTTACAACAAATTTTACTTCGACCATCGGATTACTCAGTCATTGCCACATTAAATCTTAATGGCGATTACATTTCAGACGCTTTGGCAGCCCAAGTGGGCGGAATTGGTATCGCTCCAGGTGCCAACCTTTCAGATAGTGTTGGAGTGTTCGAGGCGACTCATGGGACGGCTCCAGGTTACGCAGGAAAAGACATGGTAAATCCATCGTCACTGATTCTATCGGCTGAAATGATGCTTAGACATATGGGCTGGACAGAAGCTGCTGATCTCATTTTAAATGCGATGTCAAAAACTATTCAAAATAAGACGGTTACTTACGACCTAGAGAGGTTGATTGATGATGCAACTTTACTTTCTTGCTCTGAGTTTGGAAAGGTCTTAAAAGACTCAATAAATTGAGTCAATAACTTTGTAGATATTTAGATACTATAAAAGCAAAGATTTGATTGACTCAAAATTCATAGCTCGTTATAATCTCTCGCTATTCCCTGATAGCTCAGTTGGTAGAGCAACGGACTGTTAATCCGTTTGTCCCTGGTTCGAGCCCAGGTCAGGGAGCCAATTTTTCTATACTAAAGGCATCTTCGGATGTCTTTTTTGTAGCCATAGTCACTATTAATATGATTTCTTATCAAACACTTGCCAATTTAGCCTCGAAATTTATGTCTAAATCGAGAGTGATGAAGTTTGGATTAAATTTATCTCCGATGTATCGAAGAACCTCTGCGAAGGTAACCTATATTTCAGAAGATTTTCTAAAGATAAAAATAAAACTGCCATATAGTTACAAAAATGCGAACTACGTAAATACTATCTTTGGCGGCAGCATGTTCTCAGCAGTCGACCCATTCCCAATGATTCAGCTAATGAATTTGATTGGAGATGATTATGTTGTCTGGGATAAGGCTGCTGAAATATTTTTCAGAAGGCCTGCAAGGGAAGATCTTTATGCTGAATTTACCTATACTTCTGAAGAGCTAGAGGAGATAAAACAAAAAGCAATAGATAGCAATGAATTTGAAATTACTAAGACAACTCATTTAACGAATAAAGACAAAAGTATCGTCTATTGCGAGGTTCGTAAAAAAGTCTACATTGCTAATAAAGCCTTTTTTAAAGAAAAGCGTTCAAAGAAAAAAAATTAAGGTGTTTTTTTTAATTATTTGCAATAGATACAACAAATGGTTGATGGTCTGAAGCGTCTGTCTCCTCATTGACGACAATGCTATCAATGTTATTTGTAAGATTAGAACTTACAAAAGCAAAGTCTCTGCAATGAGCTCCATCAGGCCATTGTTTCTTGTCAAAAATTCCACAGGTTGGTGCATGTTCAGTATTTGGATTTAAGTGTCTCCAAGTGTCTATAAGGGCCTCATGGTTTTGACTATTATTTGTAATGAAGTCGTATTCTTTAGATTCTAATTCAAAGTTAAAGTCCCCGCAAAGAATGAGCTTATTGGATCTTTCGAGTTTGGCATAGGGTCCAGACTCTTGAACCGTTGCAGGATTCAGAG
>CAYNES010000034.1:0-10650 GCA_964396315.1 uncultured Piscirickettsiaceae bacterium | reverse complement strand
GACGGGATCAAAACCCGTTGCCTTACCGCTTGGCGACATCCCAATTGTATAATGGCGATTTATCTATCGATTTCGCGACAAAACAAGACCATTTTGATGGCAATTCTTCTTTTGCAATCAATGCATCACTTTCATTTTCAAATGCTACGAAAACACATGAGCCGCTTCCTGTCATTCTTGCTTGATCAATATGCTTTTTAGTTAAGTTAAGATGCATTAGGGCATCTTTTATCTCACTTTCCAAGTCAATTGCAGCATCCAAGCAGTCGTTATGTGGATTTGAAACTAATGAAAAATCAGTCATTTTCCTTTGTAGCGGAGACATTGTCAATGCTTTATGCCTGAATATTTCTTGTGTAGAGATTTGTTTTTTGATGGAAACAACCAAATAGTAGTATTCTGGTAAATTTAATGGCGTTAGAATTTCACCAACCCCTTCTGCCCATGAACTTCTTCCTTCAATAAAAACGGGAACATCCGAACCAATTTCTTTGCCTATGGAAATGAGTTCTGTTTTTGATAATTTTAGATCCCAAAGGTTGTTGAGAGCGATTAGAGTTGTTGCTGCGTTTGAGCTGCCACCACCCAATCCACCACCTGATGGAATATTTTTTTTGACTCCAATATCTACACCAAAATTTGAAGCGGCAAGCTCTTTTAATTTTTGAGCGCTTTGAATAATCAGATCTTTATCTTTAGGGATATTTTCATTGCCATAGATGCGATTGATTTGTCCATCATTTGTAATGTTAAAACTTAATTCATCGCCATAATCTAATAGCTGAAATATGGTTTGAAGGTTGTGATAACCATCATCTCTTTTTGAGATAATATGAAGAAATAAGTTTACTTTGGCGGGCGATTGATAAGTCAATTTAAGCTTTTATGAAATGCTCTCTGTAATATTTTAATTCATCAATAGAGTCATAAATATCGGATAAAGCTAAGTGCCTTGATTTTTTAAAGGAGCTAGAAATGATATTTGGCTTCCAGCGCACTGCCAACTCTTTTAAAGTGGAGACATCAATGTGTCGATAATGAAAAAATTTTTCAAGATTTGGCATATAGTTATATAAAAATCTTCTATCTTGACATATTGAATTGCCGCACATTGGGGATGCTCCAGGGTCGACATATTTCGATAGAAAATCAAGAGTTTGAGACTCCGCATCGATTACTGAAATAGTGCTTTCCTCTACCCTTTTCACTAGACCAGAACGATTATGCTGATTTGTATTCCATTCATCCATTGCATCTAGTAGCACACTCTCTTGATGTATCGCTAAAGAGGGGCCTTCATCTATAATATTTAAGTTTGCATCTGTCACTACTGTTGCTATTTCAATAATCACATTAGTTTCTGGTATCAATCCAGTCATCTCAAGGTCAATCCAAATAAGATTTGTTTTTTTATTCATGACTAATATTAATTATTGCTAGCTAGAATATAGGCATCAAGCTTATCTTGTGCGCTACCATCAGTGAGTAATTCAGAAGCTTTTTGTACACCATTATCTAAAGAGTCTACAAGACCACTGACGTAAATTGCTGCTCCAGCATTCAGGGCAATAATGTCCCTATGTGCGCCATTATTTCCAGCAAATGCATCACGTATTAAGGCAAGAGATTCATTAGCATTTTCAGCCTTGAGTTGATCTAAGTTACCGACTTGCAATCCAAAGTCATTTGGGTGAACAGTATACGTTGAGACATGATCATCTTTGAGCTCAGCTACATATGTCTTTTTGGCTATTGAGAACTCGTCAAGGCCATCTTCAGAATGAACAACCATTACATGGCGAGATTTCAAACTCTTCAAAACATTTGCAATAGGTTCAACCAGACCTTTATCATAAACACCCATAACTTGATTAGGCGCTTTAGCAGGATTGGTTAAAGGACCTAAAACATTAAAAATAGTTCTAACTGCTAACTCCTTACGCGGACCAATGGCATGCTTCATGGCGCTATGGTGAGCTGGTGCAAACATAAAACCAACTCCAATGTCCTCTATACATCGGCTGATTATTTTTGGATCTAAATTAAGATTTATACCAGCAGCCTCCAATACGTCTGCACTGCCTGATTTTGATGATATAGAGCGATTGCCATGCTTGGCAACTTTACCACCGGCAGCGGCAACAACAAAAGCAGAGGCAGTCGAGATATTAAATAACCCTAAGCCATCTCCTCCAGTACCACAAGTATCAACCAGGTAATCATTGCTTGTTAATTCGACAGCCGTTGCAAGGGAGCGCATTACCTTAGCGCTAGCAGTAATCTCCTCAATTGTCTCACCCTTCATTGATAAGCCAACCAAAAATGCACCAATCTGAGCATCTGTTGTTTGCCCAGTCATAATGCTATTCATAACGTCATGCATATCACTTTCGATTAAATCCTGTCTTGCAATGACTGCTTTAATAGCTTGGTTAATATTCATAGTTAGCGCTGACTCATTAAATTTTCAATTGCATCAATATCCTTGATGGCTTTATCAGAGAGTACATGGTTTCCTGATTCAGTGACCAAAACATCATCTTCTATTCTGATTCCAATGTCCCAGTATTTAGAATCAATTTTATCATCCTTACGGATATAAATGCCGGGCTCAACAGTGGTTACCATTCCGCTTTCAAATTTACGAAATTTATTCTCTATTAATTTATTACCTACATCGTGGACATCTAGTCCAAGCCAATGCCCAGTGTTATGCATATAAAATTTGGTTAGATCGTCAGGTGAGCTCATAATTCCTAACTTTATGAGGCCTTTTGTTATTACTTCAGATGCAATTTCATGAGGAAGATTTGAGCTAGCCCCAGGCTTAATTGAGGCAATCGCTGATTTTTGGGCATCCAAGACAATTTCATAAATCTCTTTTTGAGCCTCACTAAATTTGCCATTAATAGGAAATGTTCGAGTAATATCTGATGCATACCCATTAACTTCGCACCCGGCATCAATAAGTAGTAGGTCGCCATCTTTTAATTCTTTATTGTTTTCAGTGTAATGCAAAATACACGCGTTTTCTCCGCTGGCTACTATCGGTGGATAAGCATGGTCAGAGTTTGCATGTCGAAACTTTGAGTCAAAACCTGCCATTATGTGATACTCATATAGTCCTGGCTGTGATGATTTCATAGCACTCAAGTGCGCATCAGCCGCTAAATCTGCAGCATCTTGCATATGATGAATTTCGTTTTCATCTTTGATAAGACGCATTTCTGAAATATGAGGATTTAAAGGTAATAATGCGTTCTTATATATTGAATGTATTTTTTTGTTGTGGACATTGGTACTTGAATTGTCCTTCCATCCTCCATTTCCTGGAGCATCAAAATAAACTTTTGAGTTTTTATCAATTAAAGAGTCAATATTTTTAAAAAATATATCAATATCAAAAGCTTGGTCTGCCAATAAAGAAGTTGGCGCAAGATCAACACCCAGTCTGACGCCATTCCATATTTCTTTTGTTTCGTCTTTCGGTCTCAAAAAAATGGAATAGTTTTTCTTGCTGAATACTGCAATTGCATCCGGCTCCTCAAAGCCAGTTAAATACCAAAAGTTACTATCAGGACGAAACGGGTAGCATACATCACTATTTCTTTTTTGCTCTCTATTTGTCGAGACAATCACTACAGCATCTTGTGGCAATCGGCTTAGTAACTCCTCTCTTCTTTTTTGATGTATCATCTTGATAGGTGTATTAAATCACAGTTAAACAACCCAAGAAAGATACCATGAAAACGATACGAATTTATCAAAATACACCTTTTGCTGAAGCTATGAGGGTTGATCTAAACAAGGACAATAGTCACCATCTAAATAAAGTTTTGAGGTTTCCAGTTGGAAAAAATATTACCGTATTTAACGGAGATGGTTTTGATTATATTGCAGTTGTCGAAAGTGCAAAAAAAACCACAAACCTAAAAATAATTTCTAAGAATCCTAATAACACTGAATCAAAATTAGATCTCACTCTTGCTCAAGGGATCGCAAAGGGAGAAAAAATGGATTTTTTGATACAAAAGGCTGTCGAACTTGGAGTTTCAAGAATCATCCCAATGAATTTAGAGCGTTGCGTTGTTAGACTAAAGAGCGAAAAGATTCAAAAAAAAATCGACCATTGGCAAAAAATAGCGAATCATGCTTGCGAGCAATCTGGACGCTCGGTAATAGTCAATGTCTCCCATCCAGCTACTCTTGATAATCTTTTAAAAGAATCAGGACATAACGGATTTGTTTTGCATCACCGAGCAACTCAAGATTTAAATCAAATTAAGGAGTCTTTGAAGGCGACTATTCTAATTGGCCCAGAGGGCGGCTTGTCTGAAAAGGAAGTTACTGCTGCTGAAAATGCTGGCTATAACTCACTTCTTCTTGGTAAGAGAATTTTAAGAACTGAAACAGCTTCATTGGCTGCTATAGCAAATATGCAGTTATTATGGGGCGATTGAAATAGAATAAAAGGTTAATCAATATCCCCAAGTTCTTTGCTGAGTTCTCTAGCCCTATTATAGGCCGCTCTTGTAGCTGCAGCCACTATACCTTCAAAATTCTGATCTTGAAAGGTCTCGATTGCAGCTTGGGTGGTACCGTTTGGGGAGGTCACCTCAGCTCTTAGTGTTTTTGAGTCTTTTCCAGAGTTGGTTGCCATAATGCTTGCTCCAAGGCTTGTTTGAATGCTTAAAGAGTCAGCGGTTTTTTCATCCAAGCCCAAGGACAACGCTGCTTGTTTCATCGATTGCATCAGTAGAAAAAAATAAGCAGGCCCACTTCCTGATATAGCTGTTATCGCATCTAAAAGATTCTCCTCTTTTACCCAAAAGCATTTACCAACGGATGATAATAAAACGTTAACCGATTTTTTTTGTTCTGATGTTACTAGCTCGTTAGCATAAAGGCCTGTAACACCAGACTGGAAAAGAGCAGGCGTATTAGGCATTGTCCTGACTAGTGAAAAATTTCCACCAAGCCATCGGTTAATATCTTTACTTTGAATTCCAGCTACAATTGAAACAAATAATTGATCTGAAGTAGCCTGATTATTTAGTTCATGGCAAACCTTTGAGAGTACTTGAGGTTTGACAGCAAAAACAATAACCTCACTATTCTTTAATAAAGAGACATTGTCCGAGTAGGTCGAAACACCAAGCTCAGATTTTCGATTTTCTAATAGTGCTTCATTAGGGTCACTGACATTAATATTTTTTGCATTAAAGCCATCACTAATAAGGCCTTTTATAAGTGCATAGGCCATGTTTCCAGCCCCAATAAAACCAATGACTGTTTTGTTTTCCATATAAAATATCTGTGTAATGATTGCGTAATTCAATTCTACCAAACTTGTCATAAACATAGAACATTAATGAAAATATTTCAACCAAAGTTAGTCATGATTGATGTTGATGGAACGCTTGTAGACAGTGTTCCCGATTTGGCTTATTGCGTAGATCAAATGATGATTGCCTTGTGTAAGCCAGTAATAGGCAATGAAAGGGTTAGGCATTGGGTTGGAAATGGCGTTCCAAGACTTGTAGAAAGAGCACTTGTTGGCCAATTAGAGGGGACACCCAGTAAGGAAGAATTTGATAAGGCGTATCCAATTTTTTTAGATTTATACTCAAAGAATTCATCAGTACGATCACATTTGTATGAGGGCGTGATGGAGGGTTTGGACTACCTAAAGTCTAAGGACTATTTGATTGGCTGTGTAACAAATAAGGCCGAGCAGTTTACAATACCACTTTTAAAAACTTTGGGTATTTTTGAGTACTTCAAGATAGTGATTTCTGGCGATACTCTGGAAAAGAAAAAACCAGATCCACTTCCATTAATACATAGTGCTAACTTTTTTAAATTAAATCCGAAAGATTGTCTAATGTTGGGAGATTCAGTGAGTGATGTTAAGGCAGCTAGGGCCGCTGGATTTAATATCATTTGTATGTCCTATGGATACAACCATGGAAATAATATTGCTGATGAAAATCCGGACCTAGTAATTGATTCAATGAGGAAGTTGCGAGAATACCTATAGTGAATATCGAATTAAATCATATATGGCACCCCTATGCTAATATCCCTAATAAGGTTCCTACTTATCATGTAGAGAGTGCCGATGGAGTTTATCTAAATTTTAAGAATGGGCAGCGGGTTATTGATGGCATGAGCTCTTGGTGGTGCATGATCCATGGTTACAACAACGCATTCATGAATAAGGCAATAAAATCCCAGATTGACAAGGTTTCTCATGTAATGTTTGGAGGCCTTACACACCAACCAGCTATTGATTTATGTGAAAAACTCATCAATCTAACGCCTGAGGGTCTTGACAAGGTGTTTTTTGCAGATTCAGGTTCTGTCTCAGTAGAGGTTTCCCTCAAGATGGCGCTTCAGTATTGGCAAAATAAAGGACACCAGGGAAAATCAAAATTTATCACGCCAAAAGGTGGTTATCATGGCGATACTTTCGGTGCAATGAGCGTTTGTGATCCTGGCAAAGGGATGCACCACCTGTTTAAAGGAGTTTTGCCTAAACATTTTTTTGTTGAAAAGCCGAATGCCGATAATACCAAAGAAGCCCTCAGTGATTTAGAGTCACATCTTAATAAAAATCATGAGCAAATCGCTGCCATGATCCTTGAGCCGATTGTTCAGGGCGCTGGAGGCATGAACATCTATGCTAGAGAGTATCTCAAAGGCGTTAGACTTTTGTGCGACAAGTATAATGTTCTATTAATTGCAGATGAAATCGCTACTGGTTTTGGTCGAACAGGTGAGTTTTTTGGTTGTAATCATGCGGATATTTCTCCAGATATTATGTGCGTAGGAAAGGCTTTAACTGGTGGATATATGACTATGGCAGCAGCAATAACCAATCAGGATATATCTAATACAGTTGGAGTTTTGATGCATGGCCCAACTTTCATGGCAAACCCTTTATCATGCGCAGCCGCAAATGCCAGCATTGATCTGCTACTAAGCAATGATTGGAAAAAGAGGGTAATCGAAATACAAAGCTTGTTGGAGGAAGAGTTATTGCCAATGAAAGACTATGCATCTGTATCAGATGCAAGAGTCATTGGAGCAATAGGAGTTTTGGAGCTTGAAAAACCTTTAGATATGAAAAGAGCCCAAGAAAAGCTCATTAATTGCGGGGTTTGGTTAAGGCCCTATGGTAAATTACTATACACAATGCCTCCATTTATCATTACTGACCAAGAATTATTAAAAATTACTGATGCAATGAGAGAGGTTGTTCGCAACTAAGAAAAGTATTTTTTTATTCTACAGGGTCAATATCAACATACCACCTTACTGAAGAAGCAACTTTTATTTTTTCTACATGCTGATAAAAAGTTTGAATTATTCTTCGAAGTTGACTCCTATTATTTGACTGGAGGTAAAGATTGAAGTAGTAGTAATTTGATTTTTTCTCAATCATCCCAGGGACTGGCCCCCAGATCTCTACTGAGTCAATATCAATGTTGTTAAGTAATTGTGCGACTTCATTGAGAAAATTTTCAGCTAAATTTTTGTTTTTAGCATTTGCACAAATTAATGCCTGGTGGGCATAAGGCGGTAATTGAGTTTCTTTTCGTTCTGACAAAAGAGTTTTTGCATACTCAGAGTACTGCGCATTTTTTGCATAGTTAAAGATTGGGTGATGTGGATAGCGCGTTTGGATATTGACTTCTCCTTTATAGTCTCCACGCCCACATCGTCCTGAAACTTGGATTAGAAGTTGAGCTAAATGTTCTGTTGCTCTGAAGTCTGTTGACATTAGGCCTACATCAACATCTAGGATTCCAACAAAAGCTAAATTGGAGAAGTCATGTCCCTTGGCAAGCATTTGGGTACCAACAATGATGCAGGGCTCCCCAGAGTTAATTTTCTCTAGGTGAGATGCAAAAGCTTTTTTCCTGCGAGTTGTGTCTCTATCAATTCTAATGACCACAGAGCTAGGAAAATGTGTTTCTAGGTTTTCTTCTAATCTCTCTGTTCCATATCCAAGAATTTTAAGACCGCCACTACTGCATGATGGGCAAGATGATTCCGGCGCTCTCTCTATTCCACAGTGGTGACATTTGAGGCGATTAATACTTCGATGATAGACGAGCTTAGAGTCACAATTTTGACACTCAGATTGCCATCCACAATCCGAACAATAGTAAATTGGTGCGTAACCTCTTCGGTTGATAAATAGCATAACCTGCTTGCCTAATTCAAGGTAATGTTTAATTTTGGAAATTAAGGGACTGGAAAGTGCTTCACTACCCTGACTCCTCATATCAATTAAATCAACATCAGGTAATATTGCGTCACCAGGCCTAGAAGATAGTGTGAGACGTGTTAGTTTTTTTTCTAATACATTTTTTAGGGTCTCTAAAGAAGGGGTCGCGGTGCCAAGTATGAGAGGGGCATTTGCAAATTTTGCTCTCATAAAGCTGAGATCTCTTGCAGAGTACCGAAAGTTTGATTGTTGTTTGAAAGACCCATCATGCTCTTCATCAACAATAACTAAACCTAGTTTAGGCATGGGTGTAAAGATAGCTGATCGGGTTCCCAGGATAACATTTGCGTCACCATTTTTTGCCATGAGATAAGCATCTTGTTTTTGGGTGTTGTTAAGCTGTGAGTGAACAGCAGCAACTCTACCATCTATTCTTTCTTTAAATCTTGAGATCATTTGAGGTGTTAATCCAATTTCTGGAACCAATACCAGTACCTGGCCACCACCCTTGATTACTTTTTCCGTGATATTAAGATAAACTTCAGTCTTTCCACTTCCAGTGACTCCATGGAGTAAAAAGCCATTAAAGCTCTCTAAATTTTTTACAACCTCATTGATTGCTATAGTTTGCTCAGAGGTCAACTCAAAGTCATTTGATGAAGTGCCATGATTTATTTCACTTGGTTTTTTAATTTTGGCGGGGTCACCATTTCTTAGATTTTTTGGAATAGCATTGTGTATTACTTCGCCAATGGGATGGTGATAATAATTGGCTGACCATATCAAAAATTCTATAATTTCTTGCGATAGAAGAGCCTTACTATCGATGACTTCTTCAACCTGTTTTAGTTTTTCAAATTGACTTTGATCTTTTTGAGCTAGAACAATTCCTGTAACTTTTTTACGACCAAACGGAACTTTTACTCTTGCGCCAATTTCAACTTTTTCTTTACACAGGTAATCAAAAGTATTGTGCAAGGGAACTGGTATTGCAACTTCTGCGATTTGCATCAAAATAAAAAAGTATTTAGGGATAAAATAAGTATTTTATCAATATTAATTAGTCATGGTAGTTATTCAAAATATCATTAATGATGAGAATATAGACGAAGACAATCTCAAGTGGGTTTGCCAAGACTTTTTAACTGAAAACTCCGTAGAAGAGTGTGAGTTATTAATTCGCCTTGTTTCTCCAGTGGAAATCCAGGTTCTAAATAAAGAATATAGGGATAAAAACCAAGTTACAAATGTGCTCTCATTTCAAAGTGACATACCTGAAGAAATTGGAGAGAACTTGCTTGGTGATGTAGTTATTTGCATCGATGTAGTCAGAGAGGAGGCAATTCTAAGTAAAAAAAAATTCTCTGATCATTTAACTCATATGGCAATTCATGGAATACTCCATTTGCTTGGCCATGATCATACAGACATGACTTCGGCAAATAAAATGGAGTCAATTGAGATTGATTATTTAGACAAAATCGGTATTAATAATCCATATATTTAGGTTTTAATCAATAGCTTTGCTAGTTTTTTGATGTTTTTTTCCTGCTGGTTATTTTTTCTATAAATTACCCCAATCTCTCTTTTTGCTTTTGTAGAGCCTAGATCAAGATTGATGTTAGGGTAGTGGGTGAGTATTCCAAAGTCAATTGCCATTTTTGGAAGAAAACTAACCCCAATATTGGTATCAACCATAGCAACAAGAGTTGAGATACTGGTGCAAGAAAAATTAGATATATGTTTATTTAAAATCTCGTTGTTTTGTAGTATGTGAGAACGAAGACAATGACCCTGCTCCAGCATTAGTACCGATCCATTTTCAAAATATTTTGAACTACGATTTTTATGTTGTATCAAATAAATAGGATCAGAAAAAACCTGAAAACTCTCAATATAATCTGGCAGCTCATAAGGAAATGCAAATATTGCAAAATCGATTGATGCATGATCAAGCTGTTTCAATAAGTTTTCACTTGTGTCCTCTCTGAAGGATACTTTTAGCTTGGGGTATAAGTTACTTATATTGGATAAAAAATTTGGAAGTATATAGGTAGAGATTGTTGGAATAATGCCAATGGTTACTTCAGATTCAAAAAAATCTAACTTAGAGGTACTAACCAAAACGTTAAGCTCAGATAGGACCGACATAGCCTGCTTTGCTATTCGGTTACCAGCCGAAGTAAAGCGAACATTTTTGTTATCCCTTTCAACCAATTGAACTTGAAGATCATTTTCTAGCTTAGCAATCCCTGCACTAAAAGTTGATGGGCTGACAAAGCATTCTTTTGCTGCATTTGAAAAATGATTCGTTTTCTTTAGAGCAACTAGGTACTGCAGGTTTTTAACTGAAGGCTTCATTTAATATTCGTTTTTTACGAATATTATATACATATTTATTCAATTTATTTTTA
>CAYNES010000033.1:0-10831 GCA_964396315.1 uncultured Piscirickettsiaceae bacterium | reverse complement strand
GGCAAAATTAAATAGTAGATTAATAATGGGCCAATGATCAATCCAATTAAGAATAGGGCGTTTGAAACTCTTTTTGATGAATTTGTAATGGTGTTTTCAAAAATACCACTTATGCCGGCTAATCTTCCAGTTGCATAGAAATATA
The DNA here is from genome assembly GCA_964396315.1 of uncultured Piscirickettsiaceae bacterium. Lineage (GTDB taxonomy): Bacteria > Pseudomonadota > Gammaproteobacteria > PS1 > Pseudothioglobaceae > Pseudothioglobus. The sequence continues at coordinate 10,686 of CAYNES010000033.1, read as the reverse complement.
GCACCACTGAGAGTCCTATTATTACTCCTCCAATAAGTGCGCTAACAGGTGTAAAGTTATGCATTCTGAATTAAAATTAATATTATTTAATTCAATAATAGCAGAATTTAAAGATATAAAGATATAAAGTGAGATAGGCTAATCAGAGAACTTTGAATAATAATATCTTCTCAATTTAGGCCTTGAAACAATATGTGAAACAATAGCCATAAGCAAAAAGAGAGACAAAACAAAGAATTCACTTCTTGCAATATCAAATCTTATTCCAATAACCAAAGCCGAACAAAAATAAATTTTTAGGATTGTATCTAAAAACTGAATAGGATAGAGTTGTTTGGATTCAGATATTAAGTACTTCAAGGAGTAAAAAGCAAATGTTAGTAAGATAGTAACTCTTAAAGCCACCATTCGATGATAAGGTATCTCTATGCCCTCAGAAATATAAAAAGGAAAATAGAGTGAAACATCATAAATAGCTAAAATGGATGCACATATGCACCAAAGACCAAGAAAAGCTATTAGAGTTTTTGCTAGAAATTTTATAAACCTTTTCATTTTGAGATAGCGAAGTCCATTATTAATAATCTAGAATTATTATCTAATGGCCTTTTTTTTAATAGGGCTAGTGACCGACCTATAACAGTTTGAAAAACCTTGCTTTCTTTTATGAGCTTAGTATGTTAACACCATTTTGTGAACCTAAGAGAAGAATATCAGCGCCACGATTTGCAAATAATCCATTAGTAACAACCCCAACAATATTGTTAAGACGATTCTCCAGGTTTTTTGGATCATCAATTTCTAGTCCATGGATATCCAGAATTAAATTTCCATTATCTGTAGTTAACTCTTCCCTTAATATTGGGTTTCCACCAATTGAATTAATGATTTGATGCTTTACATAGTTAGCTGACATCGGAATCACTTCAACTGGCAAAGGAAACTTGCCTAGAGAGTTTACAAGTTTTGAATCATCCGCAATGCATACAAATTTATTAGCCACTGCAGCGACAATTTTTTCTCGAGTTAAGGCACCTCCTCCACCTTTAATCAGGTTGAGGTTATTATCAGATTCATCTGCACCATCAATGTAGACTGAAATCTCATCGACAGCATTTAAGTTGACAACAGGTATGCCGTTTCTTTTAAGTCTGTTGGCGGTATCTATTGAGCTTGCAACTGCACCCTTGATAGAGTCTTTTATACTTGCTAAATGATCAATAAAAAAATTTGCTGTAGAGCCTGTTCCAACGCCTATAATAGTTCCGGGAGTGACATATTGAAGTGCGGCCTTAGCAACCTCATTTTTTAATTCATCTTGAGTCATATTATCTCCATCTTTGAGTTCAAAATTATTATACACGATGAAAAAAATTATCCTTGCAACTGGCAATCCTGGAAAGGTTAGAGAATTGAATGCAATGCTCAATGGCCATTATGCTGTTGTATCTCAAAAAGAGATGCAGGTTGAGGAAGTCCCTGAAACTGGAAGTTCTTTTATTGAAAATGCATTAATTAAGGCAAGAAATGCTGCATCTCAGACTGGACTACCCGCCCTAGCAGATGACTCTGGGCTAGAAGTTGATGCTCTTAGCGGAGATCCTGGCATCTACTCGGCAAGATATGCCGGAGAGGGGTCATCAGATGAGGAAAATTTAAAAAAACTATTAATCAATATGGAGCATCATAATAATCGTAGTGCTCATTTTTGCTGTGCAATGGTTTTTGTTAAAGATGCAGAGGATTCAAATCCAATTATCGTTGAGAGACGATGGAAGGGTGAGATTTTAAGAGAACCAAGGGGATCAAATGGCTTTGGTTATGATCCCATCTTTTATTTAAAGGAGTTTGACTGCAGCTCAGCTCAACTTGAACCAGAAGTAAAAAACAAAATATCACATCGTGGCCTTGCACTCAATGATTTGTTAAAAGAGTTGATAAGCGTTGAATAAGCTTCTTAAACTTCCTCCACTTTCACTTTATATTCACTATCCTTGGTGCTTAAAAAAATGCCCATACTGTGACTTTAATTCTCATGAGGGTAATATTCAAGACGGTTATATCAATGCTCTTCTTAAAGATTTAGATGGTGATTTAGAATATGTGCAAAACAGAAAAATTAACTCTATTTTCATTGGAGGCGGAACACCAAGTTTGATGAGTGTAAAAGATGCCACTGATTTATTGGTGGGTATAAGAGATAGGCTAGACTTTTCATCAAATGTTGAGATCACACTAGAAGCAAATCCAGGAACCTTTGAAGCCGATAAGTTTGCTGAATATAGAAATTTAGGGATTAATCGATTATCAATTGGCGTCCAAACTTTCAGCGACAAGCACCTTAAATTTCTGGGTAGAATCCATAGTGGAAAGGAGGCTCAAAATGCAATTTTAAAGGCTCAAAATGTGGGTTTTGATAATCTAAATATTGATCTAATGTATGGCTTAAATCAACAAAGTGTAGAGGCGTGCATTGACGATGTAACATTAGCAATAAATTTAAATCCAAGTCATATCTCTTTTTATCAGTTGACTCTTGAGCCAAATACATTGTTCTCAAAGTTTCCGCCAAGACTTCCTTCAGATGAAGAGATCTGGAAAATTGGTGAAAGGGGTGCAGAGCTTTTGAATCAAAGTGGTTTTCAGCGATATGAAGTCTCTGCCTACAGCGACTTGCCATCAAGGCACAATTTGAATTACTGGGAGTTTGGTGACTACATTGGAATTGGTGCAGGTGCGCATGGAAAGATAACAAAGATTAATACAAATGAAATATTGAGAACTTTGAAAGTGAAATCGCCCAAAGACTATTTACTTTCAGTTAAGAAAAATAATCAAAATTCAAGTATCAAGCCTGCAGAAAACTTAGCTTTTGAATTTATGCTTAACAGTCTTAGGTTAATTGATGGCTTTGATCCTAAGCTTTACGAATCTAGAACAGGACAGTCTATTGAATTGTTAAATTCCCAAATGAGAAAGGCTGAAAACTTAGGTCTATTGGATTTAGAGAGTCATTGGATAAGGCCTAGCAATAAAGGGATTAACTTTCTTAATGATCTTCAGGAAATATTTTTGTAACAAATATCAAATTGGTTGAATTGACTTTATCATCCAAAACCTATACAAGAACTTAACATTAAAAAAATAGGGTAAAGACTGTCATTAAGCCTGATGGCTGTTAAAATACTCGCAAGTTTTATAAAGTTGGATTAATATGAGCTCTCATAAAATTGCTGACGTCCTAACAGAGTCTTTACCCTATATTCAAAGATTTAAGGGAAAGACCATTGTTATTAAGTATGGTGGAAACGCCATGGTAGATGAAAAACTGAAATCTAGCTTTGCGCGCGATATTGTTCTCATGAAGTCTGTTGGAATGAATCCTATTGTCGTTCATGGTGGAGGACCGCAAATTGGCAATACTCTAAAAAAACTTGGGAAAAATAGTGAGTTTATTGACGGTATGCGAGTCACTGATAGCGAGACTATGGACGTTGTTGAGATGGTTCTTGGCGGACTGGTTAACAAAGAAATTGTTAATCTCATTCATCAGCATGGAGGAAATTCGATTGGTCTGACTGGAAAAGACGGAAGACTTATAACTGCAACAAAACTTAAATCAGAAATTGAACCGACATCTGAAATCATTGATTTAGGCCATGTTGGTCAGGTTGACCAGATTGATGTGTCAGTAATTAATTTGTTACTGCAGGGAGACTTTATTCCAGTCATTGCTCCGATAGGTGTTGGAAAAGATGGATTCTCCTATAACATCAATGCCGATCTGGTTGCAGGTGCCATTGCAGAGTCGCTCAATGCAGAAAAATTAATCCTTTTAACGAATACAGCTGGTCTATTGGATGGCAAAGGAGAGCTAATGACTGGAATGAGCTCAGCTACAGTTAAAAAACTAATTAAGAATGGTACTATTCACGGAGGCATGCTTCCAAAGATTGGGTGTGCTTTATCTGCAGTTGAAAATGGAGTTCAAACAAGCCATATCATTGATGGAAGAGTCTCACATGCTGTTCTTTTAGAAGTCTTTACTGATTCAGGCGTAGGAACACTTATCACAAAAAATGCTTAAAACAAATAGGGATACAATCAGTGTAAATGATTGTCAGATTCTGGCGCACTATAAATTTGAAGCTGAACAATATATCCTTACGTTAAAGTCACATGAGATCGCAGAGGCTACTCGTCCTGGACAGTTTGTGCATTTATCCGTTTCTGGAATTTTGGCTATGCGAAGACCTATTTCAGTTATGTCGGTTGATAAAGATAATGGAACGTTTGACCTTTTATACAAAATTGTTGGTGAGGGAACCAGGCAGCTTTCCGAAAGAAAAATTGGGGACATAATCTCAGTCATAGGTCCAATTGGAAATGGTTTTGAGCTGACTGAAAACAAAATCCCTCTATTGATTGGAGGCGGTGTTGGAATACCGCCAATTATCGCAATGGCGCAGCAGTTAAAGGGTAATACATTATATAGCCCCTATGCCATATTAGGCTCTGAAGTACCCTTTCCTTTTGATGCATCAAAGAGTGCCTTAAATGGTTACCATTCCTCTAAATTACATACCATGCCTCTGTTGGAAGAGTGGGGAATACCATGCGGTTTAGCGAGCCTTCAGAATTATGAAGGTGTTTATCAAGGTTATGTTACTGGTCTAGCTCAAGATTTTTTAGATAGCCTCACTTCTGATGACTTGAGCAATGTCGAAATATACACATGTGGCCCACATCCAATGCTTGAAGCCGTTTCAAAGTTGGCAAATGAATACAACATCCCTTGCCAAGCCTCCCTTGAAGAGTTTATGGCCTGTGCTGTTGGTGGGTGTGCTGGATGCGTTGTCGAGGTGCAGACTGAAAATGGCCCAGCAATGAAGAGGGTTTGTGTTGATGGCCCAGTATTTGAAGCTCAATCAGTTTTTAATGATTTCGGATAATTTAAAACAGGTCAAATCCAGAATTGATTCAGTTCAATCTAGCCAAGATGTAGAGCTAATCGCTGTAAGTAAAACTCGATCAACTACTGAAATTCAAGAGGCTGTTGATGCGGGTCAAGTTCACTTTGGAGAGAACTATCTTCAAGAGTCCATTGATAAAATTAAATTTTTTAAAGGGAAAGGATTAATCTGGCATTTCATCGGACCCATTCAATCAAATAAAACGGTCTCGATAGCGGATAACTTTGATTGGGTTCATAGTGTTGACAGAATTAAAATTGCAAAAAGACTCAGTGATCAGAGAAGTCCTAACCTAGCCCCACTAAATATTTTGATCCAGGTGAATGTGGATAAAGAGGAGACAAAGTCAGGCGTGCACATTGAAAAAGTTGATGAGATTGTCTCAGAAATGGCCTCACTTCCTAATCTTTCTTTAAGGGGATTTATGACTATACCAAAGCCTGAAAATTCAGAAAACAGCTTTGCTGAAATGAAACGTTTATTCTCCAAATATCCCAATCTCGACTCTCTCTCAATGGGCATGTCCTCTGATCTTGAGATTGCAATAGAGAATGGTGCAAACTTGGTTAGGGTCGGAACTGATATTTTTGGACAGAGAAGCTATAATTAGTATTTATTTGAGTTAGATAGGTTGAATCTATGAAAGTAAGATTAATGATTACAGGTGGCACCATTGATAAGTTCTATAATCAGTCAAATGGAAAGCTAGAATTTGATAAGACTCATTTTCCAGAAATGATCAAAAGGTCTAGAATAGAAGTCGATATTATCCCAGAAGAGCTTTTCCTTATTGATAGTCTAGATATGGTCGACTCAGATCGTCAATTAATTTTAGATAGCTGTGAAAAATGTGATGAGGAGTTCATATTAATAACTCACGGAACAGACACAATGTGCGACACAGCTAAACTATTAGGTGAGAGACAAATCAATAAAACAATTGTTTTATTTGGCTCTATGGTTCCATATGCAGTCAATAATTCTGATGCTTTATTTAATTTTGGTTGTGCTCTGGGATCTCTCCAGTTATTAGAATCTGGAGTGTACGTAGCAATGAATGGAAGGGTTTTGCCTTGGAGTGATGTCGAAAAAAATAGAGACTTAGGCGTTTTTCAGGCTTTAAGCCAATAAGCTATCTTATTCTAAGCTATCCAACATATACTGAACAGTTACCTTAATCTCGTTATCAGTACAGTCCATACAAGTTCCTCTTGCTGGCATACCGCCCTTACCTGCAATCGCTGAAGCTGTGAGATTTTCTAGACCAAGGTCAATTCTTGATGACCAGTCTGCTAGAGAGGCATACTTTGGTGCACCCATGACTCCTGAAGTATGGCATCCGGCACATTTACTGTTGTAAATTTCTTCTCCTGAGCGCTCTGCAGTCTCTGTGCTCTCAGCTGATGCAACCATATTGCTTGAGTCTATCCTAACTTCTCCAACAGGTTTAATCCTCTCTAGAGTGGCATTATCAACCATCATATTACTATGAGATGAATCACTACTCGAAGAAGTCAGTGACTTATAGCCAATAAAAATCATGGCAAGCGCCCAAACGATTAGCATTAATTTTGTTGAACCTGTTGTACCTTGACTCATTACATCTTCCCTTAGATTAGATTAAATTCCGCAATATTATACATTTGGTTATAATAACTTGCAGTTGATTGCAACAAAAATATGTTAAAAAAAACCCTCCTAAGAAGCCTCAATATTTTAAAGATTAGTACTTGGGTTACAGCATTGATTGCCCTGGCTTTATTAGCGGTAGTGGCTTTTTTTATTTTATTCCCTCAAACCATCAAAGGGCAGATTGAAAATCGCCTCTCTCAGGTCAGTGGACTGGACATTGGCATTGAAAAAATATCACTAGAATTTCAAGACAATGAACTATTGCTAGCTGTCAAAGAGCTTGAAATAAGTGCTAAAGGCCTAAAGCCTATTGCAAAAATAGATGTATTAAGGTGGAATATTGACCTTCAAGCGCTTTATGAAGGCATTGAAATACCGGGTCATCTTGATATCAATGAGTTACTAATTGATACCACTTATATCGATGAATATGTGGGAATCATTAATACCGATGGAGTATTGTCTAACATTGGTATTTCAGGAATACTTGCACTTAAATCTCTCTCAATCAATCGAACCAAACTGATTGGAGAGCAATCTCTAGATCTTGCCCCAATGGAGCTTAAGAGAAATGAGCAGAAAATCAGTTTATCAATGAGAGATGAATCAATCTTTAGCAGCTCTCAAGTTCCTAAGCTTAGTAGCAGTGTAAGTATTAATACAAGTATCGATGTCGCAAAAGCAAGAGAGGAGCGAGTAGCTGTAATACCTTTTTCAATAAATAATGAGGACTTTAATCTTTCAGCTCAGGTCAAAATTTTTAATCAACAGGACCAAGTTTATCTTGATTTTGAGAGCTATATAGATCAAATTGAAGTCTCTAAAATTAGTCAAAATATTCCTGAATCCCTGGCTGATTCTAGGGGTGTTCAGTGGATAGAAAAAGTTCTAACTGATGGTCAACTAACAGATATTATGCTCACAACACGTTTTAATATGTCGGGTGAGATAGAGTCGCCGAATACTAAATTTTCTGCGAACCTTAGTGATGCTTCAATAAGTGCAAACCCAAAGTGGCCGTCTATAGAAAATATTAATGCAAAGGTTAACTTTTCAAATGATTATTTAAAGATTGTAGGGAATCAAGCAAGCGTTGAAGATATTGATTTAAGTTATTTAAGCATTACTACAAGAGATTTTAATCAGCCAGATGCAACTTTGTCTCTTAATGCAAGATTTAACTCTGAGAGCATGGCTATAGAAGAATTCATCAAGCAATCTTCCGTTTCTGAAAAAATTAAATCCTATCTTGAAGAGTTTGAATTAGTAGGAAATCTTTGGGGCAATGTCAATATGGTGGTTCCCCTTCAAAGAGAGGATGAACAAAAGCTTAAGTTAAGTTTTGACATGTTTGCATCAGATAACGCCCTAAGTCTTTTAGATGGGAAACTTAAAATAAATGAGTTTAATTCACAGATTTCATATAATGACGGATTAATTAGAACAAAAGGCAAGGGCCTAATTGGAGAAGAGCTTTTTCAAATTTCACTGAACCCTAAAGACTGGATTGATGAGGAAAAATCTGGCTTAAGAGTTAAGCTAAGTCACTTAGAAACTTCAACCGATGTCTACATTAGTAAAAATGTAACCGAGGAATGGAACAGTACAATCAGCTCAGAAAATCTATATGCTAAGGTTGCTATATTGACTGATGATGAAGGTAAATTATTAGTTAGACTTAACGACCTAAATGTTTCAAGTGTCGATAGTATTGATGATTGGAAGTTATCTCCAAAAATTTTTCCAAACTTGCATTTGTCTGCAAAAAACTCTAAGGTAAACGATACAGAAATACCAAATTTTGAAGCTGACTTAATAAACCATGAATATGTCATGGAAATCAAAAATCTAGTTTTTGAAAATATCGGTCTTAGTGATGAAGAACTAGTTTTCAATGGAAGTTGGCTTAATGGTAAAACGGCCCTTAGAGCAAAAGCTTCAAATGACAACTTATCTAGTTTCTTGGATAAGTTTGGAGTTGATGAGCCCGTCATTGGCGGAAGTTTCAATGTTGACTTAAGGCTCTATTGTGATTGCCAACCATGGGAAGTCTCTCTAAATAAAATAACGGGTTATATGCAGGCTGATGTTGCAGAAGGGGTATTTACTAATCAAGATCCAAATCTTTTCAAACTTCTCTCGTTTATTAACCTAGAGACAATTGCAAACAGACTTAGGCTTTCAAGAGATGAGCTTAGAGAGCAGGGGTATGTTTATGATCAAATTAACGCTAAATTGCTCTTTAATAAAGGTATTGCTAAGGTTGACTATTTTCTAGTAGAGAGTGAAGAGAGTGATATTGAGTTGACTGGCAGCGTTGATGTAATAAAAAGAGATTATAATTTAGCAGCAAATGTACAGCCAGCTATAGCAGATACCATTCCTTTGGCTACTTATTTAGCTGGTGGAGGTCTTGCAGGACTTGGTGTTTGGGCAGCTGACAAGATGCTTTTTGGTGGTAAGGTAATTAGTGGTCTATTAGATAATTCCATTGAGGTTACCTTTATTATTTCTGGGCCATGGTCCGAACCAGTTATTGAACAATTAGACGGAGTTAAAGTTTTATGATAAATGAGTTACTCAATGATCACAAAATTAGTGAAACTGAAGTTTTTAATTTATTGAGCTCAATGTCAGATAATGGCTCAGATTATTCAGATTTGTTTTTTCAGCATTCTATCGCAGAATCTTGGGTTCTTGACGAAGGAATCGTTAAAGATGGTTCTTATAATATTACTCATGGTGTAGGAGCAAGATGCGTTTCTGCTGATCAAACAGGCTTTTCTTATTCAGACGACCTTAATCTAAAAGCGATTAAAGGGGCCGTGGATTTCGCAAAAGGTATCTCAAATAATAAATCAATTAAGCCGCCTAAAATATTGAAGAGTGCAAACTATCCTTCTAAGTACGCTGCGATAAGTCCTCTTGATAGTTTGTCATCTGAGCAAAAAGTTGACTTACTTAGACAAATTGATTCTATTGCAAGAAAAGAGCCAAAAGTTGTTCAGGTTAATGCCTCTCTCTCGGGCGCTTATACCGAGGTATTAATTGCATCTACCGATGGCGTTTATCAAGTAGATTGCAGGCCTATGGTTAGAGTCAACGTCTCAGTTATTGTTGAACATAATGGAAGGATCGAGCAGGCCTCAACTGGAGGCGGCGGGAGATATGATTATAGTTATTTTGCAAAAAATTCATTGGCTGAAACTTATACCAAAGAAGCAATTCGATTAGCTTTAGTAGCGCTTGATTCTAAAGATGCACCTGCTGGAAAAATGCCAGTCATACTCGGCTCTGGATGGCCTGGAGTCCTCTTACATGAAGCTATCGGGCATGGACTAGAGGGAGATTTTAATCGCAAGGGCAGCTCCGTTTTTAGTGGAAGAATTGGTGAGAAAGTTGCGAGTGAAAAGTGCACAATTGTTGACAATGGAACGATAGAAAATCGTCGAGGAAGTCTAACGATTGATGATGAAGGTACGCCTACCCAGGAAACAACTTTAATTGAAAATGGCTTACTCAAGGGCTACATGATGGACAAAATGAATGGTCGTCTCATGAACAAACCGAGCACTGGAAATGGCAGGCGCGAATCTTACGCGCATATTCCCATGCCTCGAATGACAAATACCTATATGCTTAACGGCAAAGATAAATTTGAAGATATGATTTCATCAGTTGACGATGGTATTTATGCTAAAAACTTTGATGGTGGGCAAGTTGATATCACTTCAGGAAAGTTTGTTTTTTCAGCTAATGAGGCCTATTTAGTCAAAAATGGAAAAATCACAACTCCTATTAAGGGTGCTACCCTGATTGGTTCTGGGGATGAGGTTCTTCTTCAAATTTCAATGGTGGGTGATGATCTTAAACTAGACCCAGGGATTGGTGTTTGTGGAAAAGATGGACAAAGTGTGCCAGTTGGAGTGGGACAACCGAGTCTTAAAGTTGACACCTTAACCGTAGGTGGAACTCAGCTATAAATAGTCGACTTTTGCAGTAAATTAACTACTTTTTAACTGGCTGTTTTACGATAATCTTGTTATAATATTGCGCTGTTTAGTTGAGGATAAACAATGCT
>CAYNES010000032.1:0-10876 GCA_964396315.1 uncultured Piscirickettsiaceae bacterium | reverse complement strand
ATTGCGATATATTAGGTATGCAAGTTTTAAGAAAAACTGATTACCCAGGAGGACGTTATACAAATGCTTTTGTTGGGTATGGTCCAGAAAGAGAATTTCCAGCATTAGAGCTGACCCACAATTGGGATCAAGAAGTCCATTATGATAAAGGGAATGGCTGGGGACATATTTGTATAGAAACACCGGATGTCTATAAAGCAGTAGAAGATCTAGAGGCTAGCGGAGCCAAGATTATTAGTCCAGCAAAACCAATGAATGCAGGAACTAGAATTCTGGCCTTTATAGAGGATCCTGATGGCTATGTCGTTGAACTGAATGAAAAACTTGAATTAACTGAATAGGGAAAGATGATGAAAGACAACAAACCAAAACTCTATAAATATAGTGAGATTGAGCATCGACTCCATACCCTTGAGCCAGGCAAAAGCTACATAAAGCCCTTCGTTACAAGCGCAGTCAGCGATACGATGTGTGGCGGGCTTAACTTTTTGAATGAGGTTTCTGTGCCATGGGAGTTGACCTGTGACGAGATTATTTACTGCATGGAAGGAACCTTTAGATTAACCTGTGACGGGGTTGCTTACGAGTGTAATCCTGGAGATGTTTTATATATTCCCAAAGATAATTCAATTGCTTATGAGTGCGATGAAAAGTGCATTATTTTTTATGCGGCCTATCCACACGACTGGAAACAGCAGGCTGGTATTACATTCGTACCTGGAATAGATCCAGAAGACATGCCACAAAACTAGAGCATTATTATGAGCAACTCAAGCAGTCGATTAATTAATTTAAATCAAAATAATGATACGAATACTGATTCGAATTCTCGTTTACCAACTAGAGACACTCTCAAGGATAAATTAAACCAGCAAATCATTGATTTGCTAGAGTTAGATGGTAGATTGCCATTTAAGGAAATTGCCAATACTCTTGATATCTCAGAGGGCACTGTTAGGAACAGGGTCAACCGAATGAAGGATGCAGGCGTATTACAAATCAAGGCACTAGTTGACCGCTCAGCAATAAACTATTCAACTGATTCTATGCTTGGCATAAAGGTTGCATCCAACTCAAGTCCTAGCTCAGTTGCTCAAAGGCTAGAGAGTTGTAATGAGATAGTATTTATTATGTGGGTCACTGGTCGATATGATTTATTAGTCGAGATTGCATCGGAGAGTGATGACACATTGAGTAATTTTCTTGAAGAGCACTGTTTTAATAATGATGATATTAAGGACGTTGAGGTGATGAAAGGTCTTTCAACATTTAAAAATCAGTTCTTGTTGAAGTCTCAAGAGAAAATTTGATACAAAATTTGAGAAAATAGAAGGAGAAAAAAATGAACAAAATTTACCACACTAAGATGGAAGATGCTCTTCCCTCAAAAAAGCGTGTTGCTGAAGAAAAAGCAAGGCTCGAAAAAGCCGGTGTTAAATACATTTTGTCTTGTTGGATTGATATGCTTGGACTTCCAAAAACTAAGCCAATACCTTTTAGAGAGTTTGAAAACTTGTGCGCAGGTAAGGGGCCTCAATTTGCAGTCCATTCGGTTTCATTTGTGCCAGAGTTAGGACCTAATGATTCAGATCAAATTCCTGTGCCTGATTTAGACAGCTTAGTGATATGTCCTTGGGATAAAGCTTGTGTGTGGGTTTTTTCTGATCTATGGTGGGAAGGCGGGCCATACAATTTATGCCCTAGACAAACCCTTAAAAGGGCGATTCAAAATGCTGATGAAGCGGGCTATAAGGCTTATTGTGGTATCGAGCCAGAGTTTATTGCAATGCGCTATGAAAATGGACAGCCAGTCAAAGCAATAGATGATGATCCATTGCCTGGAGAGGGTCTTCGTCCTAGAAGACAGGCTTTTGGATACGATGTTGAATACTCGATAGATTCAATGGAATTTTTTAAAGAGCTCATTGATATTGTTAATGATCTTGGCTGGGAAATGAAGGATGTTGTTGCAGAAGGTGCATACTCGCAATTTGAACTAGACTTCACTTATACCGATGTACTCCAAATGGCAGATCGATTGGTATTCTTGAGAGTACTACTCAAAGAAGTGGCTAAAAAATATGGAATGTTTATCACCTTCATGCCAAAGCCAACAATCGGAGATTGGAGATCTGGTGCTCATATAAATTTCAGTATGACCACCACAAAGGATAATAAAAATATCTTTGAGGGTGAGAATGGCAAGTTTTCTGATCAAGCTTATCATGCAGTTGGAGGACTAATCAAACATGGCACATCAATTACTGCAATTGCCTGTTCGACAGTCAACTCATACAATGGACTTGTTCCAATTGTTGGTGGATTTGAAGGTGGAGTTTACACTTGGGCGCCAACAACCATGGGCTATGGTGATAACAACCGCTCATGTATGCTCAGACTTCCGCAAAATCGTTTTTGTATAGAAAACCGTGCCGCTGATATGTGCATGAACCCTTACTTATCTCTGGCAATGACAACTGCCTCAGTTATTGATGGTATTCAAAATAAGATTGACCCAGGCAAGCCTCTAAATATTAATCTTTATACATTAAGCCCTGAAGAAATGGAGGCATCCAATATTAAATCTTTGCCTCGTAATCTTTTAGAGGCTATTGAAGCTCTAAATGAGGATGATTTTGCAAGAGAAGTGTTGGGCGATTCAATGCTTCTTCAGTTTTTCTCATACAAAAAAGATGAGTGGGATAGATATCACCAGGCAGTTACAGATTGGGAAGTTCAAGAGTTTTTAAGACTCTATTAGATAATAAAGTTATTGCCAAAAATGTAGTTCGTTTTTAATTTAAACTATTTTTTTTTGAATTATTTTTAATTCATAAAAGTTTTTTATTTGGAGTAAATATGTGTGGAATTGTTGGACTTTTTATTAAGAACCCTAAGCTTGAATCTCAACTTGGAGCCTTAGTTGCTCCTATGTTGAGTGAGATGACTGAGCGAGGCCCTGATAGCGCTGGTATGGCAGTTTATAGGAATCCAAATAAAAGTGGCTGTAAAGTAACTGTACTTGCTCAGGAGGTCGATTTTGACTGGGAAAACTTTGAAAAATCGGTTAATACTAATTTTTCAGTGATTAAATTTTTCATTAATCAGAACCATGCAGTTCTTTCATTAGAGGCCTCTCTTGATGAAGTAAAGGATTGGCTTCAATTAAATTGGACACAATTGAGCGTTACAAGTGCAGGAAGTAATATTGAAATCTTTAAAGGGAAAGGAAACCCTTCTGATTTTATAGAGCAATTTGATATCAAGAATATGACAGGCACTCACGCCTTAGGGCATACCCGAATGGCTACAGAGAGTGCTATTACAACTGAGCATTCGCACCCATTTTCTACTGGCCAGGATTTATGCTTAGTTCACAATGGCTCACTCTCAAATCACAATCGTCTTCGTGAAGTACTTAAACGTACTGGAGTTCAATTCAAAACTGATAATGATAGCGAGGTTGCAGCGGGTTACTTGAGTTGGCGTTTGAGCGAGGGTGATGACTTGGATGAAGCATTGAATCACGCAATAGAAGACCTAGATGGTTTTTATACTTTTGCTATTGGCACTAAAGATGGATTTGCTGTCATGCGTGATCCAATCGGATGCAAGCCTGCAATCATGGCAGAAACTGATGACTGGGCAGCCATGTCATCAGAGTATCGCGCAATCGCAACACTACCAGGTGCTGAAAATGCGCGCATCTGGGAGCCTGAACCAACCCAGATTTACAGTTGGAAGAGGAGTTAAATATGGCCACAATAGATTTGAATAAAAGTACTATTCGTGAACTTAATGAAAAATTACAAGATGGCTCTTCTGGTGATAAGTTCATTGTAAATAACACTGTTGGCAAACATGCTCTTTCTGTGGGTCTTACAAAAGAGATTGATGTAGAGATTAATGGACATGTCGGGTATTACTGCGCGGGAATGAATCAAGAGGCTTCTATAACAATTAATGGGAATGCTGGTCCAGGCCTTGCTGAAAATATGATGTCTGGTGAAGTTCGTGTGACTGGCAACGCCTCTCAATATGCCGGTGCTACGGCTCATGGAGGGTTACTCGTTATTGAGGGGGACGCTAGTTCCCGTTGTGGAATTTCAATAAAGGGGGTCAATATCGTAGTGGGCGGTAATATTGGTCACATGAGTGCATTTATGGCTCAGTCAGGGAGTCTTGTTGTTTGCGGAGATGCTGGTGATGCGATGGGAGATTCTATTTACGAAACAAAAATTTATGTTCGAGGCAAAGTTAAAAGCTTGGGAACAGATTGTGAAGAAAAAGATATGAAAAAAGAACACAAAGAAGAATTGACTAGGCTTTTAGAGATGGCGCAAATGAATTACAGTGTAGATGAGTTCCGTCGATATGGTTCAGCACGTAAGTTATATAATTTTGATATCGACCAAGTCGACGATTATTAAGGAGAAAAGATTTATGAGTAAGGATAATCCAACATTAATTGAGTCAGCAACTTTTCCCCGACATGTCATTGCTGAAATTCAACGCGCAGCAAAAACAGGTATTTATGATATAAGAGGTTTTGGTGCAAAAAGAGAGATACCTACCTTTGATGATTTGGTTTTTTTAGGCGCTTCAACCTCGAGGTATCCATTAGAAGGTTATAGAGAAAAATGCACGACTGAAGTTGTCCTTGGAAATCGATTTGCAAAAAAACCCATCCATTTGAAGACCCCTATAACGATTGCTGGAATGAGTTTTGGTTCGCTCTCTGCTCAGGCCAAAGAGTCGTTAGGGCGAGGTGCAACAATTGCTGGGACCAGTACAACAACTGGCGATGGAGGAATGACTCCTGAAGAGAGAGGTCATTCAAAAACTCTGGTATATCAATACCTGCCTTCAAGATACGGAATGAACCCTGACGACTTAAGAAGGGCTGATGCAATCGAAATAGTTCTTGGTCAGGGTGCAAAGCCTGGAGGCGGTGGCATGCTTTTAGGTCAAAAAATTTCCCCAAGAGTTGCTCAAATGAGAAATCTGCCTGAAGGAATTGATCAGCGTTCAGCCTGTCGACACCCAGATTGGACGGGGCCAGATGATTTGGAAATAAAAATTCAAGAACTCAGAGAAATCACTAATTGGGAAAAACCGATTTACGTCAAAGTTGGAGCAACCCGTGTATTTTATGATGTAACTCTAGCCGTTAAGGCGGGAGCCGATGTCGTTGTTGTCGACGGAATGCAGGGCGGAACTGCGGCAACTCAGGATGTCTTTATTGAGCATGTAGGGATTCCAACACTGCCAGCAGTTAGAATGGCTGTAGAAGCTTTGCAGGAAATGGATATGCATCGCAAAGTGCAATTGATTGTTTCTGGAGGTATTAGGAGCGGTGCAGATGTTGCAAAAGCTCTTGCGCTTGGAGCAGATGCGGTTGCGATCGGAACAGCAGCTTTAATAGCTTTGGGAGATCAGAGTCCTGAGTTTGATGAAGATTATAAAGCGATAGGATCGGCAGCAGGATTTTGGGATGATTACCAACAAGGTAATGATCCAGCTGGAATTACAACTCAAGATCCAGAGCTGGCAAAGCGCTTAGATCCTAAATTGGGGGGTCGTCGTCTAGCTAATTATCTTAATGTGTTGACTCTTGAGTTGCAAACTTTGGCGAGAGCTTGTGGCAAAAGTCACGTGCATAATTTAGAGCCAGAAGATATGGTAGCATTAACAATGGAGGCTGCTGCAATGGCAGGTGTTCCATTGGCTGGGACTGGATGGATTCCTGGAAAGAATGGAGTATAGGCATTAATTTTTTGAGACAGTAAAGATAGGAGAATGTATGGCAACTAAACTGAGTAAAGTAGCTAAAGAAAAAGGGATTGAGTATTTTCTAATAAGTTTTGTAGATTTATTTGGTAGCTTGCGTTCCAAATTAGTGCCGGCTAGAGCAATTGATGATATGCAAGAAGAAGGCGCTGGCTTTGCGGGTTTTGCAGCATGGCTTGATATGACTCCTGCTCATCCAGATATGTTCGCTATTCCTGATCCAGACAGTTTAATTCAATTGCCATGGAAGCCTGAGGTTGGTTGGCTGGCCTCTGATTTATGGATGGATGGAAAGCCAGTTGAGGCATCACCGAGGGTTGCATTAAAGAGGCAACTTGCAGAGGCTGAAAAGCAAGGGTTTAGAATGAAGACCGGTGTTGAATGTGAATACCACTTAATTAATGATGATGGCACAGATATTGCAGACAACAAAGATCAACAGAGCAAGCCTTGCTATGATCAACAGGCATTAATGCGTCAATATCCAGTGATTAAACAAATATGTGACAGCATGATTGAGCTCGGTTGGGGCCCCTATCAAAATGATCACGAGGATGCCAATGGTCAATTTGAGATGAACTGGGATTTTGATGATGCATTGACCACTGCAGATCGGCAGGTATTTTTTAAATTTATGGTGAAATCCATAGCAGAGCTGCATGGAATGCGAGCTACATTTATGCCAAAACCTTTCAGTCACCTCACTGGTAATGGCTGTCACTCCCACCTATCTATCTGGAGTCTTGATGGTTCTAAAAACTTATTTAATGGTGACGATGAAAGTAGAGGCTTAGGATTATCTTCTTTGGCTTATCAGTTCTTAGGCGGCATTATGCACAGCGCTGATAAACTAACTGCAATCTTTAATCCGTCAGTTAATAGTTATAAACGAATTAACGCTCCAAGAACGCTATCTGGGGCAACATGGTCTCCAAGCTCAATTACTTATGGAGGAAATAATCGCACCCATATGATTCGAGTACCAGACTCTGGAAGATTTGAATTGAGACTCATGGACGGCGCTGCAAATGCTTACCTTATGCAGGCTGGTATTCTCGCTTGTGGACTCGATGGAATAGCTGCAAACCGGGATCCGGGTGATCCCCTTGATATCAATATGTATGAGCTTGGTAAAGATATTGAGGGTTACAAACAACTTCCAAAAAATCTACTTGATGCTCTAAGACTCCTTGAAGAGAGCGATGTTCTGAGAGAGAGGCTTGGAGATGAATTGATTGATGCGTACATTAAGTTGAAGCAAAGTCAATGGAATGATTATTCATCTCATCTCAGTCAATGGGAGAGAGATAATACTCTAGACTGTTGATAAAAAGTTGTTGAAATGGGCTATGATAAATTTGAACTAGGCGATGTTACTCTTCTCTCAGGAGAGGTTTTAAATTCAGCATTCTTGGCCTATAAAACCTATGGAAAACTAGATACCAATAAAAGTAATGTTGTTGTTCTGCCGACTTTTTATACTGGGTCACACCAAAGAAATGAGGGATTTTTTGGAGTGGGCAGAGCCATAGATCCGGATAAGCACTTCATTGTTTCAATTAACATGTTTGGTAATGGAATCTCTTCCTCCCCAAGCAATACTGAGTCGCCTCAAGATGGTCCAAGATTTCCGCATGTTTCGCTCTGGGATAATGTAGCTTGCCAGTATCGGCTTCTCAATGAAGCATTAGGAGTTAAGAGAATTGCTCTAGTTACGGGTTGGTCAATGGCTGGCTGTCAGGCTTATCAGTGGGCTGCTCAGTACCCTGATTTTGTTGATGCTATTCTGCCCTTCTGCGCTTCAGCAAAAACTTCAACACATAATTATGTCTTTCTTGAGGGAGTAAGAGCTGCGCTATGTGCAGACCAACATTGGAATAATGGAGAATACAGATCTCCTCCTGTTGATGGACTAAAAGCATTTGCAAGGGTTTATGCAGGATGGGCTTTTTCGCAAACTTTTTATCGTGAATCGCTTTATAAAACAATTGGTTTTGAATCCTTTGAGGATTTATTAGTTGACTGGGAGGAGGATCATGCTGAAAATTGGGATGCTAATAATCTTCTTTGCAAACTAAGGACTTGGCAGACTAGCGATATTAGTACTGGCCCAATATATAATGGCAATTTTGAAATGGCACTTAGATCAATCAAGGCTAAATCTATCTTAATGCCTTGTACACAGGACCTATATTTTCCTCCTGAAGATAATGTCATTGAAGCTAGCTATATGAGTCATGTTGAATTTCGACCTTACGATTCGCCTTGGGGTCACTGTGCTGCAAATCCAGGGAATGATAAAGGCTTTACAGCAGCGCTAGAAGATGGATTAAGACAGCTACTAAGAGAGTAATAATGGGTGATGATATGACAATTACATGGAAAGATTTTGAAAAAGTTGATATAAGAGTTGGCACTATTACCAAGGTTGAAGATTTTCCTGAGGCTAGAAAGCCAGCCTACATTTTGCATGTTGATTTTGGATCTGAAGTTGGGATAAAAAAATCAAGCTCTCAAATTACTGATCTCTATAAAAAAGAACAATTGAAGAATAAACAAGTTATGGGCGTTATTAATTTTTCACCTAAGCAAGTAGGGCCTATTATGAGTGAATGTTTGGTTTTAGGGTTTTACCGTAAAGATAATTCAGTGGTATTAGCCACTAATGATTTACCTATTGAGAATGGCTCACGTCTTTTATAGTTTGTTAAGTTTTTATTAATTGCACTTCCAATATCTTAATTTACAAGGGCCTGTATTGTAAAATTAAGTTTTAATAATTTCAATGAAAGTTTAAAACTACAAATGATTATCTGTGCAGGCGAATCTTTAATAGATATGGTCTCTTTTCGGGGAGAGCCTGAATATACTCCTCATGTAGGAGGTAGTAATTTCAATTCATCAATTGCACTTGGTCGCCTCGGAACTGATAGCTATTATTTTGGCGCAGTATCCAATGATAATTATGGCGAGCTTATAGAGAATAAGTTGCGTCATTCCAAAGTAAAAGAAGACTTTGTCATTAAAACTAATAGGCCCACCACCCTTGCCTATGCTGACGTCGTTAACGGCATTGCAGAGTACACCTTTGTAGATGAGCACTCAGCTGGAAGATTATTAGATCAAAAGAGCCTAAACCCATTTATAAATAGAGTAAAGAAGGCAAAGGCATTACTGGTTGGAGGGATAAGCCTTCAAGCAGAGCCTTGTGGGTCGAGTTGGCAGTGGTTTGTTGAGCAGGTGTCAGGCTTCTTGCCGATTTATTTTGATGCGAACATTCGACCCGACTTTATTGAAAGTAAACAGAACTATTTAGCTCGCTTTATTGAGCTTACCTACAAGGTTGATATTATTAAGATATCAGATGAAGACTATCGCTATCTTTATGGGGCGCAGGACATTAATGAGGTTAGCAAAGATTGGATTGAAAATGGAGTTAAACTTGTCATATTTACCTTAGGTTCTGAAGGCTCAAAAGTAATTTATAAGGATGGCTCTGAAGTCTATGTTAAGAGTTATCAGGTTGATGTTGTCGATACTATTGCTGCCGGTGATACTTTCAATGCGGGCTTTCTTCTTAGTCTTGACAAGCAGAATTTACTTGATAAAGATAGTCTTAATACTTTAACTGAAACTCAGCTTGAAAAAGCACTTTCGTTTGCTAACAAAGTGGCGAGTATTGCCGTAACGAGAAAAGGCGCAAACCCGCCTTGGTATGAAGAGCTTTAAGCGAAGAAAAACTAAATTTCATTTAGGTGCTTGAAAAGAAAAATATTAAACTCTATATTAATGAAAGAGTGTTTTCCAAAAACGCACGTTTAGAGAAGAATATAGCAAGTAAAATCTATCCATTCTTCGTTTCATAATTTTAGATAATATAATGGATTCAATCATTTCAATTAAAGGCCTATCAAAGACCTATAATTCAGGTTTTGAGGCACTCAAGACGGTGGACTTGGAAATTAATCGAGGTGAGATACTCGCCCTGTTAGGCCCCAATGGCGCTGGTAAAACGACTTTAATTTCAGCCATTTGTGGCATTATTTCCCCCTCATCCGGATCTGTCACTGTTGACGGGTTCGACATTATCAAAGACTTTAGAAAAACAAGATCTATGATTGGTCTTGTTCCTCAAGAGTTGACCTTGGGAGCTTTTGATACGGTTTGGAGTACTGTGAGATTTAGTAGGGGGCTATTTGGTTCCAAAAGAGATGATGCATATTTGGAGCAACTTCTCAAGGATCTATCACTTTTTGATAAAAAAGATTCTGAAATCAGGGCCCTGTCTGGAGGAATGAAAAGGCGAGTTTTAATTGCCAAAGCATTATCTCACCAACCTAAAATTTTATTTTTGGATGAGCCAACAGCCGGTGTTGATGTCGAGCTAAGAAAAGACATGTGGAAGATTGTCAATAAACTTCGCAATCAAGGTGTAACAATTATTCTAACAACACACTATATTGAAGAGGCTGAAGAAATTGCTGAAAGAGTAGGAGTAATAAGTAATGGTGAGCTTTTATTGGTTGAGAAAAAAGATGAACTGATGGAGAGTCTTGGAAAGAAACAACTTCTCATTGATCTAAAAGAGCCAGTGAAAAAGATTCCAAGTTCATTAGAGGAATACAATATAGAGCTGAATGAAGAGGGTACTCAAATTTCCTATACATATGTCGTTAAGGATGAGACGGCGGATGTCTCTGAGATTCTTCATAAAATTACAAACTCTGGTTTATTATTGAAAGATCTAAAGGTGGAGCAAAGTTCATTAGAAGATATCTTTGTTGACCTGGTTAAGGAGGAGTCATGAACTTAACCGCAATAAAGGTCATTTATTTCAATGAGATGATGCGTTTTTGGAAAACGCTTTTTCAAAGTATCGCCTCCCCTGTTATTTCTACCGCCCTATACTTTGTGGTATTTGGTTCAGCAATTGGATCAAGGATTGAGAACATTGAAGGGGTCACGTACGGTCTATTTATTGTTCCGGGTTTAACTATGCTATCAGTCTTAACGCAGAGTATTTCTAATGCTTCGTTTGGCATTTTCTTTCCTAAGTTTACTGGAACAATCTATGAGCTCTTGTCTG
>CAYNES010000031.1:0-11274 GCA_964396315.1 uncultured Piscirickettsiaceae bacterium | reverse complement strand
GAGATGCAACCTCAGTCGCTAAACGACCTAAAGTCTTACCATCTGCATCAACTAAAAACCAGTCTCTTTTTACCTCATCAGCTTTCGCACTAAATGTTTTCATAACTCTTATATCTGTGTCGGTTTAGAACAAGCGCACTATTATAATCACTTTTCATTCTTAATGTAAGTTTTCATTTGGCAATTATCTTAAATAGATGGCGCATTTGTGAGCAAAGATTCAGATCTATTTGGTTGTCAAATCGAGCTCTCTTTCATACAGCTCAGTTTCTATATCCATTAATCCTAATAAAGTATGAAAAAGGCTATCATGGGTTTGAGGCAGATCTGCACTTTCTCTGATAATATTTTTATCAAAAAGCTTTGACATAGACTCATCAAGCCACATAAACGCTGCAACATCAATCTGCTGATCTGGTGCCATAAAGTATGGCATACCATGCAAGTAAAGCCCTCCCTCCCCAAGAGACTCACCATGATCACTAACATAGAACATCGCAGTGTCTGATATTTGAGAGTTC
Organism: uncultured Piscirickettsiaceae bacterium; assembly: GCA_964396315.1. Lineage (GTDB taxonomy): Bacteria > Pseudomonadota > Gammaproteobacteria > PS1 > Pseudothioglobaceae > Pseudothioglobus. Next base: position 10,753 of record CAYNES010000031.1, on the reverse strand, counting down.
CTTTTAAGAAACTCAATAACTTTTGAAAGGAAATAATCTGTATAGAGAATTGTATTGTCATAAGCATTAGTGATCTCAGTATTGCTACATTCGTTCAACTGATTTGTTTTACAAATTGGCTTAAAGACTTCAAATTCCTTCGGGTATCTTTTGTAATATGCAGGCCCGTGACTTCCCATTGTGTGCATAACTATCAAAATATCATTGCCATCTTGCTCATCGATATAATTTTGTAAATTAACCAACATACCCTCATCTCTGCACTCTGGATTGCAAATAGGATTATTTTCTTCAGAGCGATAGTCCAAAAAATCAATTCGATCTGCAACACTTTTGGAGCTTGAGTTATTTTCCATCCAAAGAACACTGGCGCCAGCTTGACTCACTAGGTCAAGCACATTACTCATATTTTTTCCTTTTGCATGAGAATAACTCTCTCTTCCAAGTAAAGAGAACATACATGGAACAGACCAAGCAGTATCTGTTCCGCATGAAGTCATTTTTTTGAATGAAATGATGTCCTCTTTCTCGAGCATAGGGTTGGTTTGCAATTCATAACCATTAATTGACATATGGTCTCTTCTAGCAGTCTCCCCAATGACAAATATTACTAAACGCCTATTATCTGACTTCTTATTTATTGTTGCATCTTCACCAACAACCTTGAACGGCTTGGCAGAAGTTTCAATTTTTGAGTCAACAAATTTAATTGTAGAGTACAGAAAGTACGAAGGGGTTATATAAAGCCTTAAGTCTCTATTTTCTCTAGCAAAGGAAGTGTAATGCTTTGAGAATGACAAAATCACAACTACAAAAACAACAATTAAAGTAACAAGCACTTTAGATCTTTGCCAAAATTGAGATTTAAGTGGAAGCTTTACTATTTTAACTTTCCATACAAAATAAGATGGCAGAAGGCCCAAGAAACAGACGTAAAGAATGAACTCTATACTCAAAAGATCACCAAGTTCACTGACATCAGTCTCAAAAGTATTTGTAATCATGTTTTGGTCAAAAACTATTCCATAATTATGAGTACTGTAGGTTAGCATTGAGGAGACAAGCAACAGAAAAATCAAGATTGGTTTAACAGTCCACCTAAAACACAAAAGCAACAAGATTGCTGCAAGAAAGGAGAATAGAAATAAAAACAATGAGGCTATGAATAACCAGTTTTCAGAAAACGGATAAATCTGCATTGTTTTTTCGAAAAATGTAAAATTACCTGTTAATGTTAGAAAGACTCCAACAAACAATACAAGGTAGACTTGCGAAATTTTCTTAGAAAAAAATTGCATTTAACTTGGTTGAAAAATTTATATTATATTATCTACTAGAAGACAAAGGAAGTAATGGTTAACTCGCACATACACTTAGATTTTGATAATGTTAAATCTCCCTCTAGTTCAACGACAGGAGTTATTATCCCGTCGACAGGAAAAGATAATTGGGACAGCGTAATTGCATGCAGTCACTTAAACAAAAATAGTCATTTTGCTTTAGGTATTCACCCTTGGTTTGTAAAAGACCATCAAATGATTGATTTATATGATCTTGAAGTTAAAATTGAAGAAGAAAGGCCAATTGCAGTTGGGGAATGTGGCTTAGATTATGTAAAAGTTAAAGATCAAAACACACAAAGATTCTTTTTTGATGAACAAGTTGCGCTTGCAACTCGTTTTGACCTTCCATTAATAATCCATTCTGTTCATGCCACAGAAGATGTTACAGATTTGCTTAAATCTTACTCAAAGTCGAGAGGAGTTATTCACGCCTTCTCTGGAAGTCTTCAGCAAGCTGAAAATTTATTGAAAATTAACTTTTCTTTTGGTTTTGGAACGGCACTCACTAATCCACATGCATACAAACTGCATGATATAGTTAACTTCTTGCCAATTGAATCCATAGTCATTGAAACAGATGATAGAAATAACCCAGACGAATTAATTCAAGTAGCTGAGAGAGTGGCGAGAATCAAAAAAATTACTCTTGATGAGGTCATTGAGCAATGCGACCAGAATACCTATAATCTTTTTAAGATAAGCTAATGGCTGGGAGTTGTGCTCGAACTGAAATACTGTTAGGACAGCTTGGTTTAGCCCAATTAGCAGAGTCTCACGTTGTCATAGCGGGTCTTGGAGGTGTTGGCGGTGCATGTGCAGAATCCTTGTGCAGAGCTGGCGTAGGAGAATTAACTCTTATTGATTTTGATTCAGTGGCCAAGACTGATCTCAATCGTCAACTCATCGCTCTCCACTCAACTTTGGGTAAATCAAAGGTTGAAGTTCTGTCAAAAAGACTTAGAGATATTAATCCTGATACTGTGATTAATGAAAAAAATCTATTTATTGATAGCAATAAAGCTGAAGAAATAGCAAATGAAGAGGATTATAACTTTGTGGCTGATTGCATTGACGCGATTGCCTGTAAAACAAATTTAATTGACGCTTGCAATCGCCTGAATAAACCCATAATTTCAAGTATGGGAGCTGGGGGAAGACTAGACCCTACAAAAGTTACAATCTCAAGAATGGATAAAACAGAATACTGTGGACTTGCTCGAGAACTCCGTAGGCAACTCAGAATTAAGCGTGCATCATTAAAATTTCCAGTGGTTCACTCAACAGAAGTTCAAATAAAGGCCCTTCCACATGAAGCAGTGACTGAAACTGAGTTTTCACCGCCTGGAAGACCAAGGGCCGTTAATGGCGCTATATCATATATGCCTAATATATTTGGATTAATGATGGCAGGACACATCATTCAAGCTATACTAAAATCATGATAAATATAACAATAACTCAAAAATGGTAAGAACAGAGACCCCAATTTGTGATTTCAACCTGCCTGCTATTGACTTCAAACTCAAAGGAGTTGATGAACAATACTATGACCTAAATTCACTCAAAGGACCAAATGGATTGCTAATCATGTTTATTTGCAACCATTGCCCTTATGTCAAATCAATCATTACTAGAATCATTAGAGATACGAGAGAATTAAAACATCTCGGAATAAACAGCGTAGGAGTTATGTCGAATGATCCAAATGAATATAAAGAAGACTCGTTTGAAAATATGAAAAAAATGGCTCTCGATTATGACTTTCCATTCCCATACCTTATCGACGAAACACAAGAGGTGGCGAAGGCATATGGAGCTGTATGCACTCCTGACTTTTTTGGATATAACAAAGAGCTTGGTCTTCAATACAGGGGCAGGTTAGACGAGTCTCGAAAAGAATCAGTTGATGGCGCCAAGCGAGAATTGTATGAAGCAATGAAAGAAATTTCAATAACGGGCAAAGGTCCAAACAACCAAATACCTTCAATGGGATGCTCTATCAAATGGTTTAAATAAAGATATTCCTCGCAACATTTGAAATGAACTACTGTCGTTTAAATATGCATTACAAATTCAAGGTATAATCCTCCCTTTTCCTCACTACCCCACCTAAATCATGGCTGATCAACCATCCAGCATAACATTTAATAGCTTTGGCCTGTCCAAAGAAATAGTACAAGCGCTAGATGATGTAGGCTATGAGACACCATCTGCCATTCAAGAACAGTGCATTTCCTACTTATTAAAGGGTCATGATGTCATTGGTCAAGCTCAAACTGGTACTGGAAAAACAGCTGCATTTTCACTTCCTTTGATTGATAGAATAGATTTAAATAATAACCAAGTTCAACTTTTAGTTTTAACGCCAACACGTGAGCTTGCAATTCAAGTATCCGAAGCTATCCAGACTTACTCAAGGCATCTGAAAGGTTTTCATGTACTGCCGATTTATGGTGGTCAATCATATGATGTTCAATTAAGACCGCTTAAGAGGGGTGTTCATGCTGTAGTAGGAACACCTGGTAGAGTAATGGACCACCTTAAAAGGGGTACTCTCAAATTAAAATCACTTAAGGCTTTGGTTCTAGATGAGGCAGATGAAATGCTCAGAATGGGATTTATCGATGATGTAAAGTGGGTCATGGAAAAGCTCCCTGAAGAACGTCAAATAGCACTCTTCTCTGCAACAATGCCTGATGTCATTAGAAGAGTGGCAGAAAAATTTTTGGACCAACCCAAAATAGTCAAAATTAAAACAAAAACTGCAACAGCTAAAACAATCTCACAAAGATATTGGCTTGTTGGAGGGGTTCATAAATTGGATGCATTGACTCGTATTCTCGAAGTTGAGGCCTTTGATGCCCTTCTAATATTTGTCAGAACAAAAACTGCAACCATCGACCTAGCAGAAAAACTCTCAGCCAGAGGCTTTACAGCAGAAGCAATTAATGGTGATATTGCTCAAAATCATAGAGAGCGAATAATTCAGCACCTAAAAAAAGGGAAAATTGATATTCTTATTGCAACTGATGTTGCAGCAAGGGGCCTTGATGTTGATCGAATCTCTCATGTTGTCAATTATGATATACCTCAGGATCCAGAGTCCTATGTTCATAGAATTGGTAGAACAGGTCGCGCAGGAAGAGATGGAAAAGCTATCTTATTTGTCGCACCTCGTGAAAGAAGAATGCTGAAGACGATTGAAAGGATTACTCGACAACCGATTGAACCGATGATGCTGCCATCAGCAAAAATCATTAATGAACAGAGAATTGTAAACTTTAAACAAAGAATAACACAAACAATTGAAAATCAAGATCTTTCAATTTTTTCAGATCTTGTCCTGGACTATCAGAAAGAAAATGAAGAAGATTTATTTAAAATTGCATCCTCACTTGCATTAATGGCCCAAGGTACAGAGCCTCTATTGCTAAGCGAAAAAGAGATTATTCAACCTAAAATAGACTCTAAAGACAATAAAACCATTTCAATTTCAATTCACGCTGACCCCTTAAAAGATAACCCGTCAATCCAAATGAGAAGATACAAAATATCATTGGGGCGCAGGGACAACATCAAACCAGGCAATATTCTGGGGGCTATTGCAAATGAGGCCGAAATAAGCAGTGCATTCATTGGCGCCATTCAAATCTATCAAGACTTCACTACAGTTGATTTGCCTGATGAAATGCCAAAAGAAACTCTTCAAATCCTCAAGAATACAAGAGTATTTGACAAAAAGCTAAATATGGAAGAGTTGACTGAGAAAAATAATAAAACATCTCCAAGAGAATCATCAAGTCATTTTAAAAGGGAACCTTCTAGAAAACGAAGAAGAAGCAAGCCAAAAACAAATAGAGACAAGAAATTTTCAAGAAGTCGATCAAGAAGCTAGCCACTCTCTAGGCCATTATAAATAAATATATCTTATTAGATTTTTAGGTTAAAATTGATTCTGCTGGTTAATATACAGCTGATTTTGATGTTGTGTTGTTGCTTCATAGTATGACGGTTTCACAGTGATTTGGGTTGGTTGCATCTTTTCCATGTTTTATTTTTTTTTAGGAGACTGCATGTCTACAACTACAGGTCGCGTTAAATGGTTTGACGCAAAAAAAGGTTTTGGTTTTATTGAGCAAGAAAGTGGTGATGATGTATTCGTTCACTTTAGAGCAATCCAAGGCGATGGTTACAAAACTCTTGAAGAAGGTCAAGAGGTTGAGTTTGAGCTAGAAGATGGCGCTAAAGGCCCTCAAGCAGCAAACGTAGTACCAAAATAGTTTAATAGTTATTTAATTTAAACCCAGTATATAGCTGGGTTTTTACATTTTTCTTCCTCCACTATACTGTTTAATACGCTTCGGGCTTTAAATAATGCAGTTAGTGAATATTTTCTTATTTTTCATAAGACTTGAGTCTGTGCATGTCTCATTACTTTTATGTGATTTCAATTTAATCACCTCTGTTTTGCATAAGTCAATCGATATATAATTGTCATAAACTAAAGGCTCTATGAAAACATTCTATTGGTACGATTATGAAACTTTTGGTCTTTCACCAAAAGTGCAAAGAATTGCTCAATTTGCTGGAATTAGAACAGATGAAAATCTAAATATTCTAGATGAGCATATGTTTTATTGTAAACCCACTCATGATTGCCTTCCTGCACCTGAAGCTTGTGCTGTAACAGGCATCACACCCCAACTTTGTGAAGAAAAAGGATTCATTGAGCATGACTTTATTAGAAAAATTCATGCTGAATTTTCAACGCCTGATACCTGCATTGTTGGCTATAACTCAATTGCTTTTGATGACGAATATACAAGGCATACCCTTTTTAGAAATTTTTTAGACCCGTACTCTTGGCATTGGCAGAATGGTAATTCAAGATGGGATATTCTCAATGTTGCAAGATTCTGTTATGCTCACAAAGAAGATGGCAGTCTCAATTGGGTAAAAAATGAAAAAAATAGGCCTATTTTTAAGCTTGATAATCTTGCGCCGGCAAACAATATTGAACACAGTAATGCTCATGATGCGTTGGCAGATGTGAGAGCAACAATTGGAATTGCTTCAATTATAAAAAAGACTCAGCCAAGATTTTTTGAATATGCGTTGAGCCTTAAAAATAAAAAAGAGGTAGAAAAACTTGTAAAGCTTTGCTATCCAATGCTTTTAACTTCCTCAAGCTTTGGCTATAAATCATCATTTACAAGGCTTGTAACAGCAATCTCTTATCATCCTGACTATTCAGATCGTGCAATTGTATTCAATCTTAATCAGGATCCAGAAATTCTACTTGAACTTGATGTAGATGAATTAAAAAAACTTACATTCACTAGAAAATCTGACTTACCGAAAGGTCTTGAAAAGCTTGAACTTAATGAACTGGTTTTTAATAAAAGCCCTATGTTTGTTTGCAGTCCAAATGAAGATAGCTTTAAACTCTCAACTGCACTAATAGATAAGTTTCAGATTGACATGGAGCATTGTTTAAAAAATTTAACATTTATCCATCAAAATAGATCAAAAATTGAAGATAAAGTTCAGTTAATTTACAAACAGGAGTCAGAGAGACAACAAAGCTCCGATGCGGATCAGTCTTTATATGATGGCTTTGTTAGTAACCATGATAGAGCGATTTGTAATGAAATACAGAGTCTTTCAAACACAGATTTTGCTGGTTATACTCCGCCGTTTGAAGACAATAGACTTTCAAAATTATTTCTGAATTTTAAGGCTAGAAATTATCCTCAATCTCTTAATGATTATGAACAAGAAGAATGGTTTGAAATCGTTCAATCTAGAATTCAAAACGGCGAGAATGGTTTTCTGTCGATTGACAGCTTTGAAAGTAGCTTAAATAATTTAAAAGAAAGCCATCCTGATAGAAAAAAACTTTGGAAAGATCTTGAAGATTATGCGAATTCATTTATTTGAAGATTGGGTAGTTTATTGATTAATATTTAAAAATTAAGTATAATATTTCACCCATAGTTAAATCAAAAAAAGGTTCAAATGAACGCAGAAACAAGAAGTGAAATGTTTGGTAGGCTTCTAATACAAATACCAAATCCCACAACTGAACTTAACTATTCAACCTCATTCGAACTGCTTGTTGCAGTTACTTTGTCTGCGCAAGCGACAGATAAGAGTGTAAATCAGGTAACAGATATCTTATTTCCTCTTGCAAATACTCCTGAATCAATATTTGAATTGGGTGAAGACAAACTCAGAGATACAATTAAGTCTATTGGGTTGTTTAACTCCAAGGCAAAGCATATTATTCAAACTTGCAGAATACTCATTGATAAATACAACTCTGAAGTTCCTGAGACCAGAAAGGAATTAGAAGCACTACCAGGCGTTGGCAGAAAAACAGCCAATGTGGTTCTTAATACTGCATTTGGTCAGCCCACAATTGCTGTAGATACTCACATCTACAGAGTGGCCAACAGAACGGCAATTGCCTCAGGAAAAACCGTCCTAGAAGTTGAAAAAAAATTAATTAAATTCATACCAGATGAGTTTAAAGTTCCAGCTCATCACCTAATGATTCTCCACGGAAGATACGTCTGTAAAGCGAGATCACCCCACTGTAACGACTGCACACTTTTAGATTTGTGCGAATATGAAGAGAAAAATATCTAAACTCAGTGTTTTCTTCAGACAGATCTACACAAAGAAAATTTTTAGCTGAAGCCTGGGGAAAATATAAAGCAAATCAGTTCTTAGAGCCATTAGAGCTTCAATTAGCAAAAATAATTGAAAGACACCCTGAATATCAAGCCATTATTAATGATCTAGACACTGAATATTTCCCAGAACAGGGAAAAATAAACCCATTTCTTCATATTAACCTTCACTTGTCATTGCAAGATCAACTTAGTCTAGATCAACCAAAAGGTATAAAGAAAATTTATAACAATCTTCTTAAAAAAATGAAAGATGATCATCAAGTTGAGCACATAATGATGGAACAAATAGCTGAAATGATTTTTAATTCACAGAAATACAATAAACCAATGGATCAAGAACAATATCTTAGATCTTTGAAAGAGCTGACTTAAGATTAATCTAAAATCATCTCAGTTTTCCAAACAAATTTTTACGACCAACTTACAAAATTACTTAAAAGCTGTAAGCCGTCACTTTGTGATTTTTCTGGATGAAATTGAACTGCAAAAACTTTATCTATAGCAATTGCTGAAGTAAATTCATGGCCATAGTTTGTGGTTCCAATAACACAATCTTGATTGATTGGCATGACATAATAACTATGGACGCTATAGAAACGGCTATTATTAGAAATATTATGCCAAAGTGGGTGTTCTCTTACTTGATTAACATTATTCCAACCCATATGTGGTATTTTAAGTTTACTTTTATTAAATTTAACTACTTTTCCTGGAACAATTGATAACCCATTTGTCCCATTATTTTCTTCACTATAGTCAAACAATAGTTGCAATCCTAAACAAATTCCTAAAAAGGGTTTAGACTTAAATGATAATTTAATTTCATCAACCAATGAGCTTGATTCTAATGCTGTCATGCATGATCCCATTGCTCCTTGTCCTGGAAAAACAACTCGATCAGAATCTCTGATAATTTTAGGATTACTAGTAAGTATGCAATTGTCATTTGGAGCAACAAACTCAAGTGCTTTCTGTACAGAGCGGACATTTCCCATTCCGTAGTCCACAATTGCAATTGTTTGCACGCTAATCTACCTATCTATTTAGAGAGATCCCTTTGTTGAGGGAATAACATCTGACTGCCTTTCATCAGGAGTTGTAGCCATTCGAATTGCCCTTCCAAATGCTTTAAAGACGGTTTCAGCTTGGTGGTGTGAATTAATTCCTTTTAAATTATCAATATGAAGTGTTACTAATGAGTGATTAACAAATCCTTGAAAGAACTCTCTAATAAGATCTAGATCGAATGATCCAACTCTATCTCTTGTGAACTTAACTCCAAGATCTAATCCTGGCCTTCCCGATAGATCAACAACTACTCTTGACAATGCTTCATCTAGTGGAACATATGCATGCCCATAACGTGTCAGCCCTTTTTTATCACCAACAGCTTCAGAGAACGCCTGTCCTAATGTAATTCCGATATCTTCAACAGTGTGATGGTCATCTATTTCTGTATCACCTTTACAGGTAATAGTTAAATCCATTAACCCGTGACGTGCAATTTGATCAAGCATATGATCTAAGAATGGAACACCAGTATCAATATTAGCTTTTCCAATACCATAGAGTTCAAGACTTACCTTGATATCCGTTTCATTTGTCTTTCGCTCTTTAATAACCATTTTTTTGATTTTATCTTATGAAATATAGTCTTTGATGAGTATTTCCGCTATTTGAATTGTATTCAGTGCAGCGCCTTTTCGAATATTATCCGAAACTACCCATAAATTTAATCCATTTTCAAAGCTAATGTCTTCTCTAATCCTACTCACGTATGTTGCATCATTATTCGTTGCCTCAATGAAAGGAGTGGCATAACCACCATTCTCTCTTTTGTCCATTACTTCAACTCCAGCAGCATTTTCAAGCAAGACACGAGCATCTTTAGCTGTTAATTTTTCTTTTGTTTCAATATGAACTGCCTCTGAATGACCATAAACTACTGGGATTCGGACCGCAGTAGGATTAACCAGAATTTCTTCATCTTCAAAGATCTTTTGGGTCTCCCATACCATCTTCATTTCCTCTCTTGTGTAGCCATTTTCTTGAAATGAATCAATGTGAGGTATTGCATTAAATGCTATTTGTTTGGGATATACCTCAACTTCAACATCGTTACCATTTAAGAGGTTTGCAGTTTGGGTTGTAAGCTCCGTAATCGCTTCTTTACCACTTCCTGAGACTGCTTGATAAGTTGCAACATTGATTCTTGAAATACCTACAGCATCATAAATCGGCTTTAACGCCACTAACATCTGAATAGTTGAACAATTTGGATTAGCAATAATATTGCGATTTGTATACTCAGCAATTGCATGAGGATTAACTTCTGGCACAACCAATGGGATATCTTCATCACGCCTAAAATGAGATGTATTATCTATAACAATACACCCCTGATCTGCTGCAATCGGTGCATATTTTTCAGAAATACTCCCACCAGCTGAAAATAAGCCAATTTGAGCATTAGAGAAATCAAAAGTATCTAGATCTTGCACAACCCAAGATTTTCCTTGACATGTAACCTTAGTTCCAGCTGAACGCTTGGATGCTAAAGGATATAAATTTTCAATTGGAAAATTTCTCTGATCTAAAATTGAGATGAGTGTTTCACCCACTGCTCCAGTTGCTCCTACAACCGCAACATTATATTTTTTACCCATATTGTTTGATAAAACTAAAAAAACTATAGATTATACGAGGCAGATG
>CAYNES010000030.1:0-11499 GCA_964396315.1 uncultured Piscirickettsiaceae bacterium | reverse complement strand
GACCATTCTCTAGAAAAGCATAGATTGGCATTTTGTTAGAATCACTCAAGTTCATGGCTTCTTCAAGGGTAAGAAGCTTACTCGATCCATTAAGATGTAAAAATATTTTTTTAGCTTCCATAATGGATTTTGCAGTTAGACTAATTCGCTCATAAGGAGCAGTTTTGGGCGTTGTTGCAATCAAAGAATTTTTTGTTTTTAAATCCATCCCCTCTTTAAGCTCATCAGAACAAGGAAATAGGGATGCTGTGTGGCCATCTGCCCCCATTCCTAATATGATTATGTCAAAAGGCATCGTAAAGCTTTTAAGTGCTTCTTCGCTCAATAAAACACCTTCCTTTGCACTTTGTGCATCATTTTTAAGAGGTACAAAATTTACTTTTTTTGCTTTATTTTTTATGAGGTGAGTTTTAAGTAATAGTTCATTACTATCCTTGTTTTCAGAATTAACCCAACGATCATCAACTAAGGTTAAATCCACTTTAGACCAATCTAGATTAAGAAGAGACAATTCCTCAAATAGAGGTTTAGGAGTGCTTCCACCAGAAACTGCCATACTAGCACGCCCTCTCTTCTGAATAGCTTCCTTCAAAATTTCACTTATATTTTGACTAAGATCACTAACCAAAGATTCACTACTATTGGTGCTGTAAAAGCCAACATGCTCAGGAAGGTAATAGGTTTTGCTACTCCTCATGCCAGCTATGTCCGTCACGTGAAATCAGCTCTTCGCTCTCAACCGGGCCATTACTTCCAGCATTATAAAAGCAAAGCTTTTGATCTGATTGGTTGAAGGCCTCTAAGGCATCATCACACCATTTCCATGCAAGCTCAACCTCTTCTCTACAAAGGAATAAACTTTGATTACCATTTAATATATCCATTAACAAACTTTGATATCCGCTTGGTATATTAAGCAACTTTTGCGTTTTTTTGAAGTCTAGTCTCATAGGGTCTGAACGCACCGTTAAATGCTTACCAACACCATGGGGTTTTGTAAAAACCTGAAGAGATATCCCCTCAGTTGGATGCAGACTTATAATTAAAGTGTTCCCCTCTAAACTCTCTTCACTACCATTAAAAATATAGTGCCCATCAGACTTAAAATGAATCACAATTTGAGTTGCTTTTGAGGTCATTCTTTTGCCAGTTCGAATGTAAAAAGGAACCCCCAACCATCGCCAATTTTGTATTTCTGTCTTTACAGCTACAAAAGTCTCAGTATTACTATCTTGGTTTGCCCCATCCTCATTAATATAACCAGGTTTTTGAATCCCATCTATTTCACCATCAATATATTGAGCGGAAACGAAGTTTGACGAAATGCTTTCATTGTCAAGAGACTTTAATGCTTCTAAAACTTTCACCTTTTCTGTCCGAATGCTTTGGTCATCCAGTCTATTCGGTGGCTCCATTGCAATCAAGCAAAGCAGCTGAAGAAGATGACTTTGAGCCATGTCTCTTAACTGTCCCACTCCATCAAAATATCCCCAGCGATCTTCAATTCCAACTGATTCGGCTGCCGTTATCTCAACATACTCAATACTTTTGCTATTCCACTGACTTGAGAACAGAGAGTTTGCAAACCTTAAAGTAATTAAATTTTGTACTGTTTCCTTTCCTAAATAATGGTCAATACGATAAATTTGGGATTCATCAAAATGTTTTGTAAGCTTTTCATTGATTTCTTGAGAAGATTTTAAGTCGAACCCCATAGGCTTTTCAACGACGATTCTTGAGTGAGATGAGATTAAATTAGCACTACTAAGACCATCACAAACGATCTCAAAAAGACTTGGAGATATTGCTAAATAGAAAGCCGTAGGGGTTTTCCAGTCCTTAATTTTTATATTTAAATCATTATAACTTTCTTCCATTGAAAGGTCACAAGTGCAATAATGCAAACGTTCTTGCAAACGCAAAATAGTTTCAGTATTCAGATACTCTTTTGAGACGAAAGTTTCTAGCGCCTCTTTTACTTTGTCTTTTAACTCCGCGTCAGAAGAATCACGCCTTCCAACACCTAATATTTTTAATGAATCACTCAGTTTATTATCTCTTTCAAGGTAATACCAAGCAGGTATTAGCTTACGCATAGAAAGGTCCCCAAAGACGCCAAAGAGGACAAAACTATCAATTTTTATTGCAGATTCAGACATAATATATTCAACCGTAAATTTTAATCCTTATCTGGTAACCAATTAGTATGGAAAAACTCACCCCTATTTTTATCAATTCGCTCATAGGTATGCGCACCAAAATAATCTCTTTGCGCTTGCAGAAGGTTTGCAGGTAAACGATTATTTCTATAGCCATCAAAATAAGCCAGTGATGAGGTCATTGCAGGAACGGGAATTCCATTTGCAATTGCAGTAGAAACAATGCTTCTCCACCCTTCCTGTGATTTGATTATTTTCTCCTTAAAGAACGGATCTAAAAGTAAATTTTTAATACTTGGGTTCTGATCATAAGCATCTTTTATCTTGGTCAAAAATGCTGACCTGATAATACATCCTCCTCTCCACATGAGCGCAATTGCACCATAGTTTAGATTCCAGTCAAACTCTTTTGCTGCATCTGAAAGAAGCGTGTAACCTTGAGCATATGAAACCATTTTTGAGGCATAAAGTGCATCATGAATCTCATCCAAAGCTTTTGCTTTATCACCTGTGAAATTAATGTTTGGACCGCTAAGTTGTTTAGAAGCTTCTACTCGCTCGTCTTTTATTGAGGATAAGTATCTTGAAAACACTGCTTCACCAATGAGTGTTAAGGGTGAGCCTAATTCTAGTGCGACTGAGGCTGTCCATTTTCCTGTACCCTTCTGACCTGCAGTATCAAGAATCTTATCAACCAGATAACTGCCGTCTTCCTCTTTAAATTTAAGAATATCAGCTGTAATTTCTATCAGGTAGCTATTAAGCTCTCCTTCATTCCATTTCTTGAATGTTTTGTGCATCTCTTCATTAGACATTTCCAGAACATCTTTCATGATTTGATACGCTTCACAAATCAGCTGCATATCTCCGTACTCAATGCCGTTATGCACCATCTTGACAAAGTGGCCAGAACCGCCTTCACCAATCCAGTCACAGCAGGCCTCGTTATCACCTACTTTTGCAGATATTTTTTGAAAAATATCCTTAACCTCAGGCCATGCAGAGACAGAGCCCCCGGGCATAATAGATGGCCCCTTTAAGGCCCCCTCTTCACCGCCCGATACACCTGCTCCAATAAACTGTAAGCCTTTATTTTCAAGCTCTTGGGCTCTTCTCGATGTATCTGGATAATGAGAGTTTCCACCATCAATAATGATGTCGCCTTGATCAAGGAGTGGGATTAACTTTTGAATATAGTCATCAACCACAGAACCAGCAACAACCATAAGCATAATTTTTCTAGGGATTTTGATTGAGTTGACAAAATCTTCAAGATTTTCAAATCCAATAATCTTGTTATTTTTTGATCTATTATTAACAATATTATCTATTTGGGGAGTAGTTCGATTATGGACAGCCACAGTGAATCCATTGCTCTCCATATTTAACGCCAGACTTGTACCCATCACTCCAAGGCCAATCAAGCCAATATCTGCATTGATATTATTCATAGTTCACAACAACAATATTTTTAATATTAAACCGTAAAAACGAGATAAAGTTTAAACTATAGATTTTTTAATATTGTGTCAAAGTGTTGCAAAGTGTGTTGCAAAAAACAAAACTAAAAATACCTTAAAATCTACAAAAGACCGTTTTTACGAGCATTCAAGAATTTTTGAAACTTTATAGCACTTTGTTTAAGAGTTCTCTCTTGTGTTTCATAGTCTACATAAACAATTCCAAATCTCATCTTATAGCCTTCAGCCCACTCAAAATTATCCATCAAACTCCAAGCAAAATATCCTCTAACATCAACACCCATTTGAATAGCTTCGTGAACCATTAGTAAATGGTTTTGATAATAGCGATAACGCTGTTCATCATCCACAACGCCATCAACTACATGATCATCAACAGCTGCCCCATTCTCTGTGATATAAACTGGTGGAAGCTTGTAAATTCTATGTAAGTCAGTGAGTAGCTTTAAAAGAGCTTCAGGATGAACCTCCCAGCCAATATGTGTTCTCTCGACCTCTTGCAATTCAACACTTAAGTAATGACTTTCTTTTTGATTCATGAGCTTTTGGAGTTGCTCAGCCTTAGTTTCATCTTCTAAAACATCATCTGACTCAAGGATACGAATTTCAGCACGCTCAAGTTTCTTCAAAATTGTATCAGATACTTTTCCTTGCCTCCTATTAGTGACCATACTTCTTGAATAAAAATTCACACCCAAGAAATCAATTTTTTCACTAATAATAGCCATATCATTATCTTTAATTGTCGGCATAAACTCTTCAAAATGAAGATAAACTGAACCAGGATACTTTCCTTCCATAATGGGCTTAATAAACCAATGTGTATGCTCATCATCAGCAAACTGTGCGGCTTCAATCGATAAATCATCTACTGGATAATTCGGAGTAAAGTTTAAAACAATTCCGTGTTGCGAATTTTTTGCATTTTTTCTTAAAATAGGCATAGCCATGCCATGTGCAAGCAATAAATTATGGCACGCCAAAAAACCAGATGCCTCATCGGCAATTCCAGGGGCATGAATACCATATCGATA
The DNA here is from genome assembly GCA_964396315.1 of uncultured Piscirickettsiaceae bacterium. Classification (GTDB taxonomy): domain Bacteria; phylum Pseudomonadota; class Gammaproteobacteria; order PS1; family Pseudothioglobaceae; genus Pseudothioglobus. Next base: position 6,825 of record CAYNES010000030.1, on the reverse strand, counting down.
ACCATGAAATGCACTACACCAGGGCTCATTAAGTGTTACATAAAATCTAATCCTGTCTCCAAAATATTTACTCACCACATCAGCATATTGAGCAAATTTAACTGATGTTTCTCGGTTTAGCCAGCCACCCTTGTCTTCGAGATATTGTGGCAAGTCCCAGTGATACAGAGTCGCCATGACTGTTATATTTTTTTTCTCAAGAGCAGTAATTAATCTGTCATAAAAATCTAATCCTTTCTGGTTAACACTTCCATCCTCTTTGATAATCCTTGGCCAAGCAATGGAAAGTCGATAGGCATCAACATTAAGAGAGGCAATGAGGTCAACATCCTGCTCATATAAGTGATAGTGATTGCAAGCAATATCCCCATTATGTTGCTTATAGACCGTTCCAGGTGTTGCGCAAAAAGTATCCCATATTGAGTCGCAACGCTCATCAACGCCCGTAGCCCCTTCGATTTGGTAGGATGCAGTAGCAACTCCAAAAATAAATTCTGGATTATTAAGTTTTGAATCTTTTGGAAATTTATACATTATTCAAATACCTATATTAATTAAAGCCTATCCTCACTATCTAAATCAAAAATAGATGAGTGAACTGGATCAAAGCCTACTAATACAGAGTCACCACTATTAATAGTGGAATTGCCATCAACAATAAAGTGAAACTCCTGTCCACCAATCTTTGACCATACCAAAGTATCAGCACCCATTGGCTCAACAACTTCAGCTTCCAAACTAAATTTTACTGGCATCTTATTAGCTTCATCTCCAACCACAACACTTTCAGGACGAATACCTAGCCAAATTTGCCTCTCTTCTTTAATGTCCTCTTTAAACTTATAATTACTTAGATCTGGTGATTCGCACCAACCACCTTCTAACTTAAAGATGGGTTTTTTATTAAGTACAATTTTTCCTTGCAAAAAATTCATGCTAGGAGATCCTATAAATTCAGCCACATATTTATTTACAGGGAAATTGTAAATTGTTTTAGGTTTATCTAGCTGCAGAATCAAGCCGTCTCTCATAATTGCAATTCGATTTGCTAGGGTCATTGCTTCAATTTGATCATGAGTAACATAGATCATCGTATTATCGAGCTTTTGATGTAACCTTTTAATTTCAACTCTGAGTTCAGTACGTAATTTAGCATCTAGATTAGATAAAGGCTCATCAAACAAAAAAACTTCCACGTCTCTAACGAGCGCTCTACCAATTGCAACCCTTTGTCGCTGACCTCCAGAGAGTGCGGCAGGTTTTCGGTCTAAAAGGTCTTCAATTTGAAGAATTTCTGAAGCATTTTTCACTCTCTTTTCAATTTCTTCTTTTGAAAGCTTTGCATTTTTCAGACTGAACGAAAGGTTCCCTTTTACTGACATTTGAGGGTAGAGAGCGTATGACTGAAACACCATTCCAATCCCTCTCTCAGATGGTTCATACCATGTAACATTTTGATCATTAATAAAGATTTGACCATCATTAATTTCCAAAAGCCCAGCAATACAATTCAACAAGGTTGACTTTCCACAACCCGAAGCACCCAAGAGGACTAAAAACTCTCCTTTTTCTATAGACAGATTTAAATCCTTAAGAACTTTAACATCCCCAAAATTAAGTGATAAGTCTTTAATTTCTATACTTTTCATTGATAATTATCCTTTAATTAACCTTTGACTGCTCCAGCAGCAATACCCCTAACAAAGAGTTTTCCTGAAATAAAATAGATTGTTAATGGAACTAGCCCAGTAAGCAATGTTGCAGCCATATTCACGTTATACTCTTTCACACCTTGAACCGAATTAACAATATTATTAAGCTGAACTGTCATTGGATATGTGTCTGGTTTTGTATAAATGACTCCAAACAAAAAATCGTTCCAAATTCCTGTCACCTGCATGATTATTGCAACCACAAATATAGGTAGTGACATTGGCATCATGACACGGAAATAAATGCCCCAAAATTTTGCTCCATCAACTCTTGCAGCCTTGAAAAGCTCTTCAGGAATTGTTGTAAAATAATTTCTAAATAGTAAAGTTAATATGGGCATTCCAAAGATTGAGTGGATCAAAATTAATCCCGGAAGCTTTGTGTAAATTCCTAAATCTCTCAGCAATATAACTAAAGGATAAATCATAATTTGATAAGGAATAAAAGCACCAAAAATCAAAATGGTAAAAAATAAATTAGCACCTTTAAAGCGCCAATTTGCAAGTGCGTAGCCATTCACTGATGCAATGGCTATTGACACTACAACAGAAGGAAGTGTGATTTGCACGGAGTTCCAAAAACCTCTTGATAGTCCGTCACAATTAAGACCGGTACACGCTTGTGACCAAGCTTTAATCCATGGCTCAAAGGTAACCTCAACTGGCGGGGAAAAAATGTTCCCCAAGCGGATTTCTGGCATACCTTTAAGAGAGGTTACTATCATCACATAGAGTGGAATCAAATAATATATTGCAACAACTAAAAGTGTGCCATAAAGAATAATATTTCTTCTACTCATCATTTTGCGTGGCTTGGGGCCTCTTGGTTCAACAAGACTAGATTGTTTTTGAGAGTTAGTCATATTTTTTCCTCCCAAATTGAAGATAAGCAAAAGGAATTAACACAATTAAAACTGAAACGAGCATCATTGTAGAAGCAGCAAATCCTTGACCAAGGTTTTGTGCACTAAACATATAGTCATAAACGTACTTTGCAGGAACTTCAGATGAAATTCCAGGCCCGCCTGAAGTTTGCGCAACGACTAAGTCATAAACCTTAATAATTCCAGCAGCAATAATAACCAAAGTAGTGATGAATACAGGGCGCATCATTGGTATGACAACTTGAATATAGGTTTTCCACATGGGAATGCCATCAATTCTAGCGGCCTTCCATATCTCTTGATCAATTCCTCTAAGACCTGCAAGCATAAGACACATAATAAAGCCCGTTCCCTGCCAGAGACCTGCAGCAAGAATTCCATAAATAACAATGTCAATATTGTAAAGAGGGTTAAAAACAAATGATTCAAATCCAATAGACCTGACAATTTTTTCAACGCCATATTCTGGGTTAAGAATCCATTGCCAAACAAGTCCTGTAACAATAAAACTCAAAGCAAACGGGTACAAAAAGATAGTTCTAAATGTATTTTCAAATCTTGTTTTTTGATCTAACAAGGCTGCCAACATAAAACCAATAAAAAGTGAAAAAATTAATGAACAAATACCATAAATTGCTAGATTCTCAATAGACATATACCAACGATCAGAATTCCAAAGTCTTTCATATTGAGCAAGGCCAATAAATTCACTTTTAGGAAGCATTCGACTATTGGTAAAAGAATGGTATACAGTCCACAAAGTTGCTATAACAAAAACACCAATAGCTGTAAAAATCATTGGCAATGCCGCAATTTTGCTTGACAGGTTGTATACTAAAAAGCGCTCAATATAACCCGGGCGATCTAATTTGCTATCTCTTTTACCAACTATTAGCAAGATAATAGCGAATAAAACAAAAGAAATTGTTGCAAATATTGCAAAAGGCTCTAACGTATTCCAAGCCTTTTTATAGCTCTTTAGGGCTGGAAAAATTAACTGAACACCCTTCTGAGCAAAAGCCCAAATTGCTACTGAAAATAGAGCAGATATAAGCCATCCAACGATTTGCCTTTGAAGTCTATTTGAAAAAAAATTAATAGACCTAGCTTGAATTCCTATTAGTAATACGGTTACTAAAGAAATGAATAATAAAAGGTATTGAATATTCTGAAATAGCTGGGGTTTTATTCCAACAATAGAGAGCACTAACGAGGCAAAGGCCAGCATAACTGAACCAATAAAAAATCTTTCAAGCTGGGCTTTATTGAACATATACGTTATTGTAATCTAAAGAAATCTATACTAAAACTAGAAGTTAACAATAAAAGAGCCACCGAACTCTAGTTTAAAATTCGGCAGCTCTATTTGATTAGTGCTTAGTCTGCACTTGCAATAATCTTAGCATATTTAGCCTGAGCATCCTCAGGGCTCATATACAAGTCACTCCAAAAAGTATTCATAAGCTCGTTAACCTGATTCTGTGTATCAGCTGAAAGAAGAATGTCTCCTGAAGGAATTACATTACCTCCAGCAAGAATCTTCAAACCTTTCTGCATGCAATCATTCGCAGTTGACATATCGATGTCGCCACGAATAGGTAATGAACCTTTCTTAAGGTTAAACGCCACTTGAACCGCAGGAGAAACTAAAAGTGCAGCTAACTCTTTTTGAGCCGCTTCAACATCAGCATCGTCCTGAACTGGGAAGTAGAATGCATCACCACCAGTATCTAAGATTTCACGCTCTCCTAAACCAGGTAAACATGAATAATCAGTTCCTGCAACAGAGCCTGCAACACTAAACTCGCCTTGTGCCCAGTCACCATGGATTTGACCACCTGCTTTACCCGTAATAACGAGGTTTGTAGCTAGGTTCCAGTCACCAACGTTTGATCCGATTGCCATTTTACGAGCATCATCAAAAGCGCTCCAAACACGTGCATATTCAGCGCCGCCAGCAACTGAAGAATCCTTGTCACGGTTAACCGCATACCAAGCATCCTCACTAACTAGAGCTGTAGCAAGTACACCAAAACCTAAACCTACTTGCCAGCCTTGCTGACCCATTGCTAAAGGAACAATCCCATTAGCACGAAGCGCCGGACCTGCAGCAACAAACTCATCCCAGTTTGATGGAACAGCAACACCTGAACTCTCATAAGCATCATGACTTAACCAAAGCCACTGAGCTGAGTGAATGTTCACAGGCGCGCAATAAACTCTACCATCAACAGTACATGCATCCAACAGTTTGGATGGATAAATCACATCTTTCCATCCTTCTGCTTCAGCAACATCAGTTAAGTCTAAAAGAAGACCAGCTTCAATTAACTCTTCAGCCTGACGACCATGGTTAAGCTGAGTAGCACCCATAGGCTCACCGCCGATGATTCTACTGATAATGATTGGTCTAGCTACACCGCCTGATCCAGCGATAGCACCATCAACCCATGTGTGACCAGTCGCATCAAAAGCTTTGGCAAGCTCGCCAACAGCGTTTGCCTCACCACCAGAAGTCCACCAGTGAGTCACCTCTAGTTCAGTCGCTGAAGCAACATTTACAGCACCCGTTAGGATAGCTGCTGCAACTAACGTTGAACTCTTTAACATTTTTTTCATATTTCTCTCCTAGAAAATATTTATTAAATAACTCCACAACAACAATATTATGGAACCGTTTCCAATTATAATTCGTATTACAAAATTTTATTGTGTCAAAGTGTGTCATTTTGTTACAAAATTATTCAAAACAAATTTAACTTATATATCCTTATAATCTATATATAATAAGGATTAATAGCTTTATTTGATATATATTTTTTATTTTATGGCCACCATAAGAGACGTTGCAAAGTTAGCAGGTGTAGGAATTGGAACTGTTTCCAGAGTTATATCTGGAAAAGGATCTGTCTCTCAAAAAACACTTGATAAAGTGAGTGATGCAATGGCCGCACTTAACTTCAAGCCTAACACTTCAGCACAATCACTATCCTCGAAAAGATACAGCACGATTGGCCTATGGGGAACAAAAAGCTCTGGTGAGATGAGTCGAGCCACTCTTACTAAAATTGAACGTGAACTTCAACCATTTGACGTGAGTTTAATTACTACTGATGGAGAAAGAAACTCTCCCAATAAACCAAAAGCAGCTCGTGAATCTATTGACAATCTTATCAATAAAGGTTGTGATGGCATTATTATATGGGGGTCAGACATTCAAGATTACGACATCCTTCAGCTTGAAAAAGAGTTCCCTAACATTGTCCTATTAAACCATAAAGCTGAAAGCCTTTTAGAAAAGTCCTTTGCTTTTGATCATTATCAAGCGGGTTACATTGCTGGCCAATATCTTATTGATAATGGACATAAAAATATTGCATATATAACTGGGTGGTTTGATACATTTGATGCCAATGAGAGGCATCATGGTTTTTTAGATGCTCTTAATGAGAATAATGTTTCAATTCATAAAAACCTGATTTACCGAGGTGATTACACATTTAAAAAAGGTTTTGAAGGTGCAAACTATTTGTTTAATCAAGAGCAATCTTTTACTGCCTTATTCTGTGCGAATGATCAATCTGCAATGTCTGCTATCTCAGCATTGTCAATCAAAGGAGTTAACATTCCAGATGATGTGTCAGTATTAGGCTACGACAATATGAACATTGCCTCCTATACAAATCCACCACTTTCGACAATCAATGTGCCAGATCAAAAAATGGCAGTCTCAGCTGTCAGAAAACTCATTAACCTTTGTTATGGCTCAGACCTAGAGATTGATTATGATTTTGGAGCAAAGCTAATTGAAAGACAAAGTGTTATCCAATTAAGTTAAGTCCAAGCTTAATCAAAAGGATACTCTAGCTCATTAATTTCAAGATTAGGAACTAAACGTTGATTTCTTTCTAGGCTGTAGATCTCAAGCATATCCTTGTAGACAATTTCGAAATCAAAAATATCAATATTTTCCTTGAGTCTATAGGAGTTTGCTGTCTTAGGAATCGATACGACTTTCTGCTGATAAATCCATCTAAGCGCTATTTGGGCAGGTGTTTTTGAATACTTTTCAGCTAGATTGATAATTACATCATGCCTAGCAACATCTCCTCTACAAATAGGGCAATAAGCAACAGGTATGACCTCTAGATCTTGCATTACCTCTAATAATTTAGCTTGAGATAAAAAAGGGTGATATTCAACTTGATTGCAATAAATGTCTTTAAATC
>CAYNES010000029.1:0-11707 GCA_964396315.1 uncultured Piscirickettsiaceae bacterium | reverse complement strand
AGCTCATTGGTATGGGTAAAAAAGTCATCTTAGTCACGCATCATATTCATGAAATTCCTCCTGAGGTGTCAAGAGTCATTTTATTAAAAGAGGGCAGGGTGATTGAGGATGGTGATAAGAATCAAATCTTAACAAATACTAACCTGACAAACCTTTTTGATTGGCCTATTCAAGTTATAGAGGAAAATGGTTATTACCAAGCAATACCTGGGTAATTAGTCTGTATCAGTTCGATATAAAGCTGATTTTGCATGTGCCTGAAGTCCTTCTCCGTAGGCTAAAACAGAAGCAGTTTCACCTAATTTTTTTGCCCCATCTTTCGACGCCATAACAATACTTGATCGTTTTATAAAATCATAGACCCCAAGTGGCGATGAGAACCTTGCAGTACTTGAAGTGGGTAAAACATGATTGGTGCCAGCGCAATAATCACCAAGCGCCTCAGAAGAATATTTGCCCATAAAAATTGCACCTGCATGCTTTATATCATCAATAATAGACTCTGGATCCTCAACTGAAAGCTCAAGATGTTCTGGAGCAATCCTGTTAGAAATTTTTACAGCATCATCAATGTCTTGAGTCAAGATAAGAGCACCTCTATTTTTAAGAGAAGTTTTGATGATTTGTTCTCTCTCCATTGTTGGAAGGAGTTTTGAAATGCTCATTTCAACCTCCTTAATGAAATCTTTGTCTGGACAAAGAAGGATTGCTTGCGCATCCTCATCATGTTCAGCCTGAGAGAAAAGGTCCATAGCAACCCAATCTGGATTAGTTTTGCCATCACAGATAATAAGTATCTCAGAGGGGCCAGCTATCATATCAATTCCTACCAGTCCGAAAACCTGTCTTTTTGCTGTTGCTACATAAATATTTCCAGGCCCAACAATCTTATCAACCTTTGGAATTGTTTCGGTTCCATAGGCTAGTGCTGCGATAGCTTGAGCGCCTCCTATTGTTATTACTAAATCAACCTCAGCAACATAGGCTGCTGCTAGAACTAATTCATTGATAACGCCTTGTGGAGTTGGAACGACCATGATGAGCTCTTCAACTCCAGCTACTTTTGCTGGAATACTGTTCATAAGGACAGATGATGGATAAGCTGCCTTACCTCCAGGAACGTAGAGTCCGGCGCGCTCCAAAGGGGTAATTTTTTGACCTAAGACAGAGCCATCTTCCTCTGTATAAGTCCAAGACTCCTGGATTTGGTTTTGATGGTATGACTTAATTCTATCGGCTGCAATTAAGAGGGCATTTTTTTGCTCTTGATCAAGTTTATCAAATGATTGTTTAAGTCTTTCTTTTTTAATAATAAGCTCTGAAATGGACTCAGACTCAAGGGAATCAAACTTCTTTGTATACTCTAAAACAGAGCTATCACCATTTTGTTTAACATCATCAATAATTTTTTTAACAGAAAGACTGATTTCTTCATTCGATGAGTCCTCCCAAGTAATTAAAGTGTCGAGTTGGCTATCAAAGTCACTATCTAGAGTAGAAAATTTACTAATCATATACACTTTTCAATTTTCTGAATCCAGCCACTGATTTCACTGTGCTTAGTATTAAATGCGGCTGAGTTAACAATGAGTCTTGAGCTGATTTCACGAATTAATTCTAATGGAACCAGATTGTTTGCTTTTAATGTGTTTCCAGTATCAACAAGATCCACTATACAATCAGAAAGACCAACTATAGGAGCTAACTCCATTGCTCCATAAAGCTTAATGACCTCAATTTGCCTGCCTTGCTTATAAAAATACTCTTTTGTAGATTTGACATACTTTGTGGCAACCTTGAGAGAGCTTTTATTCAGATCTTTATCTTTCTGTGAAGCAACCATAAGCTTGCATTTAGAGATTTCTAGATCAAGAAGCTCAAAAACACCATCAGCACCATGTTCCATCAAAACATCTTTGCCCGCAATTCCAAAGTCAGCTGCACCGTGTTGAACAAATACAGGAACATCACTGGCTCTAAGAACGATAAATTTAATGTCATTAAAGTTAGTATCTAAGATTAATTTCCTACTCTCTAGCTCACTTTTCGGGATACTGATTCCAGCCTTCTCCAAAAGTGGTAAAGTTTGGTCTAATATACGACCTTTTGATAGTGCAATCGTTAGCATGTTGTTTTTATGTCTTGTTGTCTAGTTAAATCTTAGTGCTGAACGCGTTCTATGTTGGCGCCAAGCATTTTAAATTTTTCTTCAATCATCTCGTAACCACGATCGAGATGATAAACGCGCTCAATGGTTGTTGTCCCATGAGCCGCTAAACCAGCCAAAACTAGGCTAGCGGATGCTCTAAGGTCTGTTGCCATAAGATTCGCGCCAGACAAAGATTTTACCCCTTTACATACAACTGTGTTGCCTTCTAGCTTGAGGTCTGCTCCCATGCGACTGAGTTCAGGCACATGCATAAAACGATTTTCAAAGATTGTTTCGGTGATGGTGCTGCTTCCTTCAGCAATGGAATTGAGTGCCATAAATTGAGCCTGCATATCTGTCGGGAAGTTTGGGTAGGCACTTGTTCTAATATTCACTGGTTTAGGCCTCTTACCTTTCATGTCTAACTTAATAGAATTTTGATTGGTTTGAATGTCAGCGCCAGTCTCAATGAGTTTGCCGATGACAGCACGCATAGAGTCTGGCTCAATATTATTGACAGTAATTTTCCCTCCTGTTATCGCTGCTGCAACTAGATAAGTGCCTGCCTCGATTCGATCTGGACAAATCGAATATTCGCATCCATCAAGATGGTCAACACCTTCAATAATCAGTGAAGAGGTGTTCTCACCCGTAATTTTGGCACCCATTTTTTTTAAGCATCGAATCAGATCAGTTACTTCAGGTTCTTGCGCTGCATTATTAATTGTAGTAATGCCCTTGGCAAGAGTTGCCGCCATGATAATATTTTCGGTTGCGGTAACGGAAATTAGATCAAAATTAATTTGGGTGCCCACAAGCTCTTTTGCGCTCGCATAGATATAACCATTTTTAACGTCAATGGTAGCACCCATTTTTTCTAGAGCATCAAGATGAAGATTGACTGGCCGAGTTCCAATAGCGCAGCCACCCGGAAGAGAAATTTTTGCTTCCTTGTACTTTGAGAGCATCGGCCCGAGAGTCAAAATTGAGGCGCGCATTGTTTTAACTAAAGCATACTCTGCTGTTAAATTCGTTAGCTTAGATGAATCAATAAATATGGAGCCGTCCTCCTCAAGTACAAAATTTGAACCCATATCCATTAAGAGTCTAAGGGTTGTAGAGACATCACTCAGTTGAGGAGTATTTGAGAGCTTTAATGGACCATCTGCAAGAATTGAAGAGAAAAAGATGGGCAGTGTTGCATTTTTTGAACCAGAGGTTTTGATGCTCCCAGTTAAGGGAGAACCTCCATTAATATCTAATTTATACATTTAGTTTATGTTTTTGATAGCATTTTTTCAATCAATTTTTCAATGCCTTGTCGTTTTATTTTGGAGTCATATCCAATTTTTTCTATATCTAAAATACTGACTGATTGATATTCTAGATCATAAATTTTCCATCTATTCTTATTTATAAGTTTAAGAGTTACTGTTGCGTTAGCACTAGAATTATTTTTAAGAGAAATTGACACCTTGACTCTTGCATTATTGCCATTTTGATTATAGTTATTATCAACTGCGATATTTATCTCTTCCCACTGATTAATCTCTGACAAGATTCCAACATAATCATTAATGAGTGAATGTTTGATATCTCTTTCAAATATTTTTCTTTGTGTGCTATCAAGCTCACTCCAGTAATTACCCAAGGCAAGTTCAGTGCTTTGTGCTATATCAATATAAGGAAGAATTTTCTTTTTAGTAAGATTCAAAGTAGATTGAAATGTTCCATTATTTTGACTTTGTAAATCAATAAAAGAGCAAACAATATCATTAATAATTGCTTCTACTTGCTCAGGTGGAGAGTCTCCTGCTGACTTCGGTGAAATAGAAGGACATTCGGTTGCAGCATGCAGTATCCCGATAAAGAGAAAATTAACCAGGAATGCCTTTAAAATATTAAGGACAATTTTCATGACGCTATTGTACTATAACTGTAAAAAAAATAAGTGAAATGCAAAACCAAAATCTAAAATTAAAATTAGAAAATTTGACAAAAGAATCTGGTGTCTACAAGATGCTTGATAAATCAGGAAATGTCATCTATGTGGGTAAGGCAAAAAACTTAAAAAATAGAGTTTCTAATTATTTTAATAAGTCATCACAGAATGAAAAAACTCAGTTATTACAAAAAAATATTCATGATTTTTCAATTACCTTAACCAAAACTGAAACTCAGGCATTGCTTCTTGAAAACGACCTCATTAAACAGTTCAAGCCAAAATATAACATTCTTCTTAAAGATTCGAAGAGCTATCCATATGTCTATATAAGTAATGATGCTCACCCAAGGCTTGGGATGTATAGAGGAAAAAAGAACAAAGATTACCATTATTTTGGACCTTATCCATCAAAGTATGCTGCAAGAGATGCTCTTACTCTACTTAAAAAAATCTTTAAGGTCAGGCAGTGTAGTAACAGTTTTTATAGGGCTCGCTCCCGTCCGTGTTTAGAGTATCAGATTGGTCTTTGTAGTGCTCCCTGTGTTGGAAAAATTTCCGATGAAAGGTATCAGCAAGATGTCAAATTGGTGAGTCTTTTTTTGAATGGAAAGTCAACTAAACTTTTAAATGAGGTTTCAAAAAAAATGAAAACGGCATCCACTGAGCTTGATTTTGAAGCGGCAGCAAACTATAGAGATCAGCTGATTAACTTAAGAACTATTCAGGAAAGGCATAGCTCTCAATTTACATCCAACATGGATGTTCTAAGTATTGTAAAAGAATCACAGGTCCACTGTATTGAAATTGTATTTGTCAGATCTGGAAAGCAGATTGGGAGTGAAACCTTCTTTCCAAAAAATGCAAAAAATGATTCCTGTGAATCAGTATTAAGTGCATTTCTACCTTTGTATTACCTTGGCAAGAATACACCTAAAGAAATTGTCATTAGTCACAAACTAAAAGATAAAACCTTGTTACAAGATGGGCTCTCAACAAAGCTAATCCACCTTCCAAGAGTTGACAAAAAGCATTTTCTAGAACTGGCTACATTAAACGCTAAAGAAAATTTAAAGCAGCGACTTCTTCTTAAGTTCACCAAAAAGAAACAACTCGTGGCGATCCAAAAATTACTCGCTTTAGATAAGCTACCGGAGGTTATGGAGTGTTTTGATATTAGTCACATGATGGGTGAGGCAACTACCGCTTCATGTGTCGTCTTTGAAAAGGGCTCACCTAAGACAAGTGAGTACAGACAATTTAATATTAAAGATATTACTCCAGGTGATGATTATGCAGCAATTAATCAAGCTGTCTTTAGAAGGTATTCTAGGCTTCAAGAGGCCAATAAAGATATGCCAGATATTATTTTTATTGATGGCGGAATCGGGCAGCTCAATCAAGCTATCATGGTTATGAATTCAATTGGTATAGATAACGTGTTATTGGTTGGGATTGCAAAAGGGGAGGGCAGAAAATCTGGGCTTGAAACCCTTATCACTGTTGAAGAAGAAAAAGTTAAGAAGATCAACCTGTCGCCTTTTGATCCCGCTCTCCTTCTAATCAATCATATCAGGGATGAGTCTCATCGTTTTGCCATCAAAAATCACCGCAAAAAAAGAGCCAAGAAAAGAACTAAGTCTTCCCTAGAGACTATCAAGGGAGTTGGCGTTAACAAAAGGAGCGCGCTTTTAAATCATTTTGGTGGTATTCAAGAAATTGAAAACGCCAGTATTGATGAACTTCAAAAAGTAGTCGGCATCAACCTTAAGTTAGCGACTAAAATACGAGAATCTTTAAAGAAATAACTTGAATCTATGTTTATATTAAGACTTCTAATTGCTGCACTCATTGTTAGTTACCTAATCTGGCTATTCAATACTCGTGTAATGGGAAAAAACATTGCCCTTTCTAAAATTGCAACATGGGTTTTAAGTGCTACCTTTGTGATTTTTGTAGTGCTATCTGGTCTGTCTTATCTGGTTGAGGGTTCTTAGGACTTATTTGACAGAACAAAAGTTTTTAAATGCTTTGTGCTACTAATGATTCGACTGGTTGCATTGACAATGATTGACAATCTTGACACCTCCCAAACTGGAAGGTCTCTCATGTGGTCTCCCATATAGTCAAAGTTTTTCTCTCCAAAGCGTTCGACTAAAGTATCAGCCTTATTTTGGCTTGATAAATTATAGTCTTTATTGGTGGCCATGACATCATCAAAAATCTTCAGATGTTTTGCAACAGCAAATGCATAGTTCTTGTGTGAGGCTGTCGCTAGGACAATTTTACAGCCTTGTTTTTTGCGCTCCATAATGTAGCTGATGACATTATCGTTATAGGGCAATTCAGGAATATTGATTTCAAACCTTCTGACAAGTTGGTCCTTAAGAAATCCCTTTCCTTTTGAAAGCCAATAAAAATAATGACCTATAAGCCATGGTCTTTTGGATAGAACACCCAGAGAAGATAAAAATAACAAGTCAGTATCAATAAGAGTATGATCAAGATCCACAATTAATGGAAGGTTGTTATTGTCCACTATCTAATTCACTCCATTTGTCATAAAGTAACTCTAATTCTTTTTCCATAGACTTAAGTTTAATTGTCAGATTTTGAGCATCTGGATTTTGATAAAAATCAGGATCAGATAGCAATTTCTGAGCCATCGAAATCTCATTCTCTAAGTCTTCGATGTTTCCAGGTAAAGATTTTAATAGCTGCTGATCATTGTATGAGAGCTTTTGAGAAGATTTTTTAGGTTTGGCTTTAATATCTTTTGACTCAGTGAATTTAGATTTGCTTCTATCATCTTTCTGCAGAATGTAGTCATCGTATCCACCATTGTATTGTTCAATTATTGAGTTACCTTCCATAACAATAGTCGAGCTTACAATATTGTTTAGGAAAGTCCGATCGTGAGATATTAAGATTAATGTTCCTTCATAATCAACTAACATCTCTTCTAATAGCTCTAGTGTCTCGACATCTAAGTCGTTGGTTGGTTCATCAAGAACAAGTAAATTGGCAGGCTGAGATAAGATCTTAGAGAGCATAAGTCGATTCTTTTCACCTCCCGAAAACATTTTGATTGGAGACATCGCCTGTTTTCCTGTGAATAAAAATTGTCTTAGGTAGCCAATGACATGTTTACTTTTTCCATTAATATCGATGTAGTCTTTTCCTCCAGATACAAAGTCCATCGCTTTTAGATTTGGATCGAGTGTCTCCCTCATCTGGTCAAAGTAAGCTAGTTGAATAGTTTTAGATCTTCTTATATTTCCTTCGTTGGGCTTTAACTCATCCAGTAAGAGCTTAATTAGTGTTGATTTTCCTGATCCGTTACCTCCAATAATTCCAATTTTTTCACCCTTTAAAACGAGAAGTGAAAATTGCTTAACGAGTTCAAGATCTTCAATTGAGTAGCTTATATTTTTAACTTCAAAAACAATTTTTGAGACTCTCTTCTCGTCTTCCAAGGTATGAATTTTGACGTTTCCTTGCCTCTTGCGCGTGTTAATAAATTTTTTTCGCATGGCCTCAAGTGCTCGAACTCTGCCTTCATTTCGAGTTCTTCTTGCCTTAATTCCTTGGCGAATCCATGATTCTTCTTGGGCAAGTTTTTTATTAAATCTAGCATTTTCAAGTTCTTCACTATTAAGAAGAATGTCTTTGCGCTTAAGGTAGTCCTGATAACCACAGTCAAAGATTGAGAGTCTTCCTCTATCCAGATCAAAAATTTTATTGACTATCCCTTTAACAAAGGATCGATCGTGACTAATAAGTATGAGGGTGCCATGAAAATCCTTGAGCATTTTTTCAAGATCAAGAATCGCTGTTATGTCCATATGATTGGTGGGCTCATCTAGCAGAAGAATATCCGGCTCCTGGATAATTGCTTTTGCAAGCATGACCCTTCTTTTCAATCCGCCAGAAAGTGTTGAGAGCTGAGAGTCTGATTTGAGCTGAAATCGATTTAAAATCGTTTCAATCTTGTGGAGATAATGCCACAAATCTTCACTTTCGATTTGTTCTTGTAATTTGGAGCTTTTAGAATCATTTCTCTCTTTTAGAGAGTCATGATAATTGGCAATGAGTTTTCCGGTTTCACCAAGCCCATGGGCAACTATATTAAAAAGAGTATCGCTATTATCTTCCGGTGGTTGCTGCTCTAGGTAGCTGATTGTTGTTCTGTTTTGAATTTTTAAATCACCATCATCTGCTGAAATGAGTCCAGCTAAGAGCTTTAAAAAGGTTGATTTACCCTCACCATTTCGTCCAATAAGTCCAATCTTATCACCCTTATGAATGGTTGCATTGATCTCGTCGAGGATTACTTTTTCTGAAAATCTCAGAGAAATATTGTCTAAGGTTATAAGTGGCATAAGTTAAAATTGTAACTTTAAATAACAGCTTTACTAATGCGTTATTTTATTCATTTTGTCATTGGATTTTTGCTTATTCAGGCGCCTTTTGCTGAAAGTATAGAGGCCAGTATCTTTGAAACTGAAGAGCAACAAAGTCGTTACACCCAATTAATTGAGAATATTCGCTGTCCAGTCTGCCAGGGACAGAGTATTGGCGGGTCTAATTCAGGGCTTGCAAAAGACCTTAGAGAGAAGGTGCGTGAAATGATTTTAGATAATCAGTCTGACTCTGAGATCTATTCATTCATGGTGGAGCGTTATGGTGATTTTGTAGTTTATAAGCCCCCAGTCAATATCAAGACCTATCTATTATGGTTTGCACCTCTATTGGTTTTAATTTTATCTTTATTGTTTTTGTTTCGATCTACAAGAAAAAATAAAGAAAAAACAGTCAATCTGTCCGATGATCTTGAGAGGGCAAAAAAATTATTAAAGTAAACAAATGCCCATATGAATAAATACGAAATCAGTGATTTGATTGTTGAGGCTTATGCTCATCAAAAAAATGACCAACTCTCTCAAGCTATTCAGTCTTGGAATGCTCTTTTAAATCACAAATCATTAACTCAGGATTTGGCAGCTAATACGCACTTAAACCTTGGCAACTTGCATCTGCAACAAGGAAATAGTGATCTAGCCTATGAATCTATGGCGAAAGCTATTAAAGCTAACCCAAACAGCTCAGAGGCTTATTTCTGTCTAGCCTATATGGAACAGGAAAAGGAGAACTTCGATGAGGCGATTGGTTTTTTTAAATCTGCGCTAAAGCTTAAGCCAGATGATGTTGGTGCATTAAATAACCTTGGAAACTGTTATGATCGCCTCAATAAAAGCAAAGATTCAATCAAAACTTATTCTAAAGCTATTTCAATCGATCCAGAATATATTGCAGCTTATTATAATCGGGGCAATGCATACACTAAAATAGCAGATGACAATCTGGCTTTGAAAGACTTGAACCATGCAATCGATTTAGATAATAATTTTTATCAGGCATACTATAATCGAGGTTCTGTATACAAAAGACTCGGAAAAAGCGATTTGGCTGACAAAGATTTTGCGAAAGCGAAAAAGCTAGCTAAACAAGAAATTGAACAATCAAAAACACAATAGGATAACTGTGAGCGATCTAGACGAAAACAAATTAATAGCAGAGAGAAAATCTAAATTAGCATTACTCAGAGAGTCTGGTAATCCTTATGTTAATGACTTTAAACCGCTAAATTTAGCCTCTGAGATTCATAATAAATTTGACAGTAAAACCAATGAAGAATTGCAAGAAAGCAATGCTTCGGTAACTGTCTCTGGGCGCATGATGTTAAAAAGAATTATGGGTAAGGCTAGCTTTGTCCAACTCCAGGATACATCAGGTCAAATCCAATTGTTTGTTACTAGGGATGAGCTTGAAGATGGCTACTATAACGAGCAGTTCAAAAAATGGGATATAGGAGACATTATTGGAGCCACAGGCACCCTCTTTAAAACAAAAACTGGAGAGCTCTCAATTAGAGTCAGCGAGATTAGACTTCTAACTAAGTCTCTAAGGCCATTACCTGAAAAGTTTCATGGCTTATCAGACCAAGAAACCATTTATCGACAGAGATATGTTGACCTTATCATGAATGAAGACTCTAGGCGAGTGTTTAAGCTTAGATCTAAAATCATTTCTTATATTAGGCAATTTTTCCTCGACCATGATTATCTTGAGGTCGAAACGCCAATGATGCAGGTCATTCCTGGGGGCGCTGCTGCCAAACCTTTCGTCACGCATCACAACGCTTTGGATATGGATCTATACTTAAGAATTGCCCCTGAACTTTATCTTAAAAGGCTTGTTGTTGGCGGCTTAGATAGAGTCTTTGAAATCAATCGAAACTTTAGGAATGAAGGGCTCTCCCCTAGACACAATCCAGAATTTACAATGGCTGAGTTTTATCAGGCTTATGCAACCTATCATGACTATATGGACCTTACTGAAGACCTCTTGAGAGGCATCGCTGTTGATGTATGTGAATCGAAAATAATTCATTATCAGGGTGACGAGTTTGATTTTTCAAAGCCTTTTGAGCGAATAAGTGTTTTTGATTCAATTTTGAAATACAACCCAAATCTTTCAGCCTCAGACTTATCAGAGGGTAATGCTAAAAAGACCGCTCAATCTCTCGGTATCGATGTCAAAAAGAGTTGGGGACTTGGAAAGATTCAAATTGAAATATTTGAGGCAACGGCTGAAGAAAAACTTATTCAGCCTACGTTTGTAATTGAGTACCCCACTGAAGTGTCGCCGCTGTCACGAAGAAATGATGACAATCCATTTATAACGGATCGATTTGAGCTATTTATTGGTGGACGAGAAATTGCTAATGGCTTCTCAGAACTTAATGATTCTGAAGACCAGGCACAAAGATTTCGTGACCAAGTTAACGAAAAGGATGCAGGGAATGATGAGGCAATGCACTATGACGCTGACTATATAAGAGCATTAGAGTATGGCATGCCGCCAACAGCAGGAGAGGGTATCGGAATTGATCGCCTAGTTATGTTGTTTACTAACTCCCCATCTATCAGGGATGTGTTATTTTTTCCTCATATGAGGCCCGAGTTTGAGAAATGATGCAAAATAGGATTTCTAGCAACTCAGTATGATTCCAGTTTTGACAATTGATGGACCGAGTGGAGTTGGAAAAGGAACGGTTGCTAATATTGTTGCAGATCAGCTCAAATGGCATATATTAGACTCTGGTGCAATTTATCGTGCTTTCGCATTAGCGGCCTCCAAGCGAAATATCCATCTTGATATGACTGAAGAGTTATTAGATCTGGCTTCAAATCTTGATCTCAAGTTTGTGTCAGATTCTGCGAGTAAAGTCTTAGAGGTTTATCTCGATAATCATGAAGTCTCTTCTGAACTCAGAACAGAAAAAACTGCAGAGCTTGCGTCAAAGTTTGCAATGATTGGCCCCCTTAGAGAGTCATTACTGATCAGGCAGCAGGGGTTTAGAAAACTACCTGGCCTTGTTGCCGATGGAAGAGATATGGGTACTGTTGTCTTCAAAGATGCACCCTATAAAGTTTTTTTAACTGCAAATGTTAAGGAAAGGGCCAAAAGAAGGCTAAAACAGTTGCACCAAAGAGGTATTACTGGTAACATTTCG
The DNA here is from genome assembly GCA_964396315.1 of uncultured Piscirickettsiaceae bacterium. GTDB lineage: Bacteria > Pseudomonadota > Gammaproteobacteria > PS1 > Pseudothioglobaceae > Pseudothioglobus. Next base: position 37 of record CAYNES010000029.1, on the reverse strand, counting down.
CACACTTTAGAAGACGTTAAGAAAAGAGATGAAAGGG
>CAYNES010000028.1:0-11892 GCA_964396315.1 uncultured Piscirickettsiaceae bacterium | reverse complement strand
GACATAGAAAGCTTAGATTTAGCTTTTAATCTCCTCAAAAATAGTGCCCCAACATGATTGATCACCCAAATAAATAAAGCTATCGAAATTAGAACAAAAATATTTTTAGTAATTAAAACCCAAGAAAGCAAAGTTAAAAGAACAATACAGACCCACTCGAGTTTCAATAAATTGAAAACTCTTAGAGCTGAATCTTTCTTCCATCGAACATAAGGGTAAACTGCAAGCGCAAGAACCCCAGGAATCATTATTGGCACGAAAACTGCATTAAAGTAGGGAGCTCCAACCGATATTTTTCCAAGATTGAGTGAATCCAAAATAAGTGGATAAAGTGTCCCTAAAAGAACACTTAACATGGCTGTAACAAGCAAGATATTATTTATCAATAGTCCTGTCTCCCTAGACAGCAAAGAAAACGGATTACTTTGCTGTAACAAACTAGATCGCCATGTATATAAAACCAGTGACCCTCCAATGACAATAAATAAAAATATTAGAATGAACAATCCCCTTGTTGGGTCAGTTGCAAAGGCATGAACCGAAGTCAAAACACCTGATCGAACCAAGAATGTTCCGAGAAGGCTCAATGAAAAACCTCCGATTGCAAGCAGAACGGTCCACTGCTTGAATGCGCCACGTTTTTCACTCACACTCAAGGAATGAATTAAAGCTGTTGCAACTAGCCAAGGCATGAATGAAGCATTTTCAACTGGATCCCAAAACCACCAGCCACCCCAGCCAAGCTCATAATAAGCCCACCAACTGCCGAGCGTTATGCCAATCGTTAAAAAAGACCAAGATATAAGTGTCCAGGGCCTAGTCCACCTTATCCACGTGCTATCTAGCTGCCCCCTAATAAGAGCAGATAATACAAAAGCAAAAGGAACAGCTAAGCCGACATAGCCCATATACAACATAGGAGGATGAACCGCCAGGCCAAAGTCTTGAAGAAGAGGGTTAAGTTCTCGACCCTCAATAGGAGGCATCATTAATCGCTCAAAAGGATTAGACGTAAACAGAAGAAAAAGCAAGAACCCGAAACTTATAGCTCCAAGAACTATAAGAGTTTGATTGATTAGATTTGAGGGGATTCTTTTAGAGAATATAGAGACTGCAACTGTCCATAAAGACAGCACGAAAACCCATAAAAGCAAAGACCCCTCATGAGAACCCCAAACTGCTGAAGCTTTATATAAAATTGGAAGTTGTGTATTGGAATTCTCTGCAACATACTTGACTGAAAAATCATTAGTCAAAAATGCACTCATCAATACGAAGAAAGCTATCGTAATCCAAAAACTCTGAGCCCAAACTAATGGCTTTGCGAGCTGAGCAAGAGAAGATTTATTTTGATAGAGTCCAATCGAAGGAACTACAATCAAAAGCACTGAAATTACCAGTGACAGAACAAGTGCAAAGTGGCCAACTTCAATCAACATAAATTGATATTTAGAATTTGAGTTTAAGAGCTAGTATTTTACAGGATTTCTTAATGGCTCCCACCATGGGGTTATAGGTAAATTATTAAGATCAAATACCTCTCCAATCATTGGTGTTGCAATCTTAACTTTCATTTTTTTAGCTTCTTTAGTAATTCGAATAATGGGCTCATCCCAAGGATGAATTGATAAATCAAATTTAGACCAATGGATTGGAAATAGCACGCTAGACTTCAGATCAATATTGGCTTGAACTGCCTCATCTGGATACATATGGACGTTTGACCAATCAACGTTATAAGCACCATTTTCAATAAAAGCAATGTCAAAAGGTCCAAATTTGTTGCCTAACTCTTTAAATGTCTCTGAATATCCTCCATCACCACTGAAATATGCGTTCAATGATTTAGATGAGATTATCCAAGAGCCCCATAGTGTTGAATTTCCATTTCTTATACCTCGCCCACTAAAATGAAGAGACGGTGCAAAAGTAAATTTAATATTTTTGAAGACTTTACTGTCATACCAATCCAACTCGGAAATTCTATTCTTTTCCACACCCCACCTTTCTAAATGCGCACCAACACCCAAAGGCACAATAAATTGATCTACTCGACTAGAGAGATCTTTGATTGCCTTGAAGTCTAGATGATCATAGTGGTCATGAGATATGATAACGATATCAACTTTTGGAAGATCGTCAATAATAACTGGATTTTCAAATTCAAAAGGTTTACCATTAAAAAAATTACTACTACTTTTAGAGTTGAAAGCTGGCAATGGAGAGGCACGATTAAAAACTGGATCTGTCATAAGCACTAGGCCTTCAGTTTTCATTAGTATAGTGGAGTGTCCTAACCAAGAAAACTTACCTTCTATTAAATCTTCACTATGAAATTTCTTCGTTGGAAGAGGTTTTAAGGGGTTTTTATCCTTGGGTGGAGAAAACCAATCTTTAAGTGTTGCTTTGTTTTCTGAAGAACGAAAGTTAGTATATGTTGTTATTTTGTTTCTAAACTTACCTTCGACAAAATTCTCTGAATTCTCAATAATTTTTTTGGTTTCCTTATCAGGTGAACCTCCAAAGACAGGTGATAAATTCAGAAAAATAAATATCAGAATAGCGAAAATTACTAAACCATAAATCAAGTATTTGATTATGTTAAGAATTGTAAAAAGAATTTCCAAAATTGACTCCAAAAAAACTTTAAGCTTGGATAGCATTAAAAAAGAGCTCCTAAGAGCCCTTAATATCCTTTTTAATGGTGCGGAAGGAGAGACTCGAACTCTCACGTCTTGCGACACTGGAACCTAAATCCAGCGTGTCTACCAATTCCACCACTCCCGCGAAGAATTCTGAATTATACCCAAATAAATTATATATTTCTTCATTAAGAAAATAGATTTAGATATTTAATTACCGTACCAATTCAACTTTTCATTGAGCCTGACAACCTCACCCACAATCATCAAGGTTGGTGCGTGAATATCCTCTTTAGCTAATAAATTTGGCAATTCAGTCAATGATGAAATATAAACCTTTTGCTCGGGCATTGTTCCTTTTTCAATGATTGCAATCGGCATGTCCTTATTCATTCCATGCTCAATGAGTTTTTCACATATATAATTGGCGCCGCTCAAAGCCATGTAGAAAACAATGGTTTGCTGATCAACAACGAACTCTTGCCATGGAAGATTGGTTGTCCCATTCTTTAGGTGTGCTGTTACAAATCTGCATGACTGAGAATAATCTCTATGAGTCAATGGTATCCCTGCGTATGAAGAGCAGCCGGATGCAGCAGTAATACCTGGGATCACCTGAAATGGTATTCCATGCTCAGATAAAGATTCTATTTCTTCGCCGCCTCTTCCAAAAATAAATGGATCACCACCCTTTAATCGGCAAACTCTCTTACCTGACTTTGCAAGTTCAACCAACTGGTCGTTTATATCCTCTTGTCTAGTGGATTCGTCGCTTCCACCTTTTTTACCAACATAAATTAATTCTGAGTCTCTTCGAACTAGTTCCATTACTCCCTTTGAAACCAGACGGTCATAAAGAACAACATCAGACTGTTGTATCAATCTCAAAGCTTTAAAGGTTAATAAATCAGGATCACCTGGTCCTGCTCCAACCAAATAGACTTCTCCCAATTCCATCTCGACTGAGTTATTAAGTTGCTCCTCAATTTCCTCTCTTGCTTGATTAATACGCCCTGAAAAAACTTTTTCAGCAATAACTCCAGAAAATGTAGACTCCCAAAAGGCCCTTCTGTCTTTAATGTTTGAAAACCGATCCTTAACTTTCTGTCTATACTCTCCTGCAATTTCAGCAAGTATTCCATAGGCACTTGGTATTACAGTTTCCAGTTTCGCCCTTATAATTCTAGCAAGAACTGGAGCCTTTCCGGCTGAAGATACTGCAATGATGACAGGCGAACGGTCAACAATTGATGGCATTATGAAGCTAGATAACTCTGGAGAGTCAACCACATTAACTGGAATTCTTCTCTCCTGAGCTAACTTTGAAATCAATGAGTTGACCGATGAGTCATCAGTTGCAGCAATAATTATTGAATAATCTTTAATGTCTTCTTCATTAAAACTTTTCTCAATTAAGGTTACGTCGCCATCTTTAGAGAGATTTTTTATATCATCGCAATACGATGGAGATAGACAGTCTACATTTGCCTGCGCTTTAATTAATAAGTTAATCTTTCTTAGAGCAATATCTCCGCCCCCAACAACTAAAGCTGGCTTTTGCTTTAAATTGATGAAAATTGGCAAGTGCTCCATAATAAACCTCTACATCCCCAAATAACTTTTCACAAACGGTATTGAAATTGGCTTTTTAGCTTGAAGAGATGCCTTATCTAAATCATCCATAGTGGATAATAATAACTTTAAATCTCTTGAATAGTTCTTAAATAAGTATTCATAAACCTTGGAGTCAACCGACAGATTTCTGTCACTCATCTGCTTATCTACCACATTCATGGTCTGTTCATTATTAAGCTCTTGAAGTTTAAAAACAGCTGCCAAACTGAGTCGGGTTTTAATGTCTTTCATCACCTCTAAGTCTGCTGGCAAACTATCCCCACTAACTAGAATAGTCACCTCAGATTGCCTAGCCCGATTAAACAAGTCAAAAAATATTTCTTCATTCTTCTCTCCTATGAGATGAACATTATCAAAGCTAATTAATCTGATTTGATCCATAAATTCTACTAAATGATCAGGGATAGAATCTGAACAATCGATGAATACTGCATTGTTGTCATTTGCTAAAGACTTTAAAACTGCACCTTGAAGAACGTGCGTTTTTCCATTGCCAGATAAGCCATAGATATATAGCTCAGATGATATTTGATCCTCAAAGAGTTGATTGATTGATCTTAAAAGCTCTTCATTAGCAACAAAATTATCTAGAAGCATTGAAGAGTTAAGACTAATTGGTAAACCGAGTTGGTTCATTTTTTTGACTCTTGTAAGATAAATTTCTTGACCCAAAGCAGACCATAATCTGCCCCACTTAGTGCCGTTGAGGTTGCAACAATAATAAAGACCATATCTTGAAATCCATCTATTCCAATGTATAGCTGAATAAGTAAAAGATAAAAAACTAAAGCAATCTGCAGTACAGTATTCACTTTACTGATCAGACTTGGTTCTAACAAATCACTTTCAGAGCTCTCTTCTCCAAGGAAATAGCCAAGAGCTCCAGCAATAATGATTACGTCGCGAACAAAAATAATCATTAGTAGCCACAATGGCAAAACTCCAATCCAATATAGCGTGATAAAAGAACAAGTTAACAAAACCTTATCAGCAACTGGATCCAAAATAGAACCTAGTCTTGACTGCAGAGAAAACTGTTTAGCAATCCATCCATCTAGAGCATCAGAGATTCCAGCAACTATAAATAAAAGCAATGTCAGAAGATACTGCTCTTTTAGTAGCGCTATAACTATTGGAACTGTTAAAATAATGCGTATTACTGAAAGCGCATTAGGAAGCATTGAAAAGCTCATTGTTTTGCTTGATTTAATCCATTTTTTAAGACCTTAATTATACGGAAAACAAGATGTCATCATTGACTTATAAGGACTCAGGGGTTGATATTACCAAAGGAAATCAACTGATTGAGAAAATCAAGCCTATAGCTAAATCAACGCTCAGACCTGGTGTTTTGGGAGGTCTAGGTGGTTTTGGTGCAATGTTTGAAATCCCTTTAGATAAATACAAAAATCCGGTGCTCATTTCAGGAACTGATGGCGTTGGCACTAAGCTTAAGGTTGCAGAAATGCTCAATAAACATGACACTATTGGAATCGATCTAGTTGCAATGTGCGTGAATGATCTAATTGTCCAGGGTGCTGAACCTTTGTTCTTTCTAGACTACTACGCAACTGGGTCACTAAATCCAGAGATTGCAACTTCTGTAATTGAAGGAATAGGAGAGGGCTGTCGTCAGTCTGGATGTTCTTTAATTGGTGGTGAAACAGCTGAAATGCCTGGCATGTATAGTGGTGAAGAGTATGATCTGGCGGGTTTCTGCGTTGGAATTGTTGAAAAAAACCAAGTCATTGATGGCTCTAAAGTCAATGAAGGCAATCATATTATAGCCCTAGGCTCATCTGGACCGCACTCAAACGGATACTCATTAATACGAAAAGTTCTTGAAAATTCAACACCAACATCAGAACAACTTAATGCACTAATTGAGCCTACTAAAATTTATGTTAAATCTATCTTGTCTTTAGCGAGCACTTTGCCAGTCCATGCGATTTCTCACATTACAGGAGGGGGGCTCCTCGAAAATATACCGCGCGTATTACCTGAGAATCTAGCTGCAAAGCTTAGTTCAACCTCATGGAGTCAGCCAGACATCTTTCAATGGCTTCAGGATCAAGGAAACATTGACAACTCAGAAATGTATAGGGTTCTTAACTGCGGTGTTGGAATGGTTGTCATCACTTCTAAAGAATATTCTGATGAAGCGATTAATCATTTAAATGCCTGTGGAGAAAAAGCTTGGCTAATAGGTGAAGTTGTTCATTCAACCGGTGAGCAGGTCATTATCGAATAATAATGAAAGGCGTTAGTTTAATTTCAGGAAATGGCTCTAACCTTCAATCAATCATTGATCATGCAGATAGAATTGACCTTCAAATTTCTGCTGTTATAAGCAATAATGAGAACGCTTTTGGCCTAAAGCGAGCTGAATTAGAAAATATTCAAACGTATTTTGTTGACCCAAAAATATTTAATACTAGAGATGCTTTTGATAATGAGCTGATATCAATAATTGATAAAATTGATGTGGAGCTGATTATTCTTGCTGGGTTTATGAGGGTACTTTCACCATTATTTATTCATCATTTTTATGGGAAAATTCTTAATATTCATCCTTCATTACTTCCCAAATATCCAGGACTTAATACACATCAAAGAGCAATCAATGCTTCAGATAAGCATCATGGTGCAACGGTTCATTTTGTTACAGAAAAACTCGATGGAGGCCCAATAATTAGTCAAGAAATCGTTAATATAGATTCTACTGATACAGAAACATCACTCGCTAAAAAGGTTTTAGAAAGAGAGCATATTCTTTATCCAAAAGTTATACATTGGTATACTCAAAATAGATTAAAGCTCAAAAATGAAGCTACCGCCACACTTGATGGAATAAATATATGAAAAAAATTGTTTTCTTATTCTTAAGCTTTATTTTTGCCAATTCTCATGCTCTCACTCCATATATTGGAAACTATGAGCTCTATGCAGATACAAAAATGGGGAACCTAAAAATTGGAACAGCTACCCTAAATCTCAACGTCAACGAAGATCAGTTTGTATTCACTACAGAAGCCAAAACTGAATCTTTATGGAAAGCTTTGTATGACTACTCCAGATCTGAAAAAAGCACTGGCAATGAAGTTGACGGCCAAGTGATCAATAATTACTTCAGGGTCATCGAAAAAATTAAAGATGAAATTAAAAAGAATTACGAAATCAACATAGCCACTGATAAAAATTATGCAATCTCAAGCACTGGAGAAGAGTGGGAAATCAAGCCGGGCCTTCTGGTTGACCCTCTGAGCGTTTACCTTGCACTATCAAATGACATGATCAAAAAGCCGGATCAAGATGAATTCACCTACCAAGTCGTCGATCAAGATGGAGTCAAATATTTAAAATTTATAGTTGAAGGTGAGGAAAATATTGAGATTAATGGTAGTGAAATTAGGACCTCAAGAGTGACTTGTGACGAGTTAGAGTTGACCCTTAATTTATCTTCAGAGGAAAACTTTCAACCCATTAAGATTCTCAAGGTAAACGGCAAAACTGAATTTACAATGCTTCTTATAGAATTCAGTAGCTAGCTCTATAGGTGCTTTTTAAGAAACTGACCGGTGAATGACTTTTTATTCATTACCACCTCCTCAGGCGTTCCGTAAGCAATAATTTCTCCACCCTTATTACCGCCCTCTGGCCCTAGATCTACTATCCAATCAGCAGTTTTAATCACATCAAGATTGTGCTCAATAATGACTATTGTATTATCACGATCCCTGAGTCTGAAAATTACAGAAAGAAGCTGCTTAATATCATGAAAATGAAGGCCGCTCGTAGGCTCATCTAATATGTATAGGGTTTGGCCAGTATCAGACTTTGACAATTCTTTAGCTAGTTTGATACGTTGTGCTTCACCGCCAGAGAGAGTTGTAGCATTTTGACCTAGCGTGATATAAGAAAGGCCAACATCCATAAGAGTTTGTATTTTTTGATTAATCTTTGGAATTGGTTTAAAGAAGTCCAATGCATCCTCAACTGTCATTTCTAGAACCTCAGATATAGATTTCCCTTTATATTTAATCTCTAGAGTTTCTCTATTGTATCGATGACCACTACATACATCGCATGAAACATAGACATCAGGCAGAAAATGCATCTCAACCTTAATTAAGCCATCTCCCTTGCAAGCCTCACACCTACCACCCTTGACATTAAAACTAAATCGACCGGACTTATATCCCCTAGATCTTGACTCGAGTGTCAGTGCAAATAGATCTCGAATCAGAGTAAATACGCCGGTATAAGTTGCCGGGTTAGATCTCGGCGTTCTACCAATAGGGCTCTGATTAATATTGACAACCTTATCAAATAGATCCATTCCTTTTACTTCTTTGAAGGGAGCAATATCTGTTTGAGCGCCGTTCAATGATTGAGCAGCTAACTCATACAAGGTATTGTTAATCAAAGTTGATTTTCCAGAGCCAGAGACACCCGTAATACAGGTCAACACTCCAACAGGGATTTTTAAATCGACATTCTTTAAATTATTTCCACTAGCGCCTGTAATCTCGAGCCAGCCACCTGAATTCTTCCTTTTCTTGGGTGTACTAATCTCTTGACGACCACTCAAATAGTCGCCAGTTAATGACCTAGTATTCGCAATAACCTCTTCGGGTGGCCCACATGCTACAATTTCGCCACCATGAATACCTGCTCCAGGACCAATATCAATGACAAAGTCTGCCTGCCTTATTGCGTCTTCATCATGCTCAACCACTATCACTGTGTTACCCAAATCTCTAAGGTATGTTAATGTATCTAGGAGTTTTTGATTATCTCTTTGATGCAATCCAATCGAGGGCTCATCAAGGACATAGAGAACGCCAATCAGACCTGCTCCAATTTGTGATGCCAATCTAATTCTTTGCGCTTCACCGCCCGATAAAGAGTTCGCTTTTCTTTCTAGATTTAAATAGTCCAATCCAACATTAATTAAAAAATGAAGTCTTTGGGAAATTTCATTTAAGATTTTACTGGCAATCTCTCCTCGCTGACCATCAAGCTCAAGCTTTTCAAAAAACTCATACACCTGATTAATTGTTAATTTTGTCAAATCAGATATGTTGTTGTCATTAATAAAAACATTTCTTGCAGCAGCATTCAATCGATCCCCATGACAGCTAGCGCATGGCTTACTGATGACATACCTAGAGAGATCCTCTCTTACTGAACGAATATCACTATCTGCATATCGGCGCATCATTCTCGGAATAATTCCCTCGAAAGGTTTTTTTCTACTTGACCAACCTCTTCTTCCTTTTATTTTAGAAAAATCAATTGATTGATCTCCACTACCATAGAGAACAATGTTTTTATGCTCATCTGAAAGCTCATTAAATGGGGTCGATACGCTAAAGTTGTAAAAATTACCAACGAGAGTAAGCATTTGATAAAAGTACGCGTTGTTTTTACTCCAACCGTAAACTGCGCCATCTTCAAGGCTAAGCTCAGGGTTTGCAACAACTCTCTCCTCATCAAAAACATCCTTAACACCAAGACCATCACATGCCTCGCAAGCTCCTACAGGGTTATTAAATGAAAAAAGTCTGGGCTCTAACTCATTTAGGGAGTACCCACAATGAACACAGGAAAACTTAGCCGAAAAAGTTAATTCTTTCCATTCAACACCAGAATCCATTGGGCTCGCAATGGCTATACCAGAACTCATATTTAGAGCGGTCTCAATTGACTCAGACAATCTTGATGATATATCTTGCCTCACTTTTAGACGGTCAACCACTATTTCAATAGTATGATTTTTATTTCCATCTAACTCTTCAACCTCTTCAAGGAATAGCACTTCTCCATCAATCCGGGCACGAAGAAATCCCTCGTGAGATAGCTCTTGAAGAAGTTTTTGATGACTCCCCTTTCTATTTCTCACGATTGGAGCCAAAATCATTATCTTAGAATCTTCTGGAAGCCCTAATATTGAGTCTACCATTTGTGAAATAGTTTGTGCCTGAAGATCAACGCCGTGATCTGGGCACCTTGGCGAGCCAACTCTCGCAAAAAGAAGTCTCAGATAATCATAAATCTCTGTAATGGTTCCAACTGTAGATCGCGGGTTGTGTGACGTAGCCTTTTGTTCTATTGAGATTGCAGGAGAAAGGCCCTCAATATGATCAACATCAGGCTTCTCCATCAAAGACAAAAACTGTCTCGCGTATGCTGAGAGTGACTCGACATACCTTCTTTGACCTTCGGCGTAAATAGTGTCAAAAGCCAATGAAGATTTGCCAGATCCGGAAAGTCCAGTTAAAACAACGAGTTTATTTCTTGGGAGACTGACATCTATATTTTTTAGATTATGGACCTTTGCTCCACGGATACTAATTGAATCCATACACTCTGTATTTTCTTACGGACAAAGGGTTCATTATACTCATCCCTTGTGTAAAATCACAATTTTGTATTGAATTCTTAGCCTATGGTTTCCTATCGACGAATCTTACTAAAATTGAGCGGAGAAGCTCTGTCAAGTGGTAGCCAAAATATAGACTCTGAAATGCTAAAAAAGGTTGTCAGTATTGTGCAATCAGCTCTTGATTTGGGCGTTGAAATTGCTATCGTAGTTGGTGGTGGAAATTTATACAGAGGGGCTAGTCTATCAGCTGAAGGAATGAATAAAATTACTGGGGATCATATAGGGATGCTAGCAACCGTTATGAATGCCTTGGCCCTATCCGATGCCTTTGAAAGAAACAAAATTCCCTCTCTAGTCATGTCAGGTTTTTCAATTGGTGGTGGCGTCTGTGAGTCATTCAATCATTCCAAAGCAAAAATTGATTTAGCAGATGGGAAGGTTGTTATTTTCTCTGCAGGCACAGGCAGTCCATGCTTTACAACGGACACAGCAGCAGCGCTAAGGGCTATTGAGATTGGAGCTGATATTGTCTTCAAGGCAACAAAAGTTGATGGTATTTATTCAAGTGACCCTTTGGAAGATCCATCAGCTATTAAGTTTGACTCATTAACTTTTGATGCAGCCATTGAGCAAAATATTAAGGTTATGGATACTTCCGCCTTTGCACTGTGCAGGGACAACAATATAAAAATTTGTGTTTTTAGTATGCTAGAGGATAATTACTCTCTTGCAAATATAATTAAAGGTCATGCAATTGGAACAACTGTCAGTCAAAATGGAGAGTAACGATGATTAATGAAATTCATAGTGATGCAAATAGTCGAATGGATAAATCATTTTCTTCCCTAGAGAGCGACTTCAGTAAAATTCGTGCTGGTAGAGCACATCCCTCATTACTTGAACAAGTAACCGTCGAATACTATGGAACGATGGTTCCACTTTCACAGGTCTCTAATATTACTGCGGAAGATGCAAGAACCTTAAAAGTATCGCCTTGGGAAAAGGATATGGTTGGACCCATTGAAAAAGCTATCTTGACATCTGATTTAGGCCTCAATCCTAATACCCAGGGCCAAGTGATGCGCATACCACTTCCACCTCTCACAGAAGAGCGAAGAAAAGAACTAGTAAGAGTTGTTCGTGATGAAGCAGAGAACGCAAGAGTCGCGATTAGAAATATTCGAAGAGATGCAATATCTGACTTTAGAGAACTACTTAAAGAAAAAG
>CAYNES010000027.1:0-12013 GCA_964396315.1 uncultured Piscirickettsiaceae bacterium | reverse complement strand
ATTAATTTTTTTCCTCTAGAAATCCCAGTTACCCCAGTTCTTGAGATTTCAATAACATTTGATGGCTCTATTGCATCCAAAAATGCATTGATTTTCTTAGTCTTTCCTGAAACCTCAATAGTGTAAATTTTATCTTTTACATCTACAACTTTACAGCCAAAAATTTCCACTAGCTCCTTTAAATCTACACCCTCTTTTGAGGTTGAAGATATCTTAGCAAGCATCAACTCTCTCTCAACATGGTCTTGACTTGTGAGGTCAGTCACTTTAACAACCTCAATTAACTTATTGAGCTGTTTGACGATTTGCTCTAACACTCTCTCACTCCCAGAAGACACGATAGTCATCCTCGATAGAGTGGGGTCAGTTGTTTGGGCGACAGTGAGTGACTCAATATTAAATCCACGTTGGGTAAATAGCCCTGAAACTCTTGAAAGAGCTCCAGCCTCATCTTCTAATATAACTGAAATAATATGTCTCATAAACTATACCGCATTAAAGTCTGTTTCATCTTTGGATATCATTTCATCTCTTCCTGCAAGCAGCATATCGCAGTGCGCACCTCCAGCAGGAATCATTGGAAATACATTTTCCGATGGATCCGTTATGATATCTAGAAAAACGGTGCGTTCTTTTTGCTTAAATGCTTCGATTAGAGCTGACTTTAGATCTTCCTCTTTGTCAACCTTAATTCCGATATGACCATAACTTTCTGCTAATTTAACAAAGTCAGGCAAGGCATCCATATAAGACATTGCGTAACGCTTTTCATAAAAAAACTCTTGCCACTGCCTGACCATTCCAAGATAGCCATTATTAAGATTAATGATCTTCACAGGTGTAGCATATTGCAGCATCGTTGAGAGCTCTTGAAGCATCATTTGGATACTACCCTCACCGGTTACACAGGCGATATCTTTTTCTGGCATTGCAAGCTTTGCGCCCATCGCTGCTGGGAGTCCAAAGCCCATTGTCCCAAGGCCGCCAGAATTAATCCATTGCCTTGGCTCATCAAACAAGTAATATTGCGCGGCCCACATTTGATGCTGCCCAACATCAGAGGTCACAATAGCCTTACCTTCAGTCACCTCATATAAAGCCTCGATTACTGTTTGCGGCTTAATAAAGCCAGGTGATTTTTCATAAGCTAATGAGTCGACTTTTCTCCACTCTTCAATCTGTGACCACCATTTAGATATATCAGAAAGCTCTTTATCCTTGAGCTCATCAATCAGTGCCTGCAAAACTTGTGCTGTTTGCCCAACAATTGGAATATCAGCAACAACGTTTTTAGAAATCTGGGACGGATCTATATCAATATGAATAAACTTTGCAGTTGGGCAAAATTTTGCTAAATTACCCGTAATTCTGTCATCAAATCTAGCGCCAATCGCTACAACACAATCGGAACCATGCATAGCCATATTTGCCTCATAGGTACCATGCATCCCAAGCATCCCAAGAGATTGTTTATCAGTCATTGGGTATGCCCCAAGTCCCATAAGTGTTTGAGTAATCGGAAACCCAAGCATCCGTGTAAATTCTCTAAGCTCTTCAGAAGCATTTCCAATCACGCAGCCACCACCAGAATATAGGATTGGTTTTTTTGAGTTTGAAATTAACTCAGCTGCTTTTCTAATTTGACGATTACTTGGCTTAGTAGTCGGCTTGTAAGAGCGGATCTCAATTGACTCAGGATATTCCTCTTTTTCCATTTTAGCAATGGTAATATCTTTAGGAATATCAATGACAACAGGACCCGGCCTGCCTGTAGTCGCAATATGGAAAGCTTTTTTGACAGTATTTGCAATCTCACTAATATCTCTTACCAAAAAATTATGCTTCACACATGATCGAGTAATGCCCGTAGCATCAACCTCCTGAAAAGCATCCATACCTATGAGCGGCGAAGGAACCTGACCGGAGATCACAACCATAGGTATAGAGTCCATATGAGCAGTTGCGATGCCTGTTACAGCATTTGTAATCCCTGGACCAGAGGTAACTAATACAACGCCTGGCTTTCCATTGGCTCTAGCATACCCATCTGCACCATGAGCAGCGCCCTGCTCATGACGAACCAAAACATGAGTAATTTTATCCTGAGCTTCTAACGCATCATAGATATGCAGGACTGCACCTCCAGGGTAACCAAAAACATGGTCAACGCCCTCTTTCTGAAGACAGTCTACTAGAATTTCAGCGCCATTCAATTCCATCGCTTTTAACGGTAATTTAAAAGTTTTCGATTATACCCAAAGAATTTAGGGCTAAAACACTTCGTTGGATGCAAAATTTGCTTTAAAAACAGGCTGAAAGAAGGCCACCTATTATTTATTATTTTTATAATTTTGAGATTAACTTAAAGATCGTTTTGCCAATCTTCTGAATAAAATTGTATTGGCGAATCGCTCTCCTCAAAAGTTTCAATACTGAATGCTTTTGGCTGCGATAGAATAGCTGATAACAGTTGGTCATTAAGCATATGACCGGTCCTGAAACCTTCATAGTGCCCAATTACATTTCCCCCTAAAAGAAAAAGGTCACCAACAATATCCAAAATTTTATGTTTGACAAATTCATTGTGATAGCGCATCCCGTCTTCATTTAAGATGTCATCATCCGAGAGAGCGATTGCATTATCTATACTTGCACCGAGTGCGAGGTTTTGTTTTTGAAGCATCTCAACATCTCTCTCGTAACCAAACGTCCTGGCACGCGATATTTCTTTTAGGTAGGATTGTTCAGAAAAATCAATGGTTAACGTTTGTCCACTTTCTTTTATTTTTTTGTGTTCAAAATCTATTTCTAAAGACACTTTAAAGCCATTATGAGGAGAAACTTGTGCCCATGATTCACCATTTTCCACTCTAATTTTATCTTTAATAACGATAAATCTTTTTGGTGCGTCCTGCTCTTCAATACCAGCAGACTGGACCAAAAAGACGAATGGTGCAGAAGAGCCGTCCATAATTGGTACCTCAAACGAATCAAGTTCAACCAATAAATTATCAACTCCAAGAGCTGAGAGAGCCGACATAAGATGCTCAATTGTTGAAACCTTAACACCTTGATTTTCTAGTCCAGTCGATAATACCACCTCATTTACGAAAGCGCTATGAGCATGCACTTTTCTGCCTCCAGCATCCAACCTTTTAAAAACAACGCCATGGTCAGCTGCCGCTGGAATTAAAGTTAAATTGACTACCTTTCCGCTGTGAATTCCAACCCCTCGAGCTTTAACTGTTTTCCTGATTGTTCTTTGTTTAACCATAATTCAGAAATTACCTACAAATGCCTTCTTAAGTTTACCCATGACACTCTTGTTTCCATTTGAAACAATAAATTTAGCTTTATTCAAATCGCCCTCATGCAATAATAAGCCGATACTTCCTGAATATCGATAGTCAGTGAGAATAGATTCAAGACCGGAGATTCTTGAACGTTGAATTTTACCAAGCTTTACTCTCTTGGAAAAAAAATCCCGAACAAGTTCTTGAATAGAATGAATCTCTGAGCCGCCTCCACAAAGAACGAATCCTGACTTAATAGTGGAATCTAGGTTGTGATGCTTTAGCTCATTTTTAAGTGCCTCAAAAATCTCTCTATAGGTCTCTTCAATCACCTCACTCAAATCTAGGCTCGAGAGTTGTCTCTCTTCCTTGCTATTTGCCTGCATGAAATCAATAAACCGATCATCGGACTGGAGCAAAGTCTTAGCTGTTCCATAATTTTCTTTGAGTCTTTTTGCTTCTTCAAGAGACGTATCAAAAGCGTATGCAATGGATTGTGTGACCTCATCACCCCCCATAGCGATGATTCCACTTTGGACAATGCCCTCTTCTTTAAATACGGAGTAGCTTGTCACTCCAGCACCAATATCAAGAAGACAGACACCACCATTTTTATCCTCTTGAGTCAACAAGGCCTGAGATTTAGCAATTGAATTGAGCACAATTTTATCCACCTCTAGATTACTTTGCTTGAGACAATTTTCAACATTTCTAACGCTCGAACTAGAAACAGTAATGATGTGTACTTTGGACTCTAAAACCTGGGCTTCCATATCCATTGGGTCATCGACAACCACTGTCTCGTTAATCGTAAACTTCTTTTTAATGATATGCAGTTTCTCTTTATTGGTTGGAGTTGAAATCGCCATTGCTGACTCAAGGACTGAGTCTAAGTCCTCAGAGCTTACAAATTCATTAACTGGCACTTTGCCTTTTCCGTCAATACAGGTGAGGTGAGTATCAGAGATATTAACACGAAATAATGCTAAATCAATCCCAAAACTTTCTTCGGTTTTTTTGATTAGTTTCGAAAGTTGTCTGGACAAAGAGTCAATCGAAAAAATAGATCCTCTTCTGACTCCTTTTGAAGGGCAAACATTATGTCCAATGATTCGAAGGTGGTCATCATCTTCTCTTTCAGCAACCAGCAAAGCAATCTTTTCAGTTCCTATATCGATGCTTGCTACAAAGTGGTTGCCTGCCATAGTCGTAATTAAAGAAGTTTTACAAAAATTTTACCAAACAATTAAAAGCTTTGAATCTCAGATGAACTATTTTTTTTAAAATCTAGCCAGTCATTGAGGTGATCTAATTCTACAATTTTGCCACTTAACAATCTTCTAAATAGCTTTGCGTTTGCCTCTCCATGATACAAACCCAAAATATGTCTAGTCATAGACCTTATCGGCACACCTTTTTGTAACTGATCAGAGATGTAAGACATATATTCTTTAAGAATACGCTGTCGGTCTATTGAGTTCTCTTTATTTTTAAAGATTTTTCCCTCTATCTGATCAAGTAGAAATGGATTGTGATAGACCGACCTTCCAAGCATCACACCATCCACTTGATTTAGATGCTCAGCAATCTCTTCACAATTTTCTATACCACCATTGATGGTAAATTTTAACTTTGGAAAATCTTTTTTTAGTTGGTAAACCCAAGGATAGTTAAGTGGTGGAATAGTTCGATTTTCTTTTGGACTTAGGCCTGTTAGCCAGGCTTTACGAGCGTGTACTATAAAGTGTTGACAACCCTTCTCACTGATTCGTTGAACAAAGTCTGATAACTGATCATAAATCTCCATATCATCAATCCCTATTCGATGCTTTACGGTTACAGGTATATCACACTTTTCAGTCATACTCTCAACGCACTGAGCAACAAGATCGGGCTCTTTCATCAGGCATGCCCCAAAGCTTCCAGAGAGAACTCTGTCAGATGGACAACCAACATTGATATTCACTTCATCATAACCCCAATCCTGAGCAATCAAACTGCAATCTGCCATTTCTTTGGGGTCGCTTCCACCAAGTTGAAGAGTCAAAGGGTTCTCGTTAGCATTAAAATCTAATAATCGATTTTTATCACCATGTAGAATTGCCTTTGTCGTTATCATTTCAGTGTATAACTGAACATTCTGACTAATGAGACGATAAAAATATCTACAGTGTTTATCCGTCCAATCCATCATTGGGGCAATGGAAACCAGGGAATGATTCATTCGATTTTCGATGTCAATTCTGTTAAAGCAAAGGCAATACACTCAGATACAATTTCAGATCTGACTCCAGAGAAAAATTGAGTAGTCGTTGATACATTTCCTTCAACATAAAAACCAAAACATACCATTCCAACGGGCTTTTCAGGAGTGCCGCCAGAGGGACCAGCAATTCCTGTAACTGAAATCGCTAGATCGCTCTGAGAATTATGACCAGCACCCATTGCCATTTCATAGGCAACTTTTTCACTGACCGCGCCAAAGAGGTCAATTGAATTAGAGTCGACATTAAGCATATTAACTTTGGAATCATTACTGTAAGTTATAAATCCGCAATTAAAGTAGTTTGATGCTCCTGGAATTGAGGTTAGCGAGCTAGACAATGACCCTCCTGTACAAGACTCAGCAATAGCAATCGACATATTCTTTGAAATCAATAGTTCACTTAATTTTTTAGCTATTAAGTAAGACATTAGTGTTTTCCTGTAATGGCTGATTGAATAATCTCAAAAACATCTTTTGAAATTTTATCTCTGTCAATGATTGATTTAATTTGAAGTTCTTGAAGTTTAGAATATTTTGGGGCAAAACGCCTCCAGTGATTAAAAATGCCAGCAAACCTTGCAGCAATTTGAGGGTTTAAACCATCTAGCTCAATAATCACTTCACTCAAGAGCTGATATCCCTCTTGGCAATGAAACTGTATAGTATTTTGGCTAAAGGATCCAATAACAGATCGAACTCTATTTGGATTCTTTGTGGTAAATAACTCGTGCTTCATTAGACTTCTCACCTCTTTAACTGATGTAAGAGAAGAAATACTTTGAGCACTAAACCATTTATCCATCACCTGCACATCTGACTTGTGCTGATTATAAAAGCGCTCTATCACCTCATCTCGATATGAATTTGGAGAATTAAGAAGGGATTGAAATGCCCCAAACTGATCCGTCATGCAATCTGCATCAATGAATTGCTGATATGCAATATCAAATTCACCGAGCTTTGTTAGATAAGCCAAGCATCCATTTTTGAGTGCACGCTCAGCAACTGAGAGTGAAGACAAGTCAAAAGACTTCTGATAATTTAATTTTTCATAGGTTTCTAAAAAAACACCTTTAAATTTACTCCCAATTTCAAGATAAGCGTTGTTACGTTTTTTGTGCACCTCCTCAACATCAATTTCATCCACATTTTGGTGGATAATTTGTTCTGAAGGAAGACTCATCATTTCTGACAAAAGAGCAAAATCATTCTCTCTAGTCAATAAGTTTTCAATCATACTAAATAATTCTTTTTTAGAAACCAGCTCCGGAGTTAGAATGTACTCTAACCAAAGACTTTGAACTGAGTCCCATCGATTAAAAGGGTCAGAATCGTTTGACACCAAAAATATCTTTTCATTCGTTGTCAGATTAGTATTGAACTTAATTGGTGCTGAAAAACCTCTAAACCAAGAGGGAGTTGGCTTACTCAGAATATTTTCAAATGAAATTGTCTTAACGAGTTCATCAATAACTACCATCCCAGATTCAATCTCGATGCCATCCTGTCCTATCAAGCCAAACTGATTTGGAATCACAAATGGAGTATTTTGATTTTTTTGAGTAAACGTAGCGCTATAAACATTTGCATCTGAATCATATTCATCTTTTACAGTGACTTCAGGAGTTCCTGATTTTGAGTACCAAGGCATAAAACTTTCAAAATTGATATTATTTGCATCAGCCATACTTGAGACGAAATCATCAATGGTAACCGCATCTCCGTCGTGTCTATCAAAGTACAATTTCATCCCTTTTTGAAAACTATCTTCTCCCAGAATGGTGTGAATCATGCGAATAACTTCTGCCCCTTTCTCGTAAACAGTAGAGGTATAGAAGTTATCCATTGAAATGTACGATTCAGGTCTCACTGGATGTGACAAAGGTCCAGAGTCCTCTGCAAACTGCCTGGTTTTAAGTTGAATGACATCAGAGATTCTTTGAATTGCCCTAGACCTTATATCCGAAGAAAACTCTTGATCTCTAAAGACAGTCAAACCCTCTTTTAAGCTCAATTGAAACCAATCGCGACAGGTCACTCGATTTCCAGTCCAATTATGGAAGTATTCATGGCCAATTATGGATTCAATTCTTACAAAGCTTGAATCAGTTGATGTATCTTTGTTTGCCAAGACACAATCTGAATTAAATATATTTAATCCTTTATTTTCCATCGCCCCCATATTGAAGTCGTCAACAGCTACAATCATATAAATATCTAAATCATAACTCAGGTTAAACCTTTGTTCATCCCACTCAAATGCCTTTTTTAGGGACTCCATAGCAAAAGCAGTTTTATGCATATTATGGGGCTCAACATAAAGCCTTAAATCGACCTTTCTTCCAGTTGCAGTTATAAATTCATCCTGAAGAAAATCAAGCTTTCCAGCAACCAAAGCAAAGAGATAGCATGGCTTTGGTGCAGGGTCATGCCAGATAGAAGAATTCTTTGAATCTTCTATTAGGTTTCCATTACTTAATAGAACAGGATAATGATCTCGATTTGCATTAATTTTGGTAGTAAAAACACTCAATACATCGGGCCTATCAAGGTAATAAGTGATTTGGCGAAAACCCATAGCCTCACACTGTGTACAAAAATTACCGCTCGACTGATAAAGGCCATTTAAATCTGTTTTACTCTCTGGATGAATCCTAACCTTGACCTCTAAAATAAAGTTTTCAGGAGGGTTAACTAGAAAAAGACCATCGTCTTTCAATGCATAGTTGGCATTTAATCCATCAATCTTGATAGATAAAAGCTCAAGTGACTCGCCATTTAAAAAAAGCTCATCAACTGAATTTAATACCAGAGGGTTTTTATAAAAAACAATCATAGAGGATACAATTGTCTCATCATCCCCAAGATTAAAATCAAGCTCAGTAGTTTTGATTAAATGTGAGCTCGGCTCATAATCCTTCCTATAGATAGGTTGCGGCATTATATTAGCAATAGCAGTGCTCCAAGAAAAATTCTATAAACAACAAACGGTAGAAAGCCAATTTTCTCAACCAGCTTTATAAAAAATACAATTGTAAAATAAGATGTCAGAAATGCAATAGCAAAACCAATTAATAGGAATAACCAGTCAAACTGCTGGGGCTCACTAGAAAGTTCAAAAAGTTTCATTATGGTTGCCAGAGTAATTACTGGAATTGACAATAAAAAAGCAAATTTAATGGATAATTTTCTAGACAATCCAATCAAGAGTGCTGCAGTAATAGTAATGCCCGCACGAGAAGTTCCAGGAATTAATGCTAGTGCCTGAAAGCAGCCCACAATTATTATGTCAGATCCTCTAATCACCCCTCGACTCTTATCTCTGACTCTATGGGCTAGATCAGATAGGCCAAGTGCAAGACCAAAGAAAATAGTTGCGTAGGCTACAACCTGAACATTCCTAAGGTTTATTTCAACAAAATCATTAAAGAAAAGACCTGCCAAACCAACAGGGATTGTTCCCAACAAAACGCCCCAGGCTAAAAGAGAATCACCTTGCATTTTTCTACTAGAGATAGATTTGAAAAAATCTTGAGTGAGTAAAATAATTGAAGTTCTGTAATACATAACAACTGCACAAAGAGTAGCAAAATGAAGAACAACATCAAAAGCTAAACCTTGATCAGGCCAATCAAAAAACTTTGGAAGAATAACAAGGTGTGCTGAAGAGGACACAGGTAAGAACTCTGTCAAACCTTGAACAAAAGCTAAGATGACTGCTTGAAAAATATCCATAAATTAACTCTAAAGCCTGCTTGTTAAATCTAGCTCTCTAAAACCTTCTAATTTTACTGATTGTTTCTTACTTAAAGCCATCACTTTAAAGACCTCTCCCATAGCTCCTGGCAAGACTAGTTGTTTGATTTCTTGGGCAATTTTTGCTCTTTTTTCCACGTTCTCTTCATTCTTAAGATAGTTGTCAATACCTAAAGAAATTAAAAACATAGATTGAGTAGTGTAACCAGATATGGAAAACCCGCACACCTTAGCGCTCCTAGCTATATCAGTAAAGTTCACTGACGCTGTTATGTCCTGCTTCCCAATATCAATGAATGGATCATTGTTTGACTTGTGTTTAGAAAAGCACTTTAGGGTTCCTCGATTTCTCTGAGGATGAAAAAACTCAGCTTCAGTCATCCCATAATCTATTAAGAGGACAGTGCCATCAGTCATCAGATCATAAAGCGATTTAATCCATGCACTCGATTGCAGGTTAATTTCTGTCGTATAGCCCTCCTGAAAAGTCTCAGAAGCTGGTATGCATGAGTTAAAAAATGGTTCTTGAAGCATTTCCCACTTAAAGTTTCCATCTGCAAAGTCTACACCTAATTCATAAAAATTGCCTTTGGAAAAACTGATGCGTTTTAAAGGGAAGGCGTCTAGCACTTCATTAGCAATCACTACACCTTTAAATTTTTTAGGAAGTTCGCTGAGCCATTCAACACGATCAAAGATTTCGGGCAATATTTTTTTGATTGTTTTCTTTTGAGTGTGCCTAAGTTGTGCACTTAATTCAATAATAAAATATTTTTTTGGAAGAGATTCTAACCTTCCGAGCTCAAAGAGTATCTGCGCTGCAAGTATGCCACTACCAGCACCAAATTCTAGGATATCCCCTCCATTAAGAACTTGCTTGCACTGCTTAGCAACACTAAAACCAAAAAGGTCTGAGACTTCAGGAGAAGTTATAAAGTCGCCCTTGTGTCCAAAAATTGTCTTATTAGAACGGTAATATCCATATTCTGGATGATATAAAGCTAGGTTCATAAAGACATCAAATCCAATTGGATTGTTATTGTCTTGAATGCTTTTAGATATAATATTCTCGAGATTCATAAGTAAAAAATATTTTATACTGTGAGCAATCTATATTCTTCATAAAACTAAAAATAGATTAAATTTAATTACTATAAAGATCCACTATGAAAACGGCATTAATTACCGGGGGTGCAGCTAGAATTGGAGCAGAAATCGCCAAAACACTGCACGATAATAATTTTGAGATTATTATTCATTGCAATCAATCACTTGAAAAAGCTCAGCTTCTTAGTGATAGGTTAAACTCAAAAAGAAAAAATACAGTAGAAATTATTTCAGGAGATCTCAACAATATTGAAAGTATTTCTGCTATAGTCGATTCTATTGGGTCATTGGATTTACTGGTGAATAATGCATCAGTTTTTTACCCAAAGTCTGTCGACGATAGTGGAATCGATGACTGGAATAATGTGATGAATGTTAACCTAAGAGCACCATTTTTCCTATCAAAGGGACTAAGTAATAAATTATCAACTAATAGTGGCTCAATCATCAACATTATTGATATACATTCAGAGAGACCTTTAAAGAATCACGCTGTTTATAATATTTCAAAGGCTGGTTTAAAAATGATGACTCAAACATTAGCTAAGGAGCTTGCACCTGATATTCGAGTCAATGGTGTTTCCCCAGGATCCATTCTTTGGCCTGAAGCAAGTGCTGAGATCTCGGAGACTGAAAAAAAATTGATGTTAGAGAGGATTGTTCTTAATAGACAAGGCGCGCCACAGGACATTGCTGATACAGTTTTATTTTTAGCTAATTCTGACTACATCACTGGACAAATTATTAATATCGATGGTGGCAGGACTCTTAACCAGTAAGAATAATCTGTAGGTCAATTTGTGATATAATTTGTCTGTCGAACATTTTTTTATCGACCAACAAGAATTTTATTACAATTATTTCAAAATAACAAAAAGAGAAATATTGTAACGAACTATTTTTTATGGGCTTATTGATGCCGCATACAGAACTTATTTAGAAATTGATGGATCTTCAAAATCAAAACTTTATACCTATTCGATGCTTAAGTATTGAATCTATGCATGTGCTCAATAGTCCAGATATAAAAGGACTTTATAATGAATCACATTCTCATAAACGCTACCCACAAGGAAGAGATCCGGGTGGCTATCGTCAAGAGCCAAAAGCTAACCAATCTCGACATAGAAACCAGCCTTAACCGCAAAACAAAAGGCAACATTTACAAAGCTAAAATTTCTCGAGTTGAGCAATCACTAGAGGCTGCTTTTGTCGACTATGGAAAAGAAAAACATGGCTTCCTCCCCTTTAAGGAGGTCTCTCCTTTCTTTTCTGAAGGCGTTAAACCCAAAGGCGACAAATTAACAATTAGTGATGTCCTCAAAGAGGGGCAAGACATCATCATTCAAGTTGAAAAGGAGGAGCGAGGCAATAAAGGCGCTGCTCTTAGTACCTATATTAACTTAGCTGGTGCATACATGATTCTGACGCCTAACAATCCAAAGAGCTCTGGCATCTCCAGACAGATTAGTGCTCCAGATCGTCAAGATTTGAAAAAAGTACTACCTAAACTTGATGTTCCCAAACATTCAGGACTCATTATTCGTACTGAAGGTGCTGGAAGAGGTGTAAGTGAACTTCAGTGGGAAGT
>CAYNES010000026.1:0-12439 GCA_964396315.1 uncultured Piscirickettsiaceae bacterium | reverse complement strand
CAATTTTCTCAAACACTGATGGGTTTATATAATATTTTTACAGAACATGATGCCAACCTGATTGAAATCAATCCACTTATCATTAACGCTGATAATGAAATAATGGCGCTTGATGGCAAAATTGATTTTGATGATAATGCACTCTATAGAAATGAGTCAATCATTGCACTCAGAGACATTGCACAAGAAGATGAAAAGGAAAGAAGTGCTAGTGAATATCAATTAAATTATATTTCTTTGGATGGGACAGTTGGCTGTATGGTGAATGGTGCTGGACTAGCAATGGCAACTATGGATTTAATTGAATACCATGGAGGTTCTCCAGCAAATTTTCTTGATGTTGGCGGAGGAACAACCTCTGAAAGGGTCGCAAAAGCATTCGAAATTATTCAGAGTGGTGAGAATGTTAAAGCAATATTAGTCAATATTTTTGGAGGCATCGTTCGTTGTGATCTTATCGCTAACGGAATTTTGCAGGCAATTGAAAAAGTCGGATTAACACTTCCAATAGTTGTTCGTCTGGAAGGAACCAATGCGAAAGAGGGTCTAGAAATACTAAATGCTAGTACCTTTGACATAATTACTGAGGCTGACTTAACGAAAGCCGCTAAACAAGTCGTGGAGATGGCTCAATGAGTGTACTAATTAATAAAAAAACAAAAGTAATTTGCCAGGGCTTTACTGGGAAACAAGGCACTTTCCATTCAGAACAATCTATTGCCTATGGAACTAATTTTGTTGGAGGTGTCACCCCAGGAAAAGGCGGCCAAACCCATTTAGAAAAACCAGTATTTAACTCTGTCAAAGAGGCTATGAATGAAACTGGCGCTAACGCTACAATGATTTATGTTCCTCCAAGATTTGCATATGCATCTATAGTTGAGGCTATTGAAGCTGAAATTCCAGTCATTGCATGTATTACTGAAGGTATTCCAGTGCAAGATATGATTAAGGTTAAAGCTATCATTGCTGATAGCAAATCGAAACTTATTGGTCCTAACTGCCCAGGCGTGATTACTCCGGACGAATGCAAACTTGGAATTATGCCCGGGAATATTCATAAAGTTGGAACTGTTGGAATTGTTTCTAGGTCTGGAACATTAACCTATGAAGCTGTTCACCAAACTTCACTTGCAGGACTCGGCCAAAGTACATGTATTGGTATTGGTGGAGATCCAGTTCAAGGAATGAATTTTATTGATTGTCTAGAATTATTTGAGGCTGACGAAGACACTCATTCAATAGTCATGGTTGGTGAAATTGGAGGTAGTGCTGAAGAGGAAGCTGCAGAGTATATCAAATCAAATGTTACCAAACCTGTTGTCTCATATATTGCAGGTCTGACTGCTCCAAAAGGAAAAAGAATGGGGCATGCAGGTGCTGTTATTAGTGGAGGATCTGGCGATGCAAAAAGTAAAATTAATGCCCTTAATAATGCAGGCGTATGTGTTTCACCAACTCCAGCATTAATGGGCCAAACTTTGCTCGAAGCCTTATAATTGAGGTCACTCAATAATTTACAGCTGGATGAAAATCTTTAAAAATAGCAGATTTGCGGTTTCATTAATTTTCGCTATCAATGGTATGGTATTCGGCACTTGGGCCTCCAGGATTCCAGCCATTGTAGATTTTCATAACTTGTCACCAGGCTCTTTGGGCTTATTAATTTTCTTAGCTGGCCTTTCTGCTGTGATTGCATTTTCCATCTTTGGTAGGGCTGCAGATCGTTATGGAGCTGCCTACATCACTAAAAGGGCTACTATTATTCTGATACCTCTCACATTAATATTTATCGCATTTGCAAACTCAATTGGGATGTTAGTTTTTGCGGTTATCTTTTTTGGAGCAATACATGGTGGAGACGATGTCGCTATGAATGCTTGGGCAGCAGAGGTTGAGAGAGAATACACTCGGCCAGTTATGTCTTCTTTTCATGCAATGTGGAGTCTTGGTGCTGGAATTGGTGCAGGGTTGGGTTCAATATTGGCTTTTTATGAAGTAGGGTTTAAAAATCATTTTAACCTCATCTCAATCGTTATTTTTTTTGTAGCTTTAATTGTTGCCTTTGTTCCTTTTGAATCTCAAACAAATAAAAAAGTCACTAAGTCACCATTTATTTCAATACCAAAAGGGTCTTTATTACCCGTAGCTATTATTACTTTTTTTGCCTCACTCAGTGAGGGTGCCGTAGCTGACTGGAGTGCTATTTTTTTAAAAAGTGTTGCATCATTGAATGATGGAAATGCAGCTTTGGGATTTACAGTTTTCTCAGTTTGTATGTTTGCAATGAGATTAATGGGTGACAAAATATCGTTTAAGCTTGGACCTTCTAATACTGCTCGTTACTCAGGTTTAGTTGCACTAACTGGCTCATCGATTCTACTAATATTTGACTCTTTCTTATTGTTGCTGTTGGGTTTTGGATTAATAGGGTTAGGGATAGCGGTTATTATTCCTCTTGCATTCTCACGAGCAGGTAACGATAAGACTATCTCTCAAGGAACTGCTATAGCAAGCATAGCAACCCTTGGCTATGGCGGAATGTTACTTGGCCCATTGTTTCTTGGACTCCTTGCAGAAATTACATCAATAAAGACAAGCTTTATGATTCTGCCAATTATGGCTTTCTTTATATTTACTCTTTCAAAACACCTTTCTATCGAATCAGAAGTCTAATTTATTCTCTAACAGCATAGCGTCACCATAACTGAAGAAACGATACTCTTGATTAATGGCATGCTGATAAGTTTGATGCATTTCCTCAAAACCTATAAAAGCAGAAACCAACATCAAAAGGGATGACTTCGGCAAGTGGAAGTTCGTAATCACTGCATCAACCACTCTAAACTTAAAGCCAGGATAAATAAAAATATTTGTATCTCCCTTTTGACTTGTAAGTTTACCCTCTTCAAATGCAGACTCTAGGGTCCTGACTGCCGTCGTTCCAACCGCTATAATTCGCCCACCATTAGCTTTTGCATGCTTAATTTTATCAACTGTTACTTGATCAATTTCAAACTGCTCACTGTGCATTTTATGAGACTCAATATCATCAACCTTCACGGGCTGAAAAGTACCAGCGCCGACATGCAAGGTTACGAAAGCATGATCTATGCCTTGTTTTTTTAGATTGGACAACAACAAGTCATCAAAGTGGAGTCCTGCAGTTGGGGCAGCGACAGCACCATCGTTTTTTGCATAAACCGTTTGATATCTTTTGGAGTCTTCATCTGAGTCACTTCTTTCAATGTATGGTGGTAAAGGAATATGTCCAATTTCATCAAGAATTTTTATAATTTTGTCGCCCTCAAATTTAACTCTATACATGCCTTCATTTTTGTCAGCAACTTCAAAACGACTCTGATTTTCCAAAATAATATAGCTTCCTACCTTTGGAGCTCTGCTAGATTTAATCATTACCAAAGCTGAAAATTCATCAATCAATCGCTCCACTAAAACCTCAACTTTACCGCCAGATTCTTTGTGTCCAAACAGTCTCGCTGGAATGACCTTTGTATCATTGAGAATAAGCAAGTCGTTTGGTTTTAAAAACGAACCGAGCTGAGAGAAATGACTATCAATGAGTTTAGAATTCCTTACTAAAAGGCGCGAGTCTGTTCTCTTGGGGCTTGGATATTGTGCAATCAGTGACTGAGGCAAGTCAAAATCAAAGTCACTTAATTTCATTGTTTTTCTTAGAGTTTTTTAAACGCTGTATTGCTGCTTCAATTTTTTCTTTTTGCGCCTTATCTTTTAACATTTTTTCTTTTAATGCAATTGTTCTAGATTTTAATAACTCATCTCTCTCGCGCTTATCTCTTTCCAAACGATCTTGATGAAACTGATACCTTTCTCTTGAATTATCTCTAATTGCCCTCTCTAAAACCTGCCTTTGATTAAGAGCGTCATAGAATTCATCTGAATCTTTATGCGGAATTTTTTCATAAGATTCAGATTCAATCATATCAATACAATCAACAGGACAAACAGGAAGGCATAAGTCGCAACCTGTACACTCTTTAGCAATCACTTGGGTCATCACTTTTGATGATCCAACAAATGCATCTACTGGACATGCTTTTATGCAAAGTGTACAACCGATACAAGCTTCTTCGTCAACCACAGCAATTCTTTTTGGCTTTGTTTCACCATGATTTTCGTTCAATGGAAGAGTTTGTCGGCCTAAAAGTTCTGCAAGAACATCAACTCCATCCTGCCCTCCAGGTGGACACTGATTAATTTCTGCTTCACCGCTTACAATTGCCTCTGAATAAGGCTTGCAGCCATCAAAATCACACTGCGTGCATTGAGTTTGCGGCAAGACTGCATCTATTTGTTCTGATAAAGATTTTCCTTCAGATTTTGCGGCTTCTCCCAAGCCAAGAAGCATTAAATAATTCTCATTCATATATCCAGCAATTTTAAACTAAATGAACTTTCTAGTCTTTAATGACTCATAAAGCTAAAAAGAGAAAAAAATATTTTGTTAGTTTATAAAATTTGTTTCACGAGATAATTCTGAAAGAATTTCAGGGCCATCAGACCTTAAGATGACTATCTCCTCTAGCCTAACTCCAAACCTTCCTTGGAGATAAATTCCTGGCTCAATTGAGAAAACCATCCCCTCATCTAATACTACCTCTGAAGTTGCAGTAATATACGGAGGCTCATGAATATCAATACCAAGGCCATGGCCTGTTCGATGAACAAAATAGTCACCATAACCGGCTTCAGTAATAACACTTCTTGCAGCAGCATCAACCTCTTTAGCCATAACTCCAGGTTTTGCAGCCTTCATAGCGGCTTGAACAGCACGCTCTACAATAGCGTGAACTTCATGATAGCCTTCTGGTGGTTCACCAAGAACTGACATACGTGTCATGTCACTTGGAAAAGTACCTTTTCGTCCTCCAATGTCAATCAATACAACGTCGCCATTTTGTACTTTTCGATTCCCTGTATGGTGATGTGGAAAAGCACCATTTGGTCCAGAGCCTACAATACAAAACTGAGGCTTAGCTCCCTCTGAAATAAAGTGTTTGTTGATTGCCTCACCAATTTCAAGTTCAGTAACTCCTTCTTTGATTGCTGCAAAACCAGCCTGCATTGCCCTGTCGTCAATCAGTGCATTTTCTTTAAGGTTAGCATACTCGTCTTTATCTTTACGCATTCTCAACGCACCAATAGTAGATCCAGTAAATTCATATGTAGGGTTTGATAAAGATTCAAGGAGAATTAAGGCAAAGTGAGAGCGCATTGCTTCATCAATTACAATATGTTTGGATCTAGAAGAGCCAGTAAATTCTAGAGCATCAGTGAGTGCTCGTTCTGGTCCAGCCTCATCATTCCAGCAATGCATTGGTATTTTGGTTTGCTTTTTTACTCCTTCAGCATTTACTGATGGCATCAGGAAGGCCTCTTTTTCTTTTCCTATTAAAAGCATACATGGTCTTTCATCTGGGTATGGGTTGAAGCCTAAAAGCCAGTTCATATGTGTTCCAGGACCAAGAGCAATTAAGTCAACATTGTTTTCTTTCATTCGAGCACGAACCGAATTCAGTTTGCTTTGCATAGATTATTCCTCGCTACTACAAATACGATAGAAATTATAAACCCCTTAAATCTTTTTGTGGTTTTATTATATTTGAGAATTTTCTAGAAACAGACAGACGTTATGAAATATGCTTTGAAAGCTAAATGTTATAACCATCTGAAGCTTTATTAGATTAGAACTTAGACTTCTTAAGGTCTTAGGATTCTACAAACGCTCGCTCAATCACAAAATGGCCTGGATTAATATTTCGAGCTTCAATAAAACCTTTTGACTCTAGAATAGAGACAAAATCCTTGAGCATGCTTGGACTGCCACACATCATAAAACGATCATCTTCCAAAGTAGGGTGAGGTTGATTCAAATCAAGAAATAATTTGCCACATTCCATAAGTGTTGTCAGGCGACCATTATTTTTAAAAGGCTCTCGGGTTACAGTAGGATAGTAAACAAGCTTTTCCCTAACCATCTCTCCCAAATATTCATCATTTGGAAGTACGTTTTCAATATAGTCTGAATAAGCCAACTCTGAAACCTCTCGAACACCATGGGCCAAGATAATTCTTTCGAATTGGTCATAAATTTCAGGATCCTTAATGATGCTCATAAAGGGCGCAAGACCTGTTCCAGTGGCTAACAAATAAAGAAAGCGACCAGGAAGCATATTATCCGGAACAAGGGTTCCTGTTGAGCGCTTGCCAACCAGAACTTCGTCACCTACTTGAAGGTTTTGTAGCTTTGAGGTGAGTGCCCCATCCTGAACTTTAATACTAAAAAATTCAAGCTCTGACTCATGATTGGAGCTAGTGATACTGTAAGCACGCATTAAAGGGCGTTCATCAGATGGAAGTCCTATCATTGTGAAATGACCATTCTTAAATCGATAGCCAGGATCTCGAGTAGTACGAAAGCTAAACAAGTTATCATTCCAATGATGCACATGTGTAACGCGCTCAGTCATTACTGACATATATACCTACCTTGAATTATTAATTCTATTAACATATTCTTTAAAAAACGACAACATTATACCCTTAAATAACTAACTTTAAATAGACCGCACTTGGATATCAAGTTCTTCCAAATGTAAATTTATTCCATGCCCTCTCATGAAAATAATAAAGAACCATTTTGGTCATTACTTCAATAGAACCTATGGTTGCGGCTATAGCAAAACTTCCTGTAATTATGTACGATATTAAAACCGTATCACAAGTGGCAAGAATCCTCCAAGATATTGATTTTCCAACAGATCTTGACTTATTTTCTTTCACTTTATTCCCCCGAATTAATACTGTAAGTTAAGTCCATGATTGTTTGCAGCTGCCTGGTAGCACAAACTGAACCCATTAGAATAGTCTTCTTCATTACTTCCCTTGTAAGATTCCAATAATTGATAGCTAGTAATACCCGATCTAATCATAAATTGCAATTGATCAAGATGAGCATTGATGCCAACGATCTCACCAGCATAATTCCATCTTTTACTAAGCAAATATGCCTGGGTATATCCTCTGCCATCATCAAAATTATTGAAATCTAAAGCAATTAATTCAATAAACTCAAGTTGATCTTTAATTAAATAGATATCATCTGCGGGATCAATGATTATGCCTAAACCCAATTTCGAGTGTTTTTCAGGGTCTTCTATCCATTCATCAAATGAAACAAGAGAAATTGATTCATAGTCTCTATTAATTAGACTTGTAGGGTTTTGGGTCTTATCCATATACCTTCTCCTTGAAAGGCTCAATTCCAACTCTTTTAAAAACATCTGTGAACTTCTCTTCACTATTACGATGTTCAATAAATACATTAACAATATTTTCAACAGCATCGACAATTGTCTCACTACTCACCGATGGTCCTAATTTCTTACCGATATTGGTTTCATGAAGAGTCTCTCCAGCAAGAGTAATTTGATAATATTCTTCTCCATTTTTTTGCATACCCAGTAATCCTATATCGGCTATGTGGTGGTGAGCACACGAATTCTCACAACCAGAAATATTAATATTCAAATCTCCAATATCTAAAAGTTTATTCATATCATTAAAACGCTCTTGGACTCTGGTTGCTATAGGAATAGAGACAGCTTTTGCCAGGTCACAGTAATCTCTCCCAGGGCATGCAACAATTTGAGCAAGTGTGCCTTGATGTGGGCTAGCTAAGTCATATTTCTCCAATGATTTCCACAAATCAAAAACTTGATCTCTTCTGACAAAAGGAAAAACGATTGTTTGTCTTTTGGTTGTTCTGATTTCACTTGAACTGTATTGATCTGCAAGTTTTGCGAGGATTCTCATCTGCTCTGAAGTCGCATCACCAGGCGCTGCTCCTAGCTTAGTTAGTGATATATTTACAATGCTGTAGCCAGAAACTTTATGACTTCTAACATTGTTTTTCTTCCAGATACTATAATTAAAGTCGACCTGATCCTTAAATCCTTTAAGATCGATTGGGCTAACTGGTAGAGCAAAATTCTCTTTTAAACTTTGTAGCTCTTTTAAATTTAATTTGAGTTCTGGATCATCTTTAGTTTGCTGCCAGTCCTCATCTACCAACCGAGAGAATTCAGTTGCGCCTAGCTCACGAACCAAGAACTTTATACGAAGTCTCTTCTGGTGGTCGCGACGACCTTTAAGGTTATAAATTCTCATCGCTGATTCGAGATAACTGAGAATATCTTCAACTGGAACAAAAGATGCCGTTTCAGGGCCAACCATAGCTGCTGCACCTAACCCTCCTCCAACATAAACACTAAAGCCTAACTCCCCTTTGTTGTCTCTAACCAATCTCAAGCCTAGATCGTGAATTCGTAAAGCAGTTTCATCAAGCTTTGCTCCATTAATTGCAATTTTAAATTTGCCAGGTAGCCAAGAAAATTCTGGATGAAGGTTGAACCATCGCCTAATCAGTTCACAGTATGGTCTCGCATCTTCAATCTCTCCCTCGGTCAAACCTGACAATGGATCTGCAGTAATATTGCGAGTAGCCTTGCCACTAGTCTGAATCGCATGAAGCCCCACATCAGTCAAATCACGGAGCAGATTAGCAATTTCTGGCAACTGTATCCAATTGAACTGGATATTTTGTCTGGTTGTAAAGTGTCCAAATCCTCTGTCGTATTTGTCAGCAACATCTGCAAGTGCTCTAAGCTGTTTCGAACTTAAAATTCCATAAGGTATCGCAATTCTCAACATATGCGCATGAAGTTCCATGTAAAGGCCATTTCTAAGCCTTAAACTTCTAAACTTATCCTCATCTAATTCACCGGATAGATGACGATTAAGCTGTTTTTCAAATTGATCAACACGCTCTACTAAAAACTGTGTGTCTTTTTCGCTATATTTGTACATTTCTCAAACTATTCTAAATTATGTTGGAAATTATAGTAAAATATCCTAAATCAATTAAATTTTAGTAATAAAAAAGAAATTTTTTCTATTTATTTTTTTAATTGAAGAAAAATATTATATTTTTGACCTTTTTTTTATAAGATTATGGATGCCATTGACATTAAACTACTGAAACTACTTCAAAATAATGCTGAGCTTACAATTCAGGAATTATCTGCTGAAGTTCATTTATCGACCACTCCTTGCTGGAAAAGAATTAATCAATTAAAGGACAATGGCTATATTAGTAAGACGGTAGCACTTGTTGATCGAAAAAGAGTTGAATCTAATGTTACTGCTATGGTGGCAGTCACTGTAACCAATCATAATCAAGAGAGAATCAGTCTTTTTGCAGAAATCATAAAAGAGATACCAGAGGTAATAGAATGCTATCGAATGAGCGGGGAAACGGATTACCTTCTTAAAGTCGTTGTTAGTGATATTGAGAGTTATGATGTTTTTTACAAAAATTTGATTGAAAAAGTCC
This sequence comes from uncultured Piscirickettsiaceae bacterium, assembly GCA_964396315.1. GTDB lineage: Bacteria > Pseudomonadota > Gammaproteobacteria > PS1 > Pseudothioglobaceae > Pseudothioglobus. Next base: position 3,003 of record CAYNES010000026.1, on the reverse strand, counting down.
AATTCCTCAAAGTGACATCTAATTTTGCAATTGAAGAAATTAAAAGTACAACTGAAATACCGCTGACTCAAATGGAAGCAAGGGTTTAAACCCTATGAATAAATCAAGACTTTAGATAGCCCGGCAAGACAGATTAGAATCAATACGCTACCCATCCATCTTTTGAATTGTGTGTCATTTTCAATGATTCGATCATGCACCTTTAGGCCTACGAAATGACCTAGAGCAGCTACTGGAATGAGCATTAACGAAAACTGCCAGTTGATATAGACATCGACAATTAAAAAGGCGCTCATCTTAATAGTAACAAGCAAAAACCATAAAACAAAAAGGGTATTGCGAAGCCTTTTGATATCGATATTTTGCATGTAAACTGCCACTAAAAGTGGCGCACCGTTTAGCGATGTTCCAGAGATATACCCACCCAAAATTAGGAGTAATCGACTGACCCATCCCTCTCGAGAGGCAATTTGAACATTTAAAATCCATGTCAACGCGTAAAAAGAAGTAATGGAGTAGACTATTAATGTCATAACAGTTGGTGGAAGACTAATCAGACCAATTACTCCAATTATTTTTGCAGGTAAGATCCATGGAAGTGACTGTTTGAGATACGCCCAATCAATTATCTTTAATGATCTAGCTAGGGCAATGCCCGAGAAAAATAATAAATGTATACCTATAATTGGCAGCCAGTCAATTGGAGATCCACCAACCAGCATCAGAAGGGGGAGTCCTAGAACTGCTCCACCAAACCCTAGCCCCGTTCTAACGAAGCCAATCCATACAAAAATGAGTGAAATAAATACTATTTCAAATGAAGTAAATACCATAGTACCGAATGATGCCTTATGGGATATAAAAATGTAATTACTTTGTAATTACATAGATTGAATAATCTCTGCTAACTCCTCTGCAGACTCCTTGGCAAGCTCATAATTAGCGCTTTCTACCATTACCCTAATTAAAGGCTCTGTTCCTGACTTTCTTACTAAAACGCGTCCAGTCTTTGATAATTTTGACTCAATTGAATTGATTGCTTGAGTTAATTTTGACTCTCCTTGAAGATTAGCCGTTGCATCAGTTTTGACATTAATCAGTACTTGTGAGTATTTCGTCATTTTGCTTTTGAGCTCTAAGAGAGTTTTTCCTGATTTAGACATAACTTCTAGGACTTGTAATGCAGCAATAATGCCATCACCAGAGGTTGATTTGTTTAGACAGATTATATGACCGGACCCCTCACCACCAAGGACTGCTTTATTTTCAATCAATTGATCCATGACATGTCTATCACCTACATCAGACTCTATAAAGCGAACACCAATCTCAGAAAAAGCTAACTGGATACCAAGATTAGTCATTTTCGTGCCCACGACTGTATTTGATTTTAAATCACCACTTTCTTTCCATGCATTCGCAATGATATAAACCAATTCATCACCATCGACTTTTTGACCTTTATGGTCCACCATAATAAGTCGATCTCCATCACCATCAAATGCTATACCAAGATCTGCATTATTTTCTAGAACCTCCTTTTGAAGGTGTTTCGTATCAGTTGCACCGCACTCACGATTAATGTTGTAACCATCTGGAGTATTATTAATCATTGATACTGATGCGCCTAGCTCAGTAAACACATCTTCAGCAATATGGTATGTGGCTCCATTAGCGCAATCAATGATAATTTTTAAGTTTGATAAGTTACAGGACTTATCAAATGTGGACTTACAAAATTCAATATATCTACCTAAAGCTTGTTCGTAGCGCTTTGCCTTTCCAATTGATGCAGAATCTACACTAGACATTGGCTTTGAAATCTTTTTTTCTATTGCTCTTTGAGTTTTATCACTTAACTTCACTCCTTTGCTAGAAAAAAACTTAACTCCATTGTCTTGAAAAGGGTTATGAGATGCGCTAATGACAACTCCTGCAGTCGCTCCAAAAGCCTGAGTCAGATAGGCAATGGCTGGAGACGGCATAGGTCCAAGCATACCTACGTTAACGCCTGCCGACAAAAAACCAGCCTCAAGAGCAGACTCAAATAAATAACCTGAAACTCTTGTATCTTTACCAATAATGACGCTCGCATTTTCATTTTGCTCTTTCAAAACGGAGCCAACTGCCCATCCAACTTTCAATAAAACATCTGCAGTAATAGGAGATTTTCCAACTTCGCCACGGATGCCATCAGTTCCAAAAAAATTACTCAAAACTACTCCCTAAAATTTTTAATTTGTTGCCATACTTTTAACGCGTCATTTGTTTCAGCAACGTCATGAACTCTAATGATATCAGCCCCGTTCTCAACAGCAATCAGCGCAGCTGTTACGCTCCCAATCATTCGCGAATCAACGTCTCTATCACCTAGCAAGGTTCCTATCATTGATTTTCTTGAGAGTCCAGCCAGAATGGATACGCCAAACTCATGAAACTCTGAGAGATTCTTTAGTAAAGCTATATTATGACCTAAATTCTTTCCAAAACCAAATCCAGGATCTAGAGTTATCGAGCTAAGATCTATTCCTGCTCTCTCACATGCCTCAATTCTTTCCTTAAAAAAAATCTTGATATCTTCAACAACATCATCATAACTAGGGTTATTTTGCATTGTTCTAGGATTGCCCTGCATATGCATCAGACAAATATCAGATTTAAGTTTTGCTGCCATTTCTATTGCGCCTTTTGCTCTGAGCGCATTGACATCATTAATAATGCTTGCTCCAGATGCGACAGCTTGCTCCATTACCTCAGGTTTCGAAGTATCAATTGAGATAGGTACACTAATTTCATTTGTGAGTGTTTCAATGACTGGGATGACTCTGTTGAGCTCATCATTCACACTAACTGCTGATGCTCCGGGACGAGTAGATTCTCCGCCAATATCAATAATACCAGCGCCATTTTCAACCATCGATTTAGCTTGTTCAATCGCTGAAGCAGAGTCAAAAAATTTACCGCCATCAGAAAAAGAATCGGGTGTTACATTAAGAACACCCA
>CAYNES010000025.1:0-12447 GCA_964396315.1 uncultured Piscirickettsiaceae bacterium | reverse complement strand
TAGTCCATATGCCTACTCAAAAAAATGTAGAGTTGCCCGATATAGGTGATTTTGACGCAGTAGATATTATCGAAGTTCTTGTTAAGGTTGGAGATTCTGTCAATGAAAATGACAGCATCATTACTCTCGAGACAGATAAAGCTACAATGGAAATTCCAGCCCCGTTTGCAGGAAAGGTAAGCGCCCTCTCAGTTAAGGTAGGTGATAAAGTTGTAAAAGGTGACCTCATTTTGACTCTTGAGAGTGAATCAGAAAATTCAGAAGATTATGAAGAAACTTCTGACTCCTCTCAAACAGTGAATCAAGTTAGCAAAGAGGCTGCTTCAGAAATTACCGCTAATTCAGTGAAAGAGAATGAAATTCCTAAAGAAGAAATTTCATTAAACCCTGATGCAAATTACCATGCATCTCCATCTATTCGAAAATTAGCAAGAGAGCTCGGTGTTAGCCTCTCTGGAATAAACGGAACAGGAAAAAAAGGCAGGATACTTGAAAAAGACCTTAAATCTCACGTTAAAACTCTTCTTATTAATGGAAATGAAGTTGAAGAAGTAGAGGTGATTCCTTTATCTAGAATTAAGAAGCTATCCGGAAAACATCTTTCTAAATGCTGGAGTACGATTCCCCACGTGACTCAATTCGATGAGGTGAATATTGACCAATTAGAAAAATTTCGCAAACATCAAAAAGAAAAAAATATCAAATTAAGTCCGCTTGTTTTTATTATGAAGGCTGTTGTGCAAGTCTTAAAGCGCCATCCAAACTTTAATGCATCACTAGATGAAAATGCGGAAAACCTAATATTAAAAAAATACTTTAATCTTGGAATTGCAGTAGATACTCCAAATGGTCTTCTGGTTCCCGTAATTAAAGACGTAGGAAAAAAATCTCTCATGGAGCTTTCTGAAGAGCTCGCAGAAGTATCATTGAGGGCGAGAGAAGGAAAACTTGATTCAAGTGAAATGAAGGGAGCAGGTTTTACAATTTCAAGTTTAGGTGGTATTGGTGGAACTCAGTTCACGCCAATTATTAACGCACCGGAAGTTGCAATTTTAGGTGTCTCAAGAACTCAAATTAAACCTGTTTGGAATGGTGCCTCTTTTGAACCTACATCCATGATTCCTCTTGCTCTGTCATATGACCATAGAGTGATAGATGGAGCTGAAGGTGCAAGATTTATGGCGGAATTAAATCAGGTCTTAAGTAATATTATGGAGATGTTGTTATGATTAAAACTCAAGTTTTAGTTATTGGTTCTGGTCCTGGAGGCTACACTGCAGCATTTAGAGCTGCTGACTTAGGCAAAGACGTTACCCTTATAGAACGCCATCCATCTCTTGGAGGAGTTTGTTTAAATGTTGGATGTATTCCTTCCAAATCACTTCTTCATACAGCAGAAGTGATTAATGAAACTAAGCATGCTAGTCAGCTCGGAGTAACTTTTTCCAAACCAAAGATTGATCTTGAAGGCGTTAAAAAAAATAAAGACAGTATTGTGAATAAACTTACTGGTGGTATTCAGGCACTCGCAAAAGCTAGAAAAGTAAATGTAATGAATGGCTATGCAAAATTTATTTCAAAAAATCAGGTCGCCCTTGATGATTCAGATGAAGTTATTGAATTTGAGCACTGCGTCATTGCTGTTGGCTCAAGAGTTACCAAGTTTCCAATGTTTCCATTTGAAGACAACCGAGTCATGGACTCAACTGATGCACTCCTGCTGGACGATATACCAAAAAGAATGTTGGTAGTTGGTGGTGGAATAATCGGCCTCGAGATGGCAACAATTTATGATGCTCTTGGGAGTGAAATTACAATCGTTGAGCTTGGAGGTCAAATTATTCCAGCTGCTGATAAAGACATCGTTAGCCCTCTTTTTAAGAAAGCTAAGAAAAACTATGCTAATGTTTTCTTAAATACTAAAGTCACCAAGATGAGTGCTCTGAAAAAAGGTATTAAAGTTGAATTTGAAGGTAAGGATGCTCCTAAAACTGATACCTTTGATAAAGTCTTAGTTGCTGTTGGAAGAACTCCTAATGGAAGCTTAATTGATGCTGACAAGGCTGGAGTTCAAATCAATGAAAATGGCTTTATTGAGACTGATAGGCAAATGAAAACAAATGTTGAAAACATTTTTGCGATTGGTGATGTTGTTGGCCAACCCATGCTCGCTCATAAGGCGGTTCATGAGGCTAAAGTGGCAGCAGAAGTGATCTGTGGAGAAAAATCAGGCTTTGATGTGCTCACTATTCCATCTGTTGCATATACTGACCCAGAGGTTGCATGGACGGGGAAAACTGAGAAAGAACTGAAGGAAGAGGGTGTTAATTTTGAAAAAGGTGTATTTCCTTGGGCTGCATCAGGAAGAAGTTTGAGTATAGGCAGGAGCGAAGGCGTATCTAAAGCGCTATTTGATTCAAAATCGGGTAAGATTCTTGGCATGGGAATTTGTGGCACTAATGCTGGTGATTTAATATCTGAGGCTAGTTTAGCAATTGAAATGGGGTGCGATATGAGTGATATTGCACTGACAATTCATGCCCACCCAACTCTATCTGAAACTACCGCCTTTGCCGCTGAAATGGCTGAAGGAACAATTACTGATTTGATGCCGCCAAGGAAAAGAAAATAGGTGCATTATGGATATTAAGCAAGCAAGAAAAAACGTTATTGAGCAACAAATTCGGCCATGGGGCGGCCTTAATGTGAGAGCTAACCAGGCTCTTGCAGAAATTCCTCGAGAAAACTTTGTTCCTGAAGAATATCAAAAGCTTGTATTTGCTGATATCGAAATACCACTTAATGCAATTGATAAAATGCTCTCGCCCAAGATCGAAGGAAGAATATTAGATAGTCTTAACCTTCAGGGAAACGAAGAGGTTCTTGAAGTTGGCACGGGAAGTGGCTACTTTACCTCTGTTCTTGCTAAATTATCTGGATCAGTTAAGTCTGTTGAAATAGAGCAAGATCTTTATGAGCTTGCAAAAGCAAATATAAAAAAATTAAAAATTAAAAATGTCGATCTCATAAACGATGATTTCGATTGTTCAAATTTTCAAGAAGAGCGGTTTGATGCCATTGTAGTTGCTTCAGCACTTACTTTTGTTGAGGAGGATTTAAAAAAACTGCTTAAGGTGGGCGGCAAGTTATTTATTGTGGTTGGATCAAAAAATCATATGCATGCAACCTTAGTTTCAAGGTCAACTAAAATTGATTGGCATACCAAATCTCTTTTTGAGACGCATCTTGAATTTATGAAGGGTCATGAACCAGTCGAACAATTCTCGTTTTAAATTTGAAATAGGCATGCATGCTTAATTCAATTTTAAATTTTATAATTAAACAGCCGGTTTGGTCATTAATTGCTTTTTTAATTATTGTTTGTACTTCAGTTTTACAGATCCAAAATTTCTCTCTTGACGCATCTTCTGAATCATTATCTCTTGATGGCGATAACAACCTTGAACTTTATTTTGCTACTCAAGAAACATTTGGTTCAGATGAATCTCTAGTAATCAGTTATTCAGTAAAAGATGGGACTATTCTCTCAGAAGGTCAATTAATTTCTTTAAGGTCACTAAGAGATGATTTATTAGAGTTGGAAGGAGTGGATTCAGTCATTTCAATTTTAGATGTTTCACTTTTTCAATCACCGCCACTTTCATTAGTTGAGCTTGCAAGTGATGTTTATACAATTGATAATGGAAAAGCAGATCAAAGCCTTATAGCAGAAGAGTTTAAAAGTAGCCCGCTCTATGCAAACAATCTTGTCAGTGCAGATCTTAAAACAACTGCCTTACTCATTCCCTTGGCAACTAATGATCCAAGAATAATAATCGATGATGAGCTGTTAAAGATATTAATAGAAAATATCCGTTTGACGATGGATGCTTATCGAGACCAAGCAACCCTTTTCTTAGGTGGTGTACCCATGATTAGGAATGATGTTATTGACTTCATCAAAAGTGATTTAATTGTATTTAGTCTTGCAGTAATTCTTACAATGTCAATTATGCTTTCTATCTTATTTCGAAAAATAAGATGGGTGCTAATTCCAATCAGTATTAGCATCATTGGTGCTTTATTTATGACGGGTTTGATTAGCGCCATTGGTTGGAAAGTAACAGTGATTTCAGCCAATTTTTTCTCACTATTATTGGTAATGACTTTGTCAGTGATAATCCATTTAGTTGTCAGGTATCGAGAAATTTCAAATCAACATCTTGAGCAAAATAATTCCGATACCGTTCGACAAACCTTAAATCAGATGATCAGACCTTGCCTTTATACTGTTATCACAACAATAGCTGCGTTCGCTTCACTCACAGCAAGTCATGTTCAACCTGTAATTGACTTTGGTCTAATGATGAGTATAGGAGTGACAGTAGCATTTGTATTATCATTTATAGGTTTTGCAATGGTTATGATGTTGCTAAAAAAACCTAAACCATCAAAAGAATCTCAGAAAAATTTTATACTTCAAGAGCTAGCATTATTTGCAGATAAAAAAGGCAAATCAATAATATTGGGCTTTATAGTGATTGCTTTGATTTCAATTGTTGGCATGAGTAAGCTCTCTGTAGAAAATAGCTTCATTAACTATTTCAAAAAAAATACCGAAATATATCAAGGTCTAAATTTTATTGATAAAGAGCTAGGGGGGACCATACCACTTGAAATAGTCTTTAATGATTTAGCAAGTGCTTATTGGGCCGATGCCAGCTTACGTGAAGAATTTCATGAAGTTCATAACTATCTAGATAAGATACCAAGTATTGGAAAAGTTCTCTCAATTGATACATTCATGCAAGTTCTCAAAGAGTCAAATGATGGCAAAGCACCTAATGGTTTTTTGCTAATTTTGGGTAAAAACAATATGCCAGATTTTGCTAAATCTCAAGTTTTAAAGCCGCATATCTCCGACGAAACAGATCAAATACGAATTGTTGCCAGAGTGAAAGAAACAACTGCCGAACTTGAAAGAAATCAGCTAATAGTAGATATTAAGAAATCATTGGTTGAAAATTTTTATTTTGATGAAGATGATTTTTATTTCACCGGAACCTTTTCACTCTACAACAATCTGCTTCAGAGTTTATTTTCATCACAAATACAAACTATCTTTACTGTCTTTACTATTATTTTTGTACTCTTTTTAATTGTATTTAGATCTATTTCTATTGCTCTTATAGCTGTCATTCCAAATATTCTTCCATCACTGTTAATTCTTGGATTGATGGGCTTAGTGGGAATACCACTTGATATTATGACCATTACCATAGCAGCAATAGCAATAGGGATTGGAATCGATAATGCTATTCACTACATCAGTAGATTTAAAACTGAGTTATTGTTAGATGGTGACTTTGTTTTGTCAATGTATCGGGCTCATAACTCGATTGGCGTATCTATGTTTTATACTGCAGCGACAGTTGCAATTGGATTTCTAGTTCTAATACTATCAAATTTCATTCCAAGTATTTATTTTGGAATCTTTATGGCTATAGCAATGCTCAGTGCAGTAATAGTTAATCTAACTCTACTTCCTAAATTGCTAATCACTTTTAAACCAAGAATGAATAAGAAAGTCTTATAAAATAAAAAACCCCGCCTCGAATAAGAGTGCGGGGTTAGTCTACTATTAAAAGGAGAAATAAGTTAAATATAGTAGTTTTTAACTTGCGGGAAATTATATATAAAAATATTTTTTATATTTTTTAATTTTGTGTCTTTTTGTAACAATTTATTATGTCGAACGATTATCACTTTGATGTTCTTATTATTGGCTCAGGAGCAGCGGGTTTAATGAGTGCAATTCAGCTCTCTGATAATCTGTCGATTGCTGTAATAGCAAAGGATAAAATACTTGAGGGTTCATCTTATTATGCTCAAGGAGGAATCTCCGCTGTACTAGATCCAGATGATAATTTTGAGTCACACATAACTGACACTATCAACACTGGATTTCACCTTGGAAACGAAACTAGCATTAGGTTCATGGTTGAACAAGCCCCCCAGGCAATCAATGACCTAGAAAAAACTGGCGTTAAATTCTCAAACATTGATAATAAATATGATCTGACTACTGAGGGTGGTCACAGTTCAAATAGAGTTGCACATGTCGCAGACAAAACAGGTCAGTCTATTCAAGTTAATCTTCTAGCACAGGCAAAAAAGAATAAAAATATTAAACTGTTTGAAGAATATGTAGCGGTCGATCTGGTAGTCAAAGAAAATAAATGCTATGGCGCATATGTCCTAGATAAAAACTCTAAAGAAATACTAACTTTTAGCTCTAAGAAAACTATTTTAGCTACTGGTGGTGCCTCAAAATCATACCTTTATACTTCCAATCCAGACACTTCTACAGGTGATGGAATTGCCATGGCATATAGGATTGGATGTGAAATAACTAACATGGAATTTACTCAATTTCATCCCACATGTCTATTTCATCCACATGCTAAATCTTTCTTGATTTCAGAAACTCTAAGAGGCGAAGGTGCCAAACTTCTTTTACCTGATGGTCAGGAATTCATGCATAAATACGATGACCGTCTTGAGCTTGCCCCAAGAGATATTGTTGCCAGAGCGATCGATAATGAAATGAAGGTGCATGGATTCGATTGCGTTTATCTAGATTTCTCCTTTAAGGAGGAAGAATGGATTAAATCTCGCTTCCCTACAATTACTCAGCGCTGTAGTGAACTTGGAATTGATATATCCAAAGAAGCCCTACCAGTTGTTCCTGCTGCTCACTATACATGTGGCGGGATCAATACAAACATAGATGCCCGAAGCAACATAGCTAACCTTTATGCTGTAGGTGAAGTTGCCCACACAGGCGTTCATGGAGCAAACAGAATGGCCAGTAATTCATTGCTTGAGTGTATTGTTTTTGCAAAATCTTGTGCTCAGGATATCAACAACACCACACTTGATAAACTACCTCACGCCATTCCTAAGTGGGATGACTCAAGAGTAGCACCCTCCAAAGAAAAAGTAGTTATAGCCCACTTATGGCATGAAATCAGACTCATAATGTGGAATTTTGTTGGCATTGTTCGAAGTAATAATCGTCTTAAATCAGCCTACTTGAAGATTCAACAAATAAACAAAGAGGTTGATGAGTACTATCAGCTTTACACAGTAACGGATGACTTGATTGAACTGAGAAACTTGGCTCAAACATCTAAAATTATTGTAGAATCTGCCCTTTCTAGAAAAGAAAGTAGAGGATTACACTTTAATCAAGATTATCCAAACCAAGTAAAAGAAACAGAAAATACGGTCATTACTAAATCATGATATTAGAAATCTTAAAATACCCCGATAAACGCCTGAGAACTATTGCAAAACCAGTTCAAGAGGTCAATAGTGAGATCAAAAAACTAGTCAAAGATATGTTTGAGACGATGTATGACGCTCCTGGAATTGGACTTGCTGCTACTCAGGTTGATTTCCATCAAAGACTTATCGTGATAGATATCTCAGAAGAGTGTAATCAACCACTATGCCTTATCAATCCTGAAATTATTAACAAAAGTGGAGAGATTGAATATGAGGAAGGTTGCCTATCTGTACCCAATTACTACGAAAACATTAAAAGAGCAAATGAGATTACGGTCAGTGCTTTGAATGAACTAGGTCAACCATTTGAGATTGATGCAGATGAAACACTTGCCGTTTGTATTCAACACGAAATGGACCACCTAAATGGAATATTATTTGTAGACCATTTATCTAAGCTTAAGCAAAAAAGACTCAAAAAGAAAGCTGAAAAGCAATCCAAAAAACTTTAGATTAGTGAACATAGGCAAATACAAACTCAATTCAAAGGTTTTGCTTGCGCCGATGGCAGGTACCAGCGACAAGCCCTTCAGGATGATTTGCAGAGATCAAGGTGCTGGACTTACAACCTCAGAAATGGTTGTTATTCAAAGTCATCTAATGAACTCAAATAAATCAAAGCATCGCTTAGACTTTAGCTCTGAAGAATCTCCTATTAGCGTTCAGATAGCTGGCTCCGAGGCAGATGAACTTGCTCATTCAGCTATAAAAGCTCTTGAATTTGGAGCAGATATTGTTGACATTAATATGGGTTGCCCAGCAAAAAAAGTCTGTAATAAAGCTGCTGGATCTGCCCTTATGCAAAATGAAAAATTGGTTAAAGATATCATTAAATCTGTAGTCAATGCTGTAGAGGTTCCAGTCACACTAAAAATGAGAACAGGATGGGATGATGACAATAAGAACGCACCAACCATTGCTAAAATTGCTGAAGATCATGGAGTCCAAATGATTGCAATTCATGGGAGAACTAGAACACAGAAGTTTAAGGGTGACGCTGAATTCAGTACTATTAAAAAAATTGTGAATGAAGTATCAATTCCAGTCGTTGCAAATGGTGATATTGACTCTCCAAAGAAAGCCAAAGACATTTTAGACTTTACTGGAGCTAGTGCGGTTATGCTAGGCAGAGCGACCCAAGGAAACCCTTGGCTCATTAAACAGATCAATGAATTTTTAACAAAAGGTAGTAAGTCTGTAGAGCCGGCCCTTGAAAAAAAAATAACACAAATCTTAAATCATATTAAACAGATTCATGATTTTTATGGACATAAAATGGGAACACAGCTTTCCAGGAAGCATATTTTTTGGTATTCTATGCACCTTGACCGTGAAAAAGGCACAGCCTTTTGGCCAAAAATTAATAGGGTGACAAATCACTCTGAGCAATATTCAAAATTTCATGATTTTTTGTATTCGATATGAAACAAAGGGGTATACAGGATTGCATCAAAGATAATCTTGAGAAGTATTTCTCTGACTTGAATGGTGAATCATCGAATGGTGTTTTTAAGATGGTTACTCAACAAGCTGAGTCTGCAACGATTAAGTTTGTTCTTGATAAGGTCAACCAAAATCAAAGTGAAGCAGCTAGGATTCTTGGCATAAATCGTGCCACCCTTAAGAAAAAAGCAAGCCTTTACAACCTTTAAGAGTCTATAATTTAACTCTTAAGTTTCTGCACCAAGAAAATCCTAAAAAATGTCAATTAAAAGAGCTTTAATAAGTGTTTCTGATAAATCTGGAATCACTGAATTTGCAAAAAAGCTATCATCACTTAACATAGAAATAATATCGACGGGTGGAACCGCAAAACTACTTCAAGACAGCAACATTCCTGTAATTGAGGTATCAGATTTTACGGGCTATCCAGAGATGATGTCTGGAAGAGTCAAAACCCTCAATCCAAAAATTCATGGCGGAATCCTAGCAAGAAGGGGTGTTGACGATGATGTGATGAAAAAAAATGAAATAAAGCCAATCGACTTAGTCGTAGTGAACTTATATCCATTTCAGGAAACGATACAAAATCCGAACTGCACAGAGGATGATGCCATTGAAAATATTGATATTGGCGGACCGGCAATGCTTCGCTCTAGTGCAAAAAACCACATTTCAGTAACCGTTGTTGTCGATAGTGAAGACTATCAGTCAGTTTTAGATGAAATAACTCAGAATGGAGATACAACTCTTTCAATGCGAAAGTCTCTAGCAATGAAAACCTTTGAGCACACAGCGCAATATGACGGCGCTATAGCAAACTATCTTGGAAGAATGGATAATGGGTTTTCAAACACAATAAATCTCCAATTTATTAAGTCTCAAACAATGCGTTATGGAGAAAACCCTCATCAAAGTGCGGCCTTTTATAAAGAAAAAAATCTGTTTGAAGCGTCTGTTTCTTCAAGTCATCAAATCCAAGGAAAGCCTCTTTCATATAATAATTTGGCAGATGCCGATGCAGCACTAGAATGTGTGCGAGATTTTGAAGAGCCAAGCTGCGTAATTATTAAGCATGCAAACCCATGCGGAGTAGCCACTAGAACAAATATATACGAAGCCTACCAGAGTGCTTACCTCACAGACCCAACATCTGCCTTTGGGGGAATCATAGCCTTTAATCGGGAATTAGATAAAGAGACAGCTCAAAGCATAATTGAACAGCAATTCGTCGAAGTAATCATAGCACCAAAGATTCATGACAGCGCGAAAACTGTTTTGCTTAGTAAGGAGAATGTTAGAGTCCTTGAGTGCGGGGATCTAAAGAAAGCTCAACCAGCATTTGATTATAAAAAAATATCTGGTGGACTGCTCATTCAAGATAAAGACTTAATCACGCTCCACTCTGATGATATGAAGTGCGTATCTTCATCTCAGCCTTCAGACTCTCAGATGAAGGATTTATTGTTTGCATGGAAAGTTGCAAAATATGTCAAGTCAAATGCTATTGTTTACGCCAAAAATCAAATGACAATTGGAGTTGGTGCCGGTCAAATGTCTAGAATTTATTCAGCTAAGATTGCTGGCATCAAAGCAGCAGATGAAAATCTAGAGGTTAAAGGCTCGGTGATGGCTTCTGATGCATTCTTTCCATTTAGAGATGGAATAGATGCAGCTGCTCAGGCTGGAATCAAGGCGATCATTCACCCTGGCGGTTCAATGCGTGATGATGAAGTGATTGCGGCAGCGAATGAGCATGGCATCGCAATGATTTTTACTGGGATGCGTCATTTTAAACATTAAGATTATTCTAGGAGACTATGGATATGATAAAAACGGCAGGTGAGTTAATAACTCGAGCTCAGAAAGAAATTGATTGCGTTAATCCAGTTGAAGCTAAAGCTTTATATAATAATTCAAATGATGCTGTGATTGTTGATGTTCGTGAAGCCAAAAATTATGATGAGTCTAGCCTCAATAATTCGATTAATATTCCTAGAGGACTCATAGAAATGTTAATTGAAAAGAATTGTCAAAATTCTGACACATTAATTTTAACTCACTGTGCTGGAGGTGGTCGTGCTTCGCTTGCAGCTCTTACTTTGCAGCAGATGGGTTACTCAAATGTGCACGCCATAACAGCAACTTTCGCAGAGATCAAAAAGGAATTCGACTAGCCCATCTCTTTATTGTTAAATTGTTATCTGACAGACTGAAGGAACACAGCAACTGAAATTTAAGTTGAATATTAATTATAAAAGAAAATATCTTAGTATCTAAGAGATAGACAACTTAATCCACCGTCAAGCTTTTTAAACTCGGAAACGTCGACCTCTAAAACATTGTATCCAGTGCTGCTTATTTTATCTTTTGTCATAGGGTAGCCAGTAGGTATGATGACGTTATCATTTACCCATATGCAGTTTGCTGCATAGCTCTCTGATTCTGGAATTTCAATTTGCTCAAATTCTGAAAAGATTGGGTCGCTTTTAAATTCTCCGCAAATGACGAGCATGTCGTTTTCGAGATAGGATAATCCGGTCTTGAGATGAAGAACATCCTTTAGTTCAACCGTGGAACCTGTGTAGCCATATTTTATTAATAAATCAATTAATTGGTTTGCGCCCTGGATGTTGGTTCTATCAGATAATCCAATATAAAAGTGATCTCCCACCATCATGATATCACCAGCCTCTATTGTCCCGGGAGCTTCAATAGTCTCAAGATTATTAAACTGACTCTTTAAGACAGTCATCATTTGTTCAACTTCACCCCTTCTTGACTCGGCCCCTGGACGAGTCATGATTACACAATTCGGAGTAATCAAAGCAACATCTTCAACAAACGTAGAATCTGGGTAGCCCTCACAGGGCTCTAGAACAGTGACCTCTAGTCCGCAGAATTGAAGAGCTTCAACATATGCCTGATGCTGAATGATTGCTTGAGAATAGTTTGGCACACCAAGATGCTTTGAGTCTGTCAAACCATTAATGAGACTTTTTCCTGGAGTCCTTACAACAGCTTTACTAAACATACATTGTCCTTGAATTAGCCTCTACCACTCTATAAATAGCATTAAGTCCTTTTTTAAGAGTTTCTTCATCTTTTGCATAGTTTATTCTTATACATTGATACTGGTGATCCCAGTGACTATCCAAGCCAATAAAAAAATCATGGCCAGGTATTATATAGACACCTTGGGATTTAAGATCTTTGTATAGTTGTTTGGATGTTATTGATAAATTTGGAAACCAAAGCCACATAAAAAATGCACCTTCAAGTTTATGAAGATACACATCTGTGTCAGCAAAAATAGTATTAAAAAGCCTGACAGCCGTTGTTGCCTTTTCTTCATAGTAAGGCTTTATAACATCATGGCAGAGACGCAACAATTCCTGATCCTTAATCATTCTTGTGAGCAAGCTAGGTCCAACACTACTTGGCGCTAAAACCATAATTCCGTTCATTCTACTTATAGCCTCAATACTTGCATGGTCAGCAATAACGATACCAGTTCTAAGACCTGGAAGGCCTAGCTTTGATAGCGACATGCATAAAATCATGTTGGGACTCCACTTAAGTGATGCTTGGGAATAAATAGCACCTGGAAAGGGTTGTCCATAAGCATTATCAATAATCAAAGGCACTCTATACTCT
>CAYNES010000024.1:0-12499 GCA_964396315.1 uncultured Piscirickettsiaceae bacterium | reverse complement strand
TGAGGTAGTTCCTTGATCAATCGATAGAATATATTTAGTATTTTTTGACATCTTTTGTTCTTTTAATTTAGTAATATTTAAGGGTATTTCCAAATAATGAAACTAGGTTTTACTATTGAAAACTTAATCAAAAACAGTATACATTATCTGTTAAAATTTATTCAAAAATGAGCTTTAAAATCTGATTATATAGAGCCATTTCAATTAAAACATAAATTTAATTCAGTTATGACGAACGAAAAAAGGGGAGATGGTACAGTAGGAAAGGCACTTGATGTTCTCAGTGAAGTGGCTGATATTGGATCTCCAGTTAGATTTTCTAGCTTACTTAAAACCAGTAAATATCCAAAGGCTACTCTATACAGACTCCTTCAAACGCTACTGAATCAAGATATGCTGAGCTATAATGAAGAAGAGCAAACTTACAAGCTTGGTCTTAAGCTTGTGAGAATGGCTCATTCTGCATGGTTACAAAGTTCATTAGCACCCGTAGCGGTTCCATTTATTGACGAACTATCAGCAAAAGTTGGAGAAACAGTGCACCTGGCAGAGCTCGACAATGGTCAAGTTTTGTATGTTGATAAGCGAAATCCAGCATCACCCATCGAAATGTACTCTCAGGCTGGCAAGGTTGGACCTGCCTACTGTACAGGCGTAGGTAAAGCGATGATGGCATTCTTAGATGAATCAAAATTGAGTAAGGTGATATCAAAGCAAGCATTTCATAAATACACTGAACACACTATTACATCTGCAAAAGAACTTAAAAAAGAGCTGGCCACTATAAAAAAAGAAGGCATATCTTTTGATCGTCAGGAGCATGAGGAAAAGATTATATGCATCTCCTCCCCTATCCTCACATCTAACGGTAAAGTCATTGGTGGTCTGTCAATTACAAGCTCTATTGACATACATAGCCTAAAGAGTCTTGAAAAATTTAAGCCTGAATTACTTGAAACTTCTGAATCAATTGGTAAAGAGGCTGAGGCCTGGAGCTTTCCAGAAAAGAATTATTAATTTAAATATTATTTATTATGGCATCTTTAAATATATCTAACGCTACAAAAAAATATGACGATTTAGAGGTTATCCATGGAATTGATTTAGAGATTCAAGATGGAGATTTTTGTGTCTTTGTTGGACCTTCAGGTTGTGGAAAGTCAACCTTATTAAGAATGATTTCTGGATTAGAAGAGGTAACTAGTGGGCAAATCCATATCGGAGATAAAGACGTCACCACCATGCATCCTGCGGACAGAGGAATTGCAATGGTATTCCAGTCCTATGCGCTATATCCACACATGACAGTGAAGGAAAATATGGGCTTTGGACTAAAGATGTCAAAAGTTCCTCAAAGTGAAATTGATAAAAAGGTAAATGAAGCTGCTAGCATCTTGCACTTAGAAGAATATCTCGATAGAAAACCAAAGACACTATCAGGAGGCCAAAGACAAAGAGTTGCAATTGGAAGGTCTATTGTTAGAGGTCCAGAAGTATTTTTATTTGATGAACCTTTGTCAAATCTCGATGCAGAACTCAGAGTAGAAATGCGAGTAGAGATTTCTCGTCTTCATCGTGAACTTGGTACGACCATTATTTATGTTACTCATGACCAAGTTGAAGCTATGACATTGGCTGACAAGATAGTGGTCCTAAAGGATGGCTTAATTCAGCAAGTAGGAACTCCCTTGTCACTCTATGATGACCCAAAAAATGTCTTTGTGGCAGGTTTTATTGGTTCACCAACAATTAACTTTGTAAGAGGGGTTGTTAGTGACTCTAAACTTTCAATACCAAGCCTAAAATCTATCAAACTTGAAATCAGTGAAGCTATTGCATCATCTCACTCAGAATTACTCATTGGACTAAGACCTCAGCACTTGAGTCTTGTTGAATCTGGGGAGCTTGAAGTTGAATTTACTGAGGCTCTAGGAGATATATCCTATGTTTACCTTAAGACGCCAAGCGGAGAAAGGATTGTAGTTGAGTCTAGGGAGGAAAAATTGCCGTCAACAGGCGCCCTGGTTGGAATTAAAGCTAATACTTCAAAGGCTTTATTTTTTGACCCTAAAACTGAGCTAAGAGTGAAATAAATTAAAGAGTTTCCCAGATTACTCCAGAGGCTGGAATTTTGATTGAACCAACTTTTGATTCCTCTTCACTAAAATTAAACCAAAAGCGATGACTTGAAGTCTCTCTAATCCTCACGCAATCATTTAACTCAGTAATGTGAATATCTTGAGAATCACAAACACTTGAAAACAAATTTTTTAAAGTATCTTGATCGGCCCAACCTGCGATATACAAATTCTTTTCATGACCAATAATTGCTGGCCTGCCGTCATCACAGAGTTTAAAAACATTATCCGAGTCAACTAAGGTTTCCATCCATTTTGCAAAATAGCCACTATCTTTGATTGGAATCATTGCATTAGGTCTAAGTGTTTCAACCCTAGCCACAGTCCCTTTGATTCCAGGAACTACAGGCGGAAGCTCAGAAGGAATCGACATATCTAGAGTCTTTGAACCAGTCCTAGGTCCTGAAATTAAAACCCCATCAAACTCATTAATGGCACTATTGAGTTTATCTCCAATATGCATTAAGCCAGGCATTAATATTACTTTATAGCCACTTAAATCGCTTTGATTTGGAGACACTATATCTATTGATAGTCCGAGCGCCCTAAGAGCTTTATAGTAGTCGTAAACTAACTCAAAATAACTAAAGTCTTTTCCTTGAGGCTGAACCTCCCATGCCCAGCAACTTTCATAATCAAAAATGAGTGCGACTTTTGACTGAACTTGATCAATACTTTCAAAGTCTTTTAACTCCGCAAACACTTGAGACGCTTCATTTAAACCTGGAGCAACCACATCATCTGGTCTTTGAAGTCCCGCATGCATTTGCTCTTGAGCAAATGGAGCCTGTCTCCATCGAAAATAACTAACTACTTCAGCACCATGAGCAATGGCCTCCCATGTCCAAAGTCTAACAGCTCCTGAGGCGGGCTCAGGATTGTATGGGGCCCAATTAACTGGACCTGGCTGCTGTTCCATTACCCACCAACGGCCCTTACCAACAGAACGGTATAAGTCATGATGAAAAGACTGAAAATCAGGGTCTCCAAAACGCATAAATTTACTTTTAAATTCATCATTTTGATTGGAACGATCTTCTAGAAACCCTAAAGGGTAACTGTCCCAGCTGGCAACATCTAAATCCTGCCCTACCTCATAATGATCAAAATCTGTAATGCGGCCCATATAGTTATGAATCAGAGGCATTTGAGTATATTTTCTTAAGACTTGAGACTGGCTTCTATTGAAATTAACAACCTGATCAGAGCTAAACCTTTTAAAGTCAAGAGCGTGAATTGGGTTAGGGTCTGTTACCGTTAAATTAGGTAACTGGATTTGTTCGAACTTATTGTAATCCATGGACCAAAAAACATTCTTCCAAGATTCATTGAGTTGATCAATCGTTTCATATTTTTCTGCAAGCCAAATTCTAAAAGATTTAAGTGCTGATTCACTATAAGATATCGTCGTATCATGGCATCCGTATTCATTATCAAGCTGCCAGGCTTTAATATATGGGTTCGCTGCATATCGCTTTGCAACAATTTCTGAAATTCTTACCGCCTCCTGAAGATAACCTTCATGAGAAAAACAATAATGCCTTCTTGAACCAGGATGACGAGTCCTGCCCTTAGCATCAACGATAAGCATATCTGGCCATTTATCAACGACCCATCGAGGGGGTGTAGCAGTTGGCGTACTCATCACTATATTTAGACCAGCAGAACCCAAAATACTAATCGCTCGATCAAGCCACTCGAAGTTATGAATGCCCTCTTCAGGCTCAATTCGACTCCAAGCAAATTCGCCAATTCTTACCCAAGATAAACCAAAGGCAATCATATCTGCGGCATCTTTCTTCCATTTTTCCTCAGACCAATGTTCAGGATAATAACAGCTGCCTAGTTTTGGGGTCATGATAGCCTCACAACTCAACTTGATATTCAGCCAGACCGACTGCATCAGATTCAAAGTGAAACACTTTACCAGCCAGAGGTTCAGCTTTCAAATCTGAATCATTAAGTCCCTGACAAGCAGATGTTACAAAAATAGTATTGAATGATTCACCACCAAACGCTGGACATGTTACTTGTGAGGCAGGAAGGCTCTCTACTCTGTCCAACCACCCTTCAGGACTATATCTTGAAACCCTAGAGGCACCATATTGAGCATTCCAAAGAAAACCTTCGCTATCACAAACAGATCCATCTGGATGCAGACCCTGCGCCTTAAAATCAATAAATACAGTGGGTTGATTCATTGGCCAACCATTATCAGGATTTAGATCCTGTCTCCAAATTTTTTCTTGCCTTGTGTCTGCAAAATAAACAAATTTTTTGTCTGGTGAAAAACAAATACTATTTGGGATAGTTAAATTTTGATGCAATTGTTTTAACTTTCCTTTATAAAAACGATAGATAGATCCTACTTCCTTTTCTGCATTAAGCCCCATTGTGCCAACCCAAAAACCTCCCCAAGGGTCTGCTCGGCCATCATTCGATCTTGTATGAGGCATATCAGCCTCCAAGTCGACTAAAACTGTTCTATTGTCTGATGCAAGTGAAAGTCTAATCAGCGATGAAGCAGAAGCTACTATTAGACTATCTTCATCAACCCAACCTGCGGCAGATACTGGCTCAGAAAAACTCCAAACCTTTAATTTACCATCCTTCCAATTAAACATTTTAAAAGTATTAATATCGAACCAAAACAATGACTCAAGTTTTGGATGCCACAAAGGCCCCTCCCCCAAATCACAAGAATCAACTGGCAAATAGTCTTTAATCATTTTTGAGCTTCGTCATAAGATTGAACAATCAGCACCGCTTTTTTGGCTACGCTCTCAGAACTATCTCCAGCCTTGTATATACCGGAGCCAATACCAAAACCAGTTGCGCCAGCACTTAACCATGATGAAAAGTTTTCTGGTTCAACACCGCCAACCATATATAGAGGGATGTTTTCAGGTAGAACTGCCTTTAAGGCAATCAAATTAGCCTCACCAAGAAGGGTTGCAGGAAAGAACTTTAGTCCATCAGCGCCAGAATTTAATGCTGAGAAACACTCTGTAGGAGTAATTACCCCTGGGTAACTTAACATATTCGCACTCTTAGTTGCCTCTACGACTTTTGGATCGAAATTTGGAGAAACGATAAAGTCAATACCAATTTCCTCAAGAGTCTTGACCTGGTTGATATTTGTAACAGTTCCAGCGCCAATAGCAATATGATCATCCAATTTATCATGAAGTAATTGAATGCTATCAAAAACGTCTGGAGAATTCATCGGGACCTCTATTTGAGTAATTCCTGAATCTACAATGGTGCTTGCTATTTTAAGCACCTCTTCAGGTTTAACTCCTCTCAAAATGGCAATAATATTTCTATTCATAACCCTTAACTTGAATTAAGCTCTCTATAGGCAGAACTTAATCCAGATAATGTTGCAGTTTCGAGGCTGAAAAATTGGCTTCGTCCTCCAAGAATCTTCAGCCCCTGATGATAATTATTAGATAAAAGCTCTGAACCAATAAGAGTTACATTACTATCTTTCCAAAAACTTTGAGCACCATTCAGTTCGAGCCCTAAAAGAAGCCCTGATAGAGTTGATCTTGCTTGATCACGATCCAAGTTATTGACTATTGACTCAGCTC
Source organism: uncultured Piscirickettsiaceae bacterium (assembly GCA_964396315.1). Classification (GTDB taxonomy): domain Bacteria; phylum Pseudomonadota; class Gammaproteobacteria; order PS1; family Pseudothioglobaceae; genus Pseudothioglobus. The sequence goes on along the minus strand of CAYNES010000024.1, from coordinate 6,768 downwards.
GAAGTGAAAAAAGATTTGATGCAATCAAACCAGGATTATTAAACCCTTCATGAATGCCTTTTTCAAAACTTTCTTGATTCCATCCTTTAATCGAAGTTGAATGTCTAATCAATGTATGATTCGAGATAACTCCAAAGAGCTCACCAGTCATAAAAGTTTTAAAACTGGATATTTTCCCTGCCTTAATATTAACCCATTTTGCGTGAGTACCTGGAAGGCAAACAACGCCATCGAAATCTCGATTTTTATAAATAAAACCAGCAATTTGAGTTTCTTCACCTCTCATAATGTCAGCAGGATGATTTTGCATTACGCCAGGAACAAGGTGCACCTTAATCCGTTTGTCATGAGTATTTGTAGTAGTCAGTTGGTTGATATCTATAGGCACACAGGGAGTTTTCAAATAAGGAGTTTCAACCCAGCCTTGCTTAGCCCCAACCATTCCACAAGCCATGACTGCAGTCACTTTAGTATCATCAAGCCAACTCTCAATAAGTCTTAATAAGACAGGTTCAAATTCATTTTGCTGAAGGTCTTTCATGCCTTCATTTGACTCTCTAAAAGCCAGCACATTGTCTTCTTCTCCGATAGCCCAAGCACGCATATGGGTTGTCCCCCAGTCTGCAGCAATCCACTTAGCTTTAATATCAATCATCGTAATACTATCCTGTAACTACAACACCACCATCAACCACTAATGCTTGACCGGTCATCATCCGTGATGCTTTTGATGCTAAAAAAAGAGTTGAGTCAACTAAATCATTTGGCATTAAATGCTCCTTTAGACACTGTTTTTTCATATGACTGGCAAGATCTTTGTCATTAGCCCATAGCTGCAACTGTCTGTCTGTTAAAACCCAGCCAGGAATCAATGTATTCACTCTAATACCATCACCTCCAAGCTCACGAGCTAAACTCCGAGTCAATCCTGTGATACCTGCTTTTGAAGCAACATAGGCTGGGTATCCAGCATTGCCCATAAGGTAGGATGCAGAGGAAAGATTAATAATGCTTCCTCCACCCTGAGCTTTCATAGAGGGGGCAACAGCTTGTGTGGTAAAAAAGTGAGGCTTAAGATTAATATTAATCGCTTCATCCCACTGCTCTGGTGTCATGTCATTAAGAGTATGCCTAGAATCGTTAGCTGCATTATTAATCAGCACATTGATTCCATTGTTAACCCTACTGGACTCAGAGATTGCAGCCTTTAGATCATTTGTATTGGTGACATCACACTTGAGAAACAATGGTTTATGCTTATATTTTGAAGAAATTTGATTTAAAAATTCATCACAATTTGACCTCTGAACAAAAGTTACTTTTGCTCCTTGAGATAAAAAACCCTCAGTGATTGAAGCTCCAATCCCAGATCCCCCGCCAGTAATAAAAACAGAAGTGTCTTCTAGGTCTTTAAAAGTTGCGTAATTATTCATTAGTGCGATTCTCGGTTAGGAAGGCGAGTATCTTTACCCACCAAAAAGTCTAAATCTGCCCCTTTATCAGCCTGCATAACAGTATCAATATAAAGCTTTACATATCCACGCGTATAGTCCTCTTTTGGTTGTTTTCTAGATTTTAGGCGTTCATTAATTTCTGAGCCTGGAACTAATAGCTCAAGTACTCCATTATGGACATCAACTCTAATTCGGTCGCCAGTCTCAACAATTGAGATTGGGCCACCAAAGTTAGCCTCTGGAGCAACATGCAACACTATAGTTCCAAATGCTGTTCCTGACATCCTTGCATCAGAAATACGAATCATATCTCTCACGCCCTGTTCAACAAGCACCTTGGGTATTGGCATATTGCCAACCTCTGGCATTCCTGGATAGCCCTTGGGTCCGCAACCTTTTAAAACAAGAATGGTATCTTTTGTGACTGGCAGATCAGCTTTGTCAATATTTTCTTTTAAATCCTCAATGTCTTCAAAAACATAAGCGACTCCCTCATGATTTAACAACTCTTCAGAAGCTGCAGCAGGTTTTATAATGGCTCCATTCGGTGCAAGATTTCCCCTCAGTACTTTCAATCCAGCAGCAGACTTGAGTGGTTTATCAATAGTCCTAATAACATCTTCATTCAATATTTCAGCCTCATTAAAGTAATGAGTAATATCTTTGTTTAATACTGTGTTTGCTGACTTAATATAGTTTTTAATTTGATCCATAACGGCTGGAATTCCACCTGCATAACAAAAATCTTCCATTAGGAATTCTCCTGAAGGCATGCAGTTTACTAGCAAAGGAATATCTGTAGCTATTTCAAAGTCCTCTAAATCCAGTTCAATTTCTGATCTTCCAGCAAGAGCTAGCAAGTGAATAACTGAGTTTGTTGAACCACCTATTGCGCTATTAAGGGTAATAGCATTCTGAAAACTTTCTTTAGAAATTACTTTGGACAAATTGAGACCTTCTTCAACCATCTCTACAATTCTTTTTCCAGACAAATGAGCGAGGGTCATTCGTCTTGCGTCGACTGCAGGTAGAGTAGCATTTGTTGGTAGACTTAGCCCCATACCTTCTACCAGACTTGCCATTGTGGATGCAGTTCCCATCGTCATGCATACACCTGAAGAACGACTCATACCTGTTTCAGATGCCATGAATTCTTGTAGTGTCATATCCCCAGCTCTCACCTCTTCTGAAAAGCGCCAAACATCTGTTCCAGAGCCTATATCCTTACCTTTATATTTTCCATTAAGCATAGGACCTGCAGAGACAACAATAGTTGGCAAATCAACACTAGCCGCACCCATAAGTTGACCAGGCGTTGTTTTATCACAACCGCCCAAAAGAACTACTCCATCAATTCCATAAGCCCTGATGCTTTCCTCTACATCCATTGAAAGAAGGTTTCGAAAAAGCATTGCTGTTGGCTTCATTTGTGTTTCACCTAGAGACATTACTGGAAATTCAAGGGGAACACCTCCAGCCTCCCAAACCCCTCTCTTCACGCCTTCAGCAAGATTCTTCAAGCCTGAATTACAAGGTGTAAGCTCTGACCATGTGTTACAAATACCAATTATTGGCCGGCCATCAAATACATGGTCTGGAAGCCCTTGACTTTTCATCCAACTACGATGAATAAAGCCATCTTTATCCATTTTTCCGTACCAGTTTGAAGATCGACGGTTATTTGATTTACTCATGCTGCCTTGTCTCCCTCTATAACCATCATATTTGCTGGAAAAACTTTAGGTAATTGCAAGCCTTGAGTCATTAGAAATTGTCCACTTAGCATCAATTTTTTTGTCAATAAGCCTTCCTTTGACTTACCTAGAGATTTTATTTCTTTTTTGTTTATAAGAGAAATATTATACATCGACTTAGAATCTAACCCTGCAAGCACCAATGGAGAAGATGAACTAAATTCTGAGGCAGTGTTTTGGCCTGCAAAAACTACAAAATGATCGCCTTTAGAATTCACTTGGATTTCCGCAATAACACTATTATCAATGCAAGGCAATCTGAGAATCTTTGCTTTCATCATCCATTCTCGATTCTCCTTCCACCATTGTGTTACAGATTTAAGGAGCAAGTTATCTTCAAAAGACAATTCTCTTGGGTCCATTTCAAAACCCATATGTCTTTGTGCAGCAACCCATGCTCTAAATGACATTGACAACTCTCGTCCAGAGGTATGACAAACCTTCGGACCTACGTGACTTCCAGTTACAGAAAAAGGTAGCCATAGAAGAGCCTCATGTTGAATACGTAATCTTTCTAAGGCATCATTACTGTCCGATAGCCAAACCCTTTGCGAGTGCTTTAAGATCCCATAATCAATACGACCGCCCCCTGAAGAACAGGACTCAATTTCTAGACTAGAGTGTGCCTCTTTAATCCTACTTAAAAGATTATATAGAGCCCTTGTTTGAGATGCATCTGGGTAAGGTAATACTCTATTATGGTCCCATTTAATGTACTCGATTGGATACTCATTTAAAATTGAGTCAATTCTTTCAAAAAGATATTCTTGAACTTCTTTAATGGAAATATCGAGAACGTATTGCCCTCTTCCAAGTGCTTGGTTATCTTCTCCCATAATCCACTCTGGATGAGATTGAAATAGATCACTATCAGGGCTAACCATCTCAGGCTCAAACCAGAGACCAAAGGTCATACCAACGGAATGAATATGATTAATGAGTGGGTGCATTCCTTCTGAATATTTATGATTATCAACAAACCAATCCCCTAGGCTTGAATTAGCACTGTTACGCCCCTTAAACCACCCATCATCAAGAACGAATCTTTCAGCGCCAATATCAGCAGCTATGGTTGCTATCTCTTTGAGTTCTTCAATGTTATGGTCAAAATAAACAGCTTCCCAACAGTTATAGTGAACAGGTCTAACAGAGTCTTTTGCGAGATCGACAATTGAATGTGACACATAGTCTCTAAATGCGCACCCTACTCCACTCATTCCGTTTTTAGAATGACATATATAAAGTTTTGCAGTTTCAAAGCTCAATCCGGGACTTAATTCACTATTCTCTGTATTTCCAAATTGGATTTGTCTTCGTCCATCCTGAAGCTGCTCAGCAATCATTCGATGCCCACCAGACCACCCATAGTGAAAACCAAAGCAAGAGCCTGTATTCTCTGAACTGCCAATTGTTGGAATGATTAATCCTGGAAAATGCGCATGACTTGTAGTTCCAACCCTTGACTCTCTTAAATGAACGCCCGTTACCCAAGGCGTAATCTGTCTCCTGAATTCCCCGCTCCAATGACCGCCATAATCAACCATCTCATTACTATCTTGAGTGACCCCAATCACTGGGGCAGAAAGCCATTCCATAATGATTGGATTTTGACTCTCAATCTTTGCGCTTAAAGCGAAAACATCATATCCCTCTGATGCTTCAATTTTGGCCGTATATATTAGCCCTAGAGCCTTGTCTTTGAATACTAAATTAAGAGAATTAGTATTTACCTTTTCTTTAGAAAAAGCAAAGCATGGCGAGAGCAAATGACTTTGAATATCTCTAATCTTGCATCCTAATTGCCCAGAAAAATTAGCTGACTGTTCTGGCAAAATCGATAATTCTGGCACTTGATCCAAAAGATTATCCCCCCAGTCTTTTTTTGATGCCTCATTTAACTCATGAAGGTTTTCATGAATTGGCAGACTGTCGCCCCAGTATATAATGCAGGGCAATCGATTATTTGATGATGACAAAACCAATGATTGATTTTGACTATCTAGACGCCATTGTTTCATCATTTAACAGCACCCAAAGTTAAACCTGCAATAAAGTGTTTTTGCATTAAGAAAAACATAAGAACTGGAGGCAAGGCCGCAATGATTGATCCAGCGGATACCAAGTGCTGGTTATAGACCCATTGCCCATTAAGAGAATTCAAGCCAGCAGTAACCGGCATTGCTTCAGCACCCTGAGTTAAAACAATAGCCCAGAAGTAATCATTCCAAATGAAAGTAAAAATTAGTACAGACAAAGCTGCCATTGCAGGCCTCATAAGTGGGACGACAATATGCCAGAATATTTTAAATTCTGATACGCCCTCGACTCTTGCAGCCTCTATAAGCTCATAGGGTAATGCCCTTATAAAGTTGCGCATAAAAAAGGTACAGAAGCCTGTTTGAAATGCTATATGAAAAGCTACCAGACCCCAAACAGAGTTATATAAACCAAGTGACAAGGAAAGGTCTCTTACTGGAACCATGAGTATCTGGAAAGGAATAAAGTTTCCAGCAACGAACATAAAAAACACGAACAAATTAAGCTTGAATCTATAAACTCCTAATGCAAAACCTGTCAGACTTGAAAGAACCAATGCACCAATTACTGTTGGTATAGTAATTTTAAAACTATTAAGGATATAGTATCCTAGAGGCGAATCTCTAAAAACTGCCGTATAATTTTCTATAAAGTTAATTGAAGTGGGCATTCCCCAGTAGTTCCCTGAATTAATGTCAGCTCCAGAACGAATTGAGGTTAAGGCGACTGCAAGAAGTGGAAGCAACCAAATTATGATAGATATAGGAAGTGCAACCTTATAAAGGATCTGTGTCGACTGCTTGGTTCTTTGAATTGGAGTTGGAAACATAATCAACCTCCCCTTTCGTCACGATAAAGCCTATAAAGAATTGTTGCAATATAAACCATCATAATAACAAGAAGTACAACAGCTATCGCAGCGCCATACCCCATTCGGAATCCATATTCTGAGAATGCTTTTTCATACATGTAATATGCGAGCACTCTACTAGAACCCCAAGGACCACCACCAGTCATAATATCAATTAAATCAAAAGACCTCAAAGCTCCAATAATTGTAACAACAACAGCGATAAAAGTCGCAGGCTTGAGTTGTGGCAAGATGACGTACCACAACATTCTCCATCCTCTTGCATTATCAATTCTTCCAGCCTCAATTTGTTCTGGATCGACTGAGTTTAGACCAGTTAAATAGAGAATCATGCAGTAGGCCGTTTGTGGCCACAAGCCCGCTGCAATAATGCCATAAGTTACGTAGTCTTCCTCAGCAAGAATAGCAATTGAATCAAAACCAAGAAATTCTAAGATAACATTAAGTAGACCATTAGATGGGTCATAAAACCAGCTAAATACTAAACCAACTACAACCTGAGAAATCACAAATGGAAAGAAAAATATCGATTTATAAATTCGTATTCCTCTAACTGTTTGATTAAGAAATAAAGCTACAAAAAGGCCCGCTGGAACAGCTAAAAGATATAAAACAAGCCAAATAACATTATTTTTTAATGAAACAATGAAGT
>CAYNES010000023.1:0-12732 GCA_964396315.1 uncultured Piscirickettsiaceae bacterium | reverse complement strand
GTAATAGATGCTGCCGCTACCAAAATGACACCTATACCTTGAATTATAGTGATTGAGTCAAGATATGCAATAAAACCAAAAATTAAAACAAGTAAAGGCTCGGTATATCCAATGTTAGCTGTTCTAACAGGGCCATATTTTTTTATGGAGATATGATAAAACATCATCCCTGTTGCAAAAAAAACACCGGAGATTAGCGATAGCAATAATGCTTCCTTTTGTGGCCAATAAAAACCTGTTTCATTGAAAAATAAATATAAGAAACCAAGGACAGGAATAAGGGTTGTAAATTTAACAATTTCCCAATTTCTAAGACTGCTCATTTTAGGAGTAATAATCAAGATTAAAGAATAGGATAAGGCAGAGAGTAATGCCAAAACTATACCAATGGCCATAGTGTAGAAACCATCCTCACTTTGTGAAATCGCTGCAATCCCTGTTATTGCTATACAAAACATCAGTATTGTTGTCACATCAAGAGATCTTTTTTTGGTCAATGAAATAATTAAATAAGTCAACAAAGGGTAAGTAAACAAAACAACGCTCGCTAATCCAACCGACATGTATTTAACTGCTTCAACATATAGCCACGACTGGACTCCAAATAACAAAGAGAGTGTAAGCACCCAAACACCCAATCTTTGATGTTTAATTTTTTTAAATGAAAATAAACTTTTAGTGACAACTATAGATGTACAAAAAGTTGTTCCAAAACGGATAAATAGAAAGAGAAAAACGCTCGCCTCAAAAGTATAGATTAATGGAATCATGCTCACATTTAGCGCATAAAAAAGCGATGATAAAAGAGCAAATCGAATTACAAACATTTTTGAATGAAATGGTAATAATTATAGAATTTGATTTTATAAGATAACTTTCCAGCAAATTTAGTTCATTTCACATCAAATTTGGTATTTTTTTTCCACTTTTTATGCACTTTAGGATATCATTGCCGCTTCATTTTATTTTAAGGAGACGAAATGAATTTCGATCAAAATTTGATTGCCCCTGCACTAGGTGTTTTAGGCTTATTGATTGTAGTAATTATTTATCAATGGATTACTAAACAAGACGGTGGTAGTGGCGCTGTTAAAAAAATTGGCGAACAAATTCATATTGGCGCAATAGTATTTATGAAGCGTGAATATAAAATGCTTAGTATTTTTGCACTAGTTTTATTCGTTCTACTTTATATCTTCCTCGGGGCAGCAAGTGCCCTGTGTTTCGTAGTAGGTGCCTTAACCTCTGCTACAGCTGGTTATATAGGTATGAACACTGCGACAATTGCTAATGTCAGAACTGCTCAAGCTGCTCATAACAATGGAAGCGCCTCCGCTCTAACTGTTGCATTCTTTGGTGGCTCAGTCATGGGTCTTTCAGTTGCAGCGCTTGGACTCCTTGGTCTTGGTGGTCTGTATTACTTTTTTGGTGCTGAACATTCAGAAGCTCTTCATGGCTTTGCAATGGGTGGCTCAGTAGTGGCCCTTTTCTCTCGTGTAGGAGGAGGTATCTTTACTAAGAGTGCTGATGTTGGTGCTGACCTTGTTGGAAAAATTGAGGCAGGTATACCTGAAGATGACCCACGCAACCCTGCAGTTATTGCTGATAATGTTGGTGATAATGTGGGTGATATTGCTGGAATGGGTTCAGACATTTTTGAGTCATACTGCGGCTCAATGATTGCAACTATTGCGATTGCTTCTACACTCTCAGTAATGGCATTAGATATGCTAGGCGGGAATAGAAGTGAGCTAATGTTTCTTCCATTAGCACTTGCTTCTCTTGGTCTTGTTTGCTCAATCATTGGAATCATATTTGTTAAACTTTCTTCAAACAAATCTCCTGAGTCTGCATTGAGAATAGGCACGATTGGTTCAGCTGTGTTGTTTATTGTCACTTCATACTTTCTGATTAGCTCTTTGGATGTTTCAAATAATATCTGGGCTGCTGTCCTTATGGGAAGCATAGGTGGAATCATTATTGGTCTTGTGACTGAATACTATACAGCGGGAAAGCCTATCAGAGATATCGCAGAAGCAGGACAAACTGGATCTGCTACAGTCATGATTAAAGGTCTATCAGTTGGCATGCAATCGGTTGTGATACCCATCTTGATGATTTGCTTAATTATCTACGTTTCAAACCTCTTTGTCGGTTTATATGGTGTTGGTATTGCCGCCATTGGTATGCTCGCGACAGTGGGCATGACGATGGCAATTGATGCTTATGGACCAATTGCTGATAATGCTGGTGGAATTGCAGAAATGGCTGGCCTTGGAGAGGACACAAGAAACATTACCGACTCTCTTGATGAGCTTGGAAACACAACTGCAGCAATCGGAAAAGGATTTGCAATTGGCGCAGCAGCACTTGCTGCTCTAGCAATCATCACCGCCTATACAGAAACTGTCGCCGCTAACTCTTCAGATTTCTTATTACAACTCAATAGTGCTGAAGTATTAATCGGTCTATTTATCGGTGGAACAATACCATTTTTAATTGCCTCTCTTACAATGACAGCAGTTGGCGATGCTGCCTTTGAAATGATTGAAGAGGTAAGAAGACAATTTAAGGAAATCAAAGGGCTTCTAGAAGGGAAAGCAGAGCCTGATACAGCAAAGTGTGTTGATATCGCAACTACTGCTGCACTTAAAAAAATGATTCTTCCAGGAGTTATTGCAGTTGCTGCTCCAGTTCTAGTTGGTTTTTTAATTAGCCCAGAGGCTCTTGGCGGTATGCTTGGAGGTGCTCTTTTAGGGTGCGTACTTATGGCTCTTATGATGGCCAATGCAGGTGGTGCTTGGGATAACGCCAAAAAGCACGTTGAAAAAGGTAACTTTGGTGGTAAAGGAACTGATGTTCATGCTGCAACCGTTGTGGGTGACACTGTTGGTGACCCGTTTAAAGATACTTCAGGTCCCTCAATGAACATTCTTATTAATGTAATGGCAATCGTAAGTTTAGTTATTGCTCCGCTACTATAAGAAAAATTGAACTCTAATTCAGCCCTGCTTGATTGTTGGGCTGGCTCCCCTCTTAGTGTCTCCAGAAAGCTCTATGGAAAATGGCAATAATTGTCAAGACTTCTAACCTTCCAATGAGCATTGAAAAACTCAAAATCCATTTCGCAGTCTCTCCGACTGAGCCATAATTCTGAGCGACATCTCCTAAACCTGGGCCTAAATTATTCATTGTAGCCGCAGTGGCAGAGTAAGCAGTAACTTGATCAAGCCCTGCAAACATTAAAAGCATCAAGATAAGGAAAAAAGAAATTGCGTAAAGTGAAAAGAATCCGAGAACTGAAACTAAAGCCTTCTCATTAATACTGGATTTATTTAGTTTGATACTAACCTGTGCGTTAGGTCGAATAAATTTATGTATCTCTTTCATACCTAACCTAAACATTACCAAGATACGAACAACTTTAATACCGCCTCCTGTTGAGCCAACGCAGGCCCCAATAAAGCTCATCATAATGAGAAAAACTGGAATCGCGGCAGGCCAACTACTGAAATTTTGAGAAGTAAAACCAGTCGTTGTAGCAATAGAAATTGTTTGAAATAGGCTATGTCTTAATGTCTCATTTGCAGACTCATACTGGCCATTTAAAGAAAGCACTGCGATAACAATAATTGAAGAACAAACAAGGACCATAGCATATGTTTTAAATTCTGAGTCTTTAATATAGTCAACCAAAGAGCGGTTATTCCATGCTATAAAGTGAAGAGAGAAATTAATTCCAGCCAAGAACATAAAAAACATAGCAATAGCCTCAATTGTAGCTGAGTTAAAGTAACCAATAGAGCCATCATGGGTTGAAAAGCCACCAATCGCAACAGTAGAAAAACTGTGACTGACCGCATCAAACATAGACATTCCAGATAAAAAATACCCAATTGCACAGAGCACTGTCAATGAAACATAAATTTTCCAGAGGGCTATTGCGGTGTTTCTTAGCTTTGGCGTTAACCTGTCTTTTGCAATACCACTTGACTCTGCATGATATAGCTCCATCCCACCAACTCCCAAAAGAGGAAGCACTGCAACCGCAAGAACAATGATTCCCATGCCTCCAAGCCACTGCAGTTGTTGTCTATAGAAAAGGATACTTTTTGGTAAATCATCCAGCTGACTCAAAACAGTTGCACCTGTAGTTGTTAGACCTGACATGGACTCGAAGAATGCATCTGAAAAAGAAAATTTGCTGATTGAGTCAGTTAACAAGAATGGAAGTGTTCCAAAAAGCGATAAGACGATCCAAAAGCAAACTACAATTAGGACACCTTCCCTTAGCCTAAAATCTTTTTTAACCTCTCTAAAAGGCCACCACAGAATTAATCCACCAAGAATAGTCAATGCAAACGAATATATGAATGAAAGGTACTCACCTTCTGCATAAATTAAATCGACAAGCAGAGGTGGGACTTGTGCAAAACTAAAAACCATAAGAAGAAGACCAATGGTTTTTGCAACAATACTTAACTGCATTTAAATTTCCACCTTTTTAGAATTAATCTTAAAAAAATTATGATTCACTCTCTAAAAATAAAGCCTCGACTTCATGAATTTTACCAACATCCATTAGCACCATTAAGACGTGATCACCATTCTGAATGACTAATTTTTTTGAGCCCATTAATAACTCTTCATCTCTGACTATTGCGCCAACAACAACTCCTTCAGGCAAAGGAAGATCCTTAATGCATACTCCAACAACTTGAGATGTCTTCTCATTTCCATGAACTACAATTTCTATAGCCTCAGATTTTCCATGCTGCAAAGAATGAACTTGCATAAAGTCTCCTTTCCTAAGGTGAGACAAGATACCACTGACAGTGATTTGATCTGGGGAGACGATAATATCAACATCTCCACTCTGCTCAGCAAGGTTGGCATAAACATCCCTTTTAACTAATGCGATAGTTTTGTGAGCTCCAAGACGCTTTGCAAGAATTGAAACGATGACATTCACTTCATCAGAATCAGTTAAAGCTAAAAACAAATCTGTATTTTCAATTCCCTCTTCTTTCAATAAATCCTCATCTGAGGCATTACCTTGGAGAACCAGCGTGTGGTTTAGTTTCTCGCTGAGATATTTGGCTCTCGACTCATCTAACTCAATAATCCTAAGATTATGATTCTCCTCAAGAAGCTGTGCTACATTAAGGCCAACACTTCCTCCTCCAGCAATAAAGATTTTTTCATATGAATTCTCTGCCCTTCTAAACTCTTTAAGCGCTCTTGAAATATCGTTCTTCTTAGCTAGGAAATAGACTTGGTCGCCTTCTCTAATGACGGTGTCACTTTTTGCTGGGATTGCCCTCTCATTTCTAAAAAGGCTGACTATACGTATTTTTACATCAGGCATGTGCTCATGTAACTCCTTGATTGGCCTATTGACGATAGGAGTTCCAATAAAAGCCCTAGTCTCTACTAACTGAACTAATCCATTTTCGAAATCAAACACCTGAGAGGCGCCTGGCTCCTCGACAATACCTTGAATGTATTCAGTAATTAAATTTTCTGGAGTAATTAAAAAATCAATTGGCAATGCATCATTTGAGAAAATTTCGGGCCTTAAAAGGTACTCAGTCGTTCTTATTCGAGCAATTTTTTTCTCTACGTGATACAAAGTATGGGCCATTCGGCAAGCCACCATATTTCTTTCATCAGAATTCATAACCGCAATCACCATATCCATCGACTTAATACCTGCCTTTTCAAGTACACTTGGATACGCTCCATACCCAATAACTGTTTTGATATCTAAGTGCCTTTGAAGAGTTCTGAGGATCTCTTCTTTCTGGTCAACAATGGTTATATCATTGTCATCATCTAAGCAGAGGTACCTTGCCAAAGTTGAGCCAACTTGACCGGCACCTAAAATGAGTATTTTCATTTTTTATCTATTCCCAAATCTTTTAGCTTCCTGTAAAGCGTTGTTCTCTCAAGACCAGCAATCTCAGCAACAACAGCTATATTATTGTCATTAGCTGCAAGGTGGTGAAGGAGATACTGGCTTTCAAAAATATTTCTGGCCTCTTTCAGTCTGAGTGAATAGTCTATACCACTGACATGCTGAATTTCTTGCTTTGGCTCATCAGAAGTCATTATATTTCTTAGTATGGGCAAAAAGTCGTGAAGAGGTTTTTTCAAAAAGTCGACTGCACCTAACTTCATAGCTTTAACAATGTCACTTGGCTCAGCGTGACCTGACATCATAACCACTGGCGTATCAAAACCCTCTGAATGCCATTCAGATAATAAAGAAATTCCATCTTGTCCGGGCATCCAAACGTCCATAAGAATGAGATCAAAATGGTTTGCCGCCAAAATAACTTTTGCTTCTGCAGCGCTTCTAGCAAGCATTGTTGAATAATTAACATCTTCAAGAATATCCTTGATGATCTCAGTGTTATCTTTCTCATCATCGATGATCAAAATATTTCCAAATGCAGTTTCTTCAGTCATTTACCCCCCCTTAACAGATTCGATTATACTCAATTCAATAGTGATTCTTGCACCATGAGGCTTGATATTGCTTGCAAAAATTTGACCGTCATGCTGCTCAATAATATTTTGAACAATAGCAAGACCTAAGCCACCACTTTTCTCTTTGGTTGTAACGTAGGGTTCAAACACATGATCAATGATTTCATCAGGGAACCCCTTGCCATCATCAATAATCGTTAATTGAACCAACCCTTCTTTGGCTTTAAGAAGTGTTTTAATTTTGATATTTAAAGTCGATTTATCTTTCTTTGCCTCTACTGCATTTTTAATAAGGTTAATAAGCACTCTCGAGAGTGCATCTTGATCTAATTGAATCTTAGGTAAATCACCACTTAAATCAAGATCCACTCTGACATCATCATGGTTATCATAAAGAGAGGCAGATTTATTAATTAAAGTGTTCAAAGATGATAAAGTTTTTCTAATTTCTGGTGTATTTGCATAATCAGCAAAAGCACTGACCATTGAATCCATTGATGAAACCTGATCAATGATAGTTTGAGTTGTTTTATTGATAACTTTCGAATCTTTATCACCTAGCTTATCTAAAAATAAATTTCGAAGCCTCTGAGCAGATAATAAAATCGGGGTAAGAGGATTTTTAATCTCATGAGCCATTCGAACAGCAACCTCACCCCAAGCAGCCTTCTTTTGAGCCCTATTAAGCTTAGAAATGTCATTAATAATAATGACATAACCTAAAGACTTATTTTCTACATCAAGAAGAGCACCTTGGCAATAGAGAAGACGATTTCTGTCATTCAGCGTTAATTCGAGCTCATGACTCCACTCCGGAGAATCACTCTCAATCTTATCTTGTATGTAGTCAAATAGAGGAATTAGATTAGGATAATCCTTAACAACTGCGTCATAAGATTCTGAATTGTATTTTGATACGTCATCAATTTGAAGCATTTTCCCTATTACAGGATTAATAATCTGTATTTTTTTCTCCTGATTAAGAGCAATAACACCAAAAGAATATTGAAGAATTGTCTCTAAATAAAGGTTATGGGTATCAAGACCTTCTCTAGAAAGCTTAATTCTTCTACTCATTTCATTAAAGTGTCCAATGAGATCATGCATATCTTTGTGCTTAGGGTCACGCTCTATCTCGACGTCATAGTTTCCAGAAGAGATCTCTTTTGTAGCAATCGATAAGTTATGCATTGGTCTCATAAGCTGGTCAATCATTCTCAAAACAATCAATAAGGCACTGAGTACAGCCAATAAAATAGTTGATGTGAAGTCAATCATAAATCTTGTTTTAATAATTGATGAGTTTAATGTCAGTTCAGCATCTTTTGCTGCATCACGAAAACGAGTCATTCTTGAGGTTAGGCTTTCAATGCTAATGTCAGATGCAAAGTGAGCTATCAAGGTAAACTCATCAGTCGATGCCGTATATCCATCTACCATACAATTAGAATCTACTCTCTTACTTGATGCAGCTAAATTCATTTGACTGTCGTAAAGTTTGAGCTCGCATGCCCAATAGTCACTTGTCAGAAGATTAAGAACAGTTTGCATTTTTTCATTCGAGGCTCTAGGCGCATCAAAATAGTTAACAAGCTTGGCAATGTTGCGAATACGGTCCTCATAATATTTAAATGCTATATTATTTGTATTTCTATAGAGCTCGTCTACTTCACCTCCTACCTTTAAATTAAATTCATCAAACTGGTTTTCTGCAATCTGCAGGTTATTTCTAATCGATTCAAATGAAAAAAGATAAAAAGACAGTACTGGAAGTAAAACTAAAACCGGGACAATTCTGATAAAAGACCAGGTAAACCTCGAGCCAATAACGCCCTCTTGAGTGTTTTGTTTTAATTTGTTCATTGAAAGAGTGATGTAGAAGATTGCTACAATACTCATCAAAACATTAAATAATACTAATACCAAATACCATTTCTCAATCAATTCTGGATTGAGACCAAGGTAAAACATGCCTAAAAATGATATTAAGAAGATGCCTACCCAAAACAAAGCTCGGGGAGCCTCTTTCAAAGAAAAAGCCTGATTAAGCAACATAAATTTTGTTAGCCATTTTGTAAAGTCTTTTGATTATCTCATAAATGCAACATTTCTAACATAAGTTGTTGATAAAATACAACAACACAACATTCTTCAAATCTTTTGATTAAAACCGATACACAGCTCTGTCATTATTTAGATGATATTAAAGATGAAACTCTTCTTGCATTAGATACTGAATTTAGAAGAGTTGACTCATATTTCCCTGAACTATGCTTAATCCAAATTGCTACTAAAAATAAATTAGAGTGTATTGATGTTTTATCCTTAATAAATCTAGAGCCTCTGTTTGAAAAGCTTTATGATGATCAAACTAAATGGATTGTTCACTCTGCAAGACAGGACATTGAGGCTCTTTATTATTTATCTAACAGAGTTCCAAGCGCAATCTTTGATACTCAAATTGCAGCATCTTTTCTGAACTATCCACTGCAAGTATCCTATCAAAGTCTCACTGAATCTTTGCAAAACGTTCTATTGGAAAAAAAATTTACCCGATTTGATTGGAAAAAACGACCACTTCCTGCCGATGTATTGCAGTATGCTCTGGATGATGTTAAATATTTAATACCAATCTACAATAAGCTCTCTGAAAAATTATTCAAAGATAAAAAATTTGGATGGGCTGAAGATGAGAGTCAGTTCTTATTAGATAAAGAGACATACAATCCAAACTTAAAGCAAATTATAAAAAAAACTAAAGGTATTTCAAAAATTTCATCAAAATACAAAAAGAAGGCGATTAATCTAATTTTATGGCGAGAATCAATAGCTCAGAAAAAAAATAAGCCAAGGAAATGGATTATGTCTGATGAAAAGCTTATCAGCTATGCCAATGGAACTAATAAGCTTAATACTGGTCAATTGAATGAATTTGAGAATTTCATAGAAATAGATAAGCAAAAATTTGGCTTTGAAGAGCTAATCAAGGTTCAAAAACCTCTCTCAGAAAATGAAATTCATCGAAAAAATAAACTGAAAGAACAAATTAACTCTCTGTCTGTTCAATACAACTTACCCTCTGAACTTATCTGTACCTCAAAAAATCTTGTCAATTTCATTAGAGGTGATGATTTAGTCTCAATCAATAGGGGCTGGAGAGCAAAAATATTTAAAATATAATATTAATTGATACTTTAAAAATCAGAAAATTATTAAAACGAATACCTTCAAAATTATTTCAGGGAGATTGAAAGGCAGAAAATTCCCTTTTAAAGATTCTGATGGTCTTCGCCCTACCTCAGGTAAAGTTAGAGAGACATTATTTAATTGGCTTCAGTTTGAGATTAATAATAAAACTATTTTGGATCCATTTGCGGGCAGCGGTGCCTTAGGCATTGAGGCAATTTCGAGAGGCTCTGGGAAAGTATGTTTTATAGAAAAAAACTTCAAAACTTATAAGGTACTTAAGTCTAATCTGGAGCTCTTAGACTCTAATCGATATATTCTAATTAATCAGGATTCAATCAAATGCCTTAAAAAAGAAGACTTACCGCCCTTTGATTTAATTTTCTTAGACCCACCCTTCAATCAAGAATTAATTCCATCGATTCTATCTGCAATCTCAAAAGAAAATCTTATTCATTCAAAAAGTAAAATTTATATTGAATCAGAGTATCAGATAGACCCTGAATTCTTAATGTCAAACATGATGTATAAATGTAAAATTGATAAACAGAAAAAATCAGGAAATGTTTATTATTGTCTGATAAGCTTAGAGGAATTATGAAAAAAATTGCAATTTACCCAGGGTCTTTTGACCCTATTACTAATGGACATATAGACTTAATAAAGAGAGCATCTAAACTCTTTGATGAGGTCATTATTGCAATAACTCAAAATACCAATAAATCGAGTTTTCTCTCGATTGATCAGAGGGTAAGTGCTGCTAAAAACTCAATTAGCTCTCTTAAAAATACCAAAGTTCTAAGCTTTAACTCGCTCTTGGTTGACTTTGCTAAAGAACATAACGCACAAATTATCATTAGAGGTTTAAGAGCTGTCTCTGATTTTGAGTATGAGTTTCAATTGAGCGGAATGAATAAACGCCTTAACTCTGAAATTGAGACCTTATTTATGACCCCCTCAGAAGAATTTGCTAATATTTCTTCATCTCTAGTCCGTGAAATTCTCTTGCTTGGTGGCGATATCAGTCCTTTTGTACCGAGTGAAGTCAAGAAAATTTTGCTCGATATAGCTAAAAAATAATTTCATATATACCTTGAAATAAGAATTTGTATCCCTAAATAGGATTTATACAAAAAATACAAGGAGTAAATGAAATGTCGAAAATGATTGGAATTGATTTAGGAACAACAAATTCATGTGTATCTGTCATGGATGGTGGTGTTGCTAAAATCATTGAAAATTCTGAAGGAAACAGAACTACCCCGTCAATTATTGCATACCCTAAAGATTCTGATGAAATCTTAGTGGGTCAACCTGCAAAGAGACAGGCAGTCACTAATCCTGAAAATACACTGTACGCAATTAAGCGCCTTATTGGTAGACGCTTCGAAGAGGAAGCTGTCCAAAAAGATATTGACTTAGTTCCATACAAAATTATAAAAGCTAAAAATGGTGATGCCTGGGTTGAAGTTAAAGGCAAGAAAATGGCTGCACCTGAAATTTCTGCACGAGTAATCCAAAAAATGAAACAAACTGCAGAAGACTACTTGGGTGGTGAGGTTACTGAGGCTGTAATTACAGTTCCCGCCTACTTCAACGATTCTCAGCGTCAAGCAACAAAAGATGCTGGAAAGATTGCTGGTCTAGATGTTAAAAGAATCATTAATGAGCCAACTGCTGCTGCATTGGCCTACGGAGTAGATAAAACAACGGGAGACAAGAAGGTTGCTGTCTATGACTTAGGTGGTGGTACTTTTGATGTCTCTATCATTGAGATGGAAGATATTGATGGAGAAAAGCATTTTGAGGTTCTCTCCACTAATGGTGATACATTTTTAGGTGGTGAAGATTTTGATCAGAGAATAATCAACTTTCTAGTTGATGAATTCAAGAAAGAGCAAGGTCTTGACTTAGCAAATGATGCAATGGCTCTTCAAAGACTTAAGGAGGCTGCTGAAAAGGCAAAAATAGAGCTGTCATCTTCAGAGCAGACTGAAATCAGCTTACCATACATTACTGCTGACGCCTCGGGTCCAAAGCACCTTAACATTAAAATGACAAGATCTAAATTAGAGTCTCTAGTAGCCGATCTACTAAAGCGCTCTATCGATCCATGTAAAACTGCTCTTAAAGATGCAGGGCTATCAAGTGGCGACGTTGACGAAATTATTCTTGTTGGCGGTCAAACTAGAATGCCAAAAGTGCAGCAGATGGTTAAAGATTTCTTTGGAAAGGAACCTAAGAAAGATTTAAACCCTGATGAAGCTGTTTCTATGGGTGCAGCAATCCAAGCTGGTGTTCTGGGCGGAGATGTGAAAGATGTATTGCTTCTTGATGTAACGCCTTTGTCCCTTGGCATTGAAACTATGGGTGGTGTGATGACAAAGTTAATTGAGAAAAATACAACTATTCCAACGAATCAGTCACAAATATTTTCAACAGCTGCAGATAACCAGTCTGCGGTTACAGTTCATGTCCTTCAGGGGGAGCGTGACGTTGCAAGTGCGAATAAGTCTCTCGGTCAATTTAACCTAGAGGGAATTGCACCTGCACCTAAAGGTCAGCCGCAGATTGAAGTCACACTTGACCTGGACTCAGATGGTATTTTGAATGTCTCTGCGAAGGATAAAAACACTGGTAAAGAGCAATCGATAACTATCAAGTCTTCTAGTGGCCTATCAGATGAAGAGGTTGACAAAATGATTAAAGATGCAGAAGCGCATGCAGATGAAGATAAAAAATTCCAAGAACTTGTTTCATCTAGAAATATGGCTGACTCTCTTGTTCATTCTACAAAGCAATCACTTGAAGAGCTTAAAGATGAAATTTCTGAAGATGAAAAAACTGCTATTGAAGGAGCGCTCAGCGAGCTAGAGGAAAGCATCAAGGGTGACGACAAAGAAGCCATTGATGCCAAGGTACAAAATCTAAGTGAGAAAGCACAAGTCCTAGCACAGAAAGCCCAAGAAAAAGCCGGTGCTGAAGGTTCTGCTGCAGAAGGTAGTGCAGATACAGGTGAAGACGTTGTTGATGCTGACTTCGAAGAGGTAAAAG
>CAYNES010000022.1:0-12804 GCA_964396315.1 uncultured Piscirickettsiaceae bacterium | reverse complement strand
ACAAAACCATTAATGGCATAGTAAATAACAATTAAAACAAGGAGAAAGTATTGAACAAGTGAGCTTACTGATTTCACTTTCTACTGAACCACCCTGATTGTGCACAAACGCAATATTATACAATTTAATGTTTAATAGTCAAGCATTGAAAGCTGAATATATCGAGCCTTTAGTAAAAAAAAATTCAACTTTTAAACGAGTTTTTTTCAATAGCAATATATTGCTATCTTAATAGCCTGAACTAATCATTTCTTCTGCAGCTATTCGAGTCTTTTCAGTAATCTTAATTCCGCCCAAAATTCTTGCAATCTCACCGGCTCTCTCTTCCTTATTTAAACTAACTACATGAGTGAAGGTCTTATCATTTTTTTGAGTTTTCTCAACCTTTAAGTGCTCTTTACCTTGCGCAGCCACTTGTGCTAGATGGGTTACACAAATGATTTGATATTGTTTTGAAAGTTGCTTTAACATTTGGCCAACAATTTCTGCAACTGATCCACTGATACCTACGTCGACCTCATCAAAAACAACTGAAGGCGTCAACTCAGTATTACTCCCAGAAACTGAAAGCGCCAAAGAAATTCTTGAGAGCTCGCCACCAGAAGCAATCTTATTAAGCGGCTTAAAATCTTGTCCTGCATTTGTTTTAACATGAATGTTGATATCTTCAGCGCCATTAAGTCTAACCTCGCTTTCCAAATCAGCCATCTTGAAAATAATTTCACTGCCTGGCATTCCAAGCTTTTGCATAAGCAGGGTAACTTCTTTTGAGAGAGCTTTGCTTGCTTTATGCCTCTTAACTGATAGTGCTTCACTCTGAACAAAGTACTTATTTTTTAGTCGACTAAGCTCTTCAACTAAATTATCAAGTTTCACATTAGAGTTTTCTAGATCGTTTAACTTGCTTTCTAAGGTTTTTTGAACGTCGACCAGTTCAGTAATTTGACAATTATGCTTTCTTCCCAAATCATGAAAAAAGGTAATTCTTTGTTCCAGTTCTAATGAATTATCTTCTTGATTATTTATTTTACTGAGATAGTCCGCAAGGTCATATATGCCCTCCTGAACCTGTAACTGAGCACCGGCAATTAGTGCTCTTATAGAATCGAGTCGTGAATCAATCTCTTTTGATTGGTCAAGAACACTCTCTCCTTCTATAAGTATATTGTTTACTCCATGGTCATCATTGAGTGAGTTGAGTATCTTTGATATTTTCTCTAAAAGCTGACTTGAGTTTATCGAAGCTTTGTAATCATCTTCAATCGTATTGAGCTCCTCGTCAGTGAGTTGCGCCTGGTGAAGCTCATCAAGTTGATGCTTTAATAACTCTTGTTGGGCAGAAACAAGAGAGTTGTTATCTCGCAAAGATTCAATTTTGCCTTTAACTTTTTGATAGTTATTATAAATTTCATTTACGCCTTCGCAGAGACTTTGAGCGCCTGCATAATCATCTAATAGAATTCTATGTTGGCTGGGCCTCAATAAAAGCTGATGTTCATTTTGTCCATGCATGTCGATTAAATAACTTCCAACTTCACTTAGGACTGATAATGGCACTTTTCTGCCATTTACATATGAGCGAGACTTCCCATCTGAAAGAATCACCCTTCTTATGATGCATTCAACATCATTTTCTAGGTCCTGGCTTTCTAAATAAGATTGCACTTTTGATTTTGCTTCAATAACAAATGAAGCACTAATTTCCGCCTTATTCGCACCATTTCTAACAAGCGAAGCATCTGACCGACCGCCGGCGACCATCCCCAAAGCTTGAATAATAATTGACTTGCCAGCACCTGTCTCACCAGTTATAACAGTCATTCCTGACTTAAAATCAATATCTAAATCCTCAATAACAACTAGATTTTTAATATTCAGACTTTCAAGCATACTTTGAGTTTTTAAACTTTTTGTCCCCAGTGGAGCTTTGACCTAATAATTTCAAAATAGTCGTAGCCTTTTGGGTGTATGAGGTGAACAAAATTATCATGCCTTTTCACTCGAAGTGAAACACCCTCAGATGCCGAGACTGATGACTGCGCATCAAAACTAATGGTTGCTCTTTCATCACAATCCAAAAGTGAAATAAATACTTCACTTTCTCCATGCAGAATAAAGGGCCTATGGCTCATCGTATGAGGGCTAATTGAGACTAGGCAAATTGCGTTTGTGCTTGGGTGCATAATGGGACCACCGCTTGATAAAGCATAGGCAGTCGATCCAGTGGGCGAAGTCACAATAATTCCATCAGCCCTTTGGTTGTTAACAAAGTCATCATCAACATGCAACTCAAACTCGATCATTCTAGGTGTCTCATTACGATGAATAACAACTTCATTAAAAGCAAGATGCTCTGAAATTACTTTACCATCTTTCTCAATCTGGCAATTTAACAGAGATCTCTGTTCTTTAATAAACTCACCATTAAGAATCTCTGTAACTGCAGAAGCCATTGAATCAACTGAAACGTCAGCCAAAAAGCCAAGCCTTCCAAGATTTACTCCAAGAATAGGTATGTTTGAATCGACATAAGTTCTTGCAGTATTTAGAATAGTTCCATCACCTCCAACAACAATAATTAGGTCTGCGTCACTATTAATTGCACCTTCATCTTGGATAAATCTTACGCCAATATCTTTGAGAAGCACTCCAAGCTCCAAAGCAGTTTTTTGACTGGTAAAATCATTTGGTTTACAGATAACGCCAACTGAATTAAACATAGGCCTTGAAATATACTAAAGAGTAACTAAATATCACATTAAATATACATTAGTTTGGTAACACAATGACAAAAAAGAAGGAACAAAAAGCTCAAAAAGAGCCTTCCAATAAAGCCAATGAAGAGCTAAAAGATAGCTCAAAAATTGAAGATTTAGAGGCACAGCTAGAAGAAGCACAGCAATCTGCAAAAGACAATTGGGATAAGCTATTGCGCTCTCAAGCTGAAATGGAAAACCTAAAAAGACGAACTACAAAAGACCTAGAAAATGCACACAAGTTTGCACTTGATGGCTTTGTAAAAGCACTTCTAGAGGTTAGTGACTCTCTAACTATGGGAATTAAATCTGCTAAAGATGAAAAGGCTACATTAGAAAATACAACTGAAGGACTTGAGCTTACTATGAAGGTTTTCAATAGCACACTAGAAAAGTTTGGTGTTGAGGCCATTAATCCTATTGATGAAAAATTTGATCCTGATTTACATGAAGCTGTCACCATGGTCCCAATGCCTGATAAAAAATCAGGCACTGTTCTAGAGGTTATTCAAACAGGATTTACTCTTAATGGCAGGCTAGTTAGACCCGCACTAGTCATTGTTATTCAGTAGAATAAGCACTAAATATTGCTAAATTACCTTTTTTTGCATAAAAAAGGGTAATTTTTGAAAAAAAATAGCAAAAAAATAGACTTTTTTTAAATAAATAGTCGTTTTTTAATGATTTTTATCAATATATTGTACAAAAATGCTGTTTTTTATCAAAAAAATCACTATTTTGTTAATTTATTGTTGGTTTAGCTATTAATTAGTTAACTTTCCTGCTTGACAATAAAGAGTTATTACTTTATATTCCTCCTTGCTCAAGTCGGCAGGCAGTGAGAAAAAAAGGTGTGTGCCCAGTAGGTTAATCTACTAACATAAATACTTAGCTACCCTATGAGCGACTTGAGAATCAATAATTTAGATCAATCACCCGGTCTTTTTACTAAGGACAATACGCATTATTCTATTTCTGGATCAGAAGGTCCTTATGTTATTTTTATTCATGGCGTTGGGCTTTGTAAAGAAATTTGGAAACCTCAAGTTGAATACTTTTCTAAAGCATACAGAGTAGTCACTTACGACTTTCTAGGACATGGTTTAAGCCCCTCCTCAAGAAAAACTCCAACAATAGATGACTATGTTGAACAACTGAATGAGTTGGTCGAATCAATAAATATCTCTACTTTTTCTCTAGTTGGACATTCAATGGGAGCAATTATAAGTGTGGCTTATAGCCTTAAGTATTCAAATAAAATTAACGCTTTAATTCCCTTGAATATTGTTTATAAAAGGTCAACAAATGCTAGAGAAGAGGTTTTAAAACGTGCAAACATGATTTTAAAGACAGGTGAAATAGGCAATATAGAACAAACAATGAGCAGGTGGTTTAAAAATAAAATACAGGCTAACCATAGTAAGAAAATAATGAGAGTTCGTCAACTATTATCTGATGCTCCCCCAAAAGGATATGGTGATGCTTATATGTTATTCGCCGAATCAGACTCTATCTTTGAAAATATGCTTCACAATCTAAGAACGCCTATACTATACTTGACTGGAAGTGATGATCCAAACTCTAATCCAAGAATGTCTCAAGAAATGGCGAATGAATCTCCAAATGGCATTTCAAGAAGCATAGATAATGAGGCCCACATGATGGCATACATTGCACCTGACAAGGTAAACCCAATAATTAATGACTTTTTAGAAGAGAATGGATAAAGATAGAACGAGGAATTTAAGACAAGCTTTAGGCTCTTTCCCAACTGGAGTTACGGTAGTTTCGTGTCTTGATACAAACAAAAACCCTCTGGGCTTTACTGCAAATTCATTCACATCGGTCTCGTTAGACCCTAAACTCATTTCAATTTGTATTGACAAAGAATCATTTAATATTGATTCATTCTCTATCACGAAGCATTTTGCAGTAAGCGTCCTCTCGGAGAATCAGCAATCTATTTCAACAACCTTTGCAACTCCTAACGAAGATCGGTTCAAAAACGTAGAGTGGAGAACTGAAGATACAGGAAGTCCAATTATTAACGGTGCAGTCGCCTGGTTTGATTGCAATACTGAGCAAGCAGTTGATGCGGGAGACCACCTTATCCTTATCGGAAAAATCATCGCCTTTGACAGCAGCCCAAAAACTCCTTTGATGTATCTTAGAGGAAACTATGTCAACCTTGGACTTGAACAAAAAATGTTGTTGGCAATGGAAAATGAAAATACCAAAATAATTGTTGGCGCAATAATAGAATGGCGCAAAAAAGTTTTTTTACTTAAAGACAATAAAAATGATTCTCTCAACTTTCCTTCAGCTTCAAGGCTTGGTCATATTAATGACAACGAGAGTCTTCTAGGCGTTCTAAAAAGTCTGAATATATCAATTAATGAGCATTATCTTTTTTCAGTATTTGAAAAGGCTGAGGATAAAACCAGTCTAATTTACTATCGAGCCCAAGTCAAAGAAGGTATTGAAGCTTTGGCTGATTCTTTTTATCCGTTTGATGCCATTCCATTTGACAAACTTGAGGATGAAGCGAGTAGAATAATGCTTAAACGATATATAAAAGAAAGGGAGTTGAATGCGTTTGGAATTTTTGTCGGAAAAGAAAGTGAAGGCAAGGTAGAGGCTATAAGCAAAAAATAATCAAAACTAATAGGAACTGTTGAAATGGATTTTTCTTTATTTGCTCATATGGAAAGAATAGACGAAGAGCAATCACAAAAGAGATTATATGATGAGTTTGTTGAGCTATGTCAAATAGCTGATAGGTCGGGTTTCAAAACAATCTGGAATGGTGAGCATCATGGCATGAACTTTACCATTGCGCCAAACCCTTTTGTTAATCTGACTGATCTAGCGAATAAAACTCAAAATGTTCGGCTTGGAACTGGAACAATTATTGCTCCCTTTTGGCACCCAATAAAACTTGCTGAAGAGGCTGCAATGACTGATATTATTTCAGGTGGAAGACTGGAGCTTGGAATTGCAAGAGGTGCCTACTCTTTTGAGTATGATCGACTGGCTGATGGGATGGACCCTTTTTCTGCCGGCAATGCATTAAGAGAAATTGTGCCAGCAATTAAAGCCTTATGGAGAGGAGACTATACAGGAGAAGGGGAACATTGGTCCTTTCCAAAAACAACCAGCTCGCCTAAACCTCAGCAATCTCCGAATCCTCCAATATGGATTGCAGCAAGAGACCAAAATTCTCATGACTTTGCAATAAAAGAAGGCTGCAATGTTCAAGTAACGCCTCTATGGTTAGGGGATGAAGAGGTTTCATCGCTAATGGAAAAATTCAATATCGCATGCGATAAACATAGCGATATCAAGCGCCCTAAAATCATGGTATTACGTCATACTTTTGTAGCTGAGACAGAAGAAGAAGTACAGCAAGGGGCCAAAGATATCTCTCGTTTTTATTGTTACTTTGGAGCTTGGTTCAAAAATGAACGCCCTGTTGAGCAAGGCTTAATGGAAAAACTTTCAGATGAAGAGATGGAAAAACTAGAGATGTATTCTCCAGAAAATATGCGAAAAAATAGTATTATTGGCTCACCTGATGAGGTCATTAGACGAATCAAGTTTTGTGAAGATCTTGGCTATGATGAATATAGCTATTGGATTGATAGCAGTATGGATTTTGAAACAAAAAAGAAATCACTGGAGCTTTTTATAGAAAAAGTTATGCCTGCATTTAATTAAATAGGTAAATGATGAAACATTTCAAACACTACATTAATGGGAAATTTTCTGAGGGCTCAGAAAAGTTTGAGACCTTAAACCCTGCCAATGGCAAGCCATGGGCAACCTTTCCTGCAGCCACAGAACAAGAATCAAACTTAGCCATTGAGTCAGCTCACACGGCACTTTATCAAGGAGAGTGGTCAAAGCTAAGCGCAACACAAAGGGGCAAGTTAATCCATAAGCTTGGCGATTTAATCACTAAAAATGCCTCAGAACTAGGAGAACTAGAAACACAGGATAGCGGCAAGCTTGCAGTTGAAACAAGAGCACAGTCAAGCTATGTAGCTGACTATTACTATTATTATGCTGGTTTAGCTGACAAAATTCAGGGAGAGGTTCTTCCAATTGACAAGCCTAATATGCAGGTTTTTACAACCCGTGAACCTATAGGAGTAGTTGTTGCCATTGTGCCTTGGAATGCTCAATTATTTCTATCGGCCACCAAAATTGCTCCAGCGCTAGCAGCGGGCAACACTGTAGTTGTTAAGGCTTCTGAACAAGCCCCTGCTGCATTATTTAAATTCGCTGAGCTAGTTGATGAATGTGGGTTTCCGCCAGGTGTTATTAACATTATTACAGGGTTTGCAGACCCGTGTGGAAAGACCCTAACAACACATCCTAAAGTTGCGAGAATTGCTTTTACAGGTGGCACAGAAGTTGCAAAACATATTGTAAGGAATAGCGCGGAAAATTTTGCTCATGTTAGCTTAGAACTAGGTGGCAAATCACCTATGATCATTTTTGAAGATTGCAATATCGATGGGGCTGTTAACGGAATTATTGCAGGCAACTTTGGTGCTTCTGGACAGAGCTGTGTAGCCGGCTCAAGAGTCTTTATTCATCGCTCTATTCACTCTAAAGTAATAGAACTTATTAGGGAGCACGCGAAAAACATTGTTGTTGGCGACCCGCTGGACAGTAGAACTCAGGTTGGGCCTCTAGCAACACTTCATCAAGTTGAAAGAGCCACAAAAGTAATTAAAAACTCCATGAAACAAGGAGCAAATTTAGTTTTTGGCGGTAAACAGCCTAGCCAACACAAAGAAGGCTGGTATTTTGAGCCCACCCTTTTAGACTGTCCAAGCCAAGAGTTTGACTGCGTAAAAACCGAACTCTTTGCGCCTGTTGTCAGCGTAATTGTGTTTGACACAGAAGAAGAAGCAATAGCAATGGCTAATGATTCTGACTATGGTCTTGGATCCGGTATATTTACTGAAAACCTAGCTAGAGCACATCGCGTTAGTGCAAAAATTCACTCAGGCATTGTTTGGATCAACACCTACAGGGCGATCTCACCAATTTCGCCGTTCGGAGGGGTGAAACTAAGCGGCGGCAGTCGTGAGGCAGGAATTGATGCAATTCATGAATATACTCGCACAAAAACAACATGGATTAATACCTCTTCGGAGCCAATGAGTAATCCATTTATAATGAGGTAATAATTTCTTAAAAAGATAGAGATGGAGTGAATTATGGACAAACAATTATTTGAACTGGGGCTGTCAAAAAGAAAGGCTACGCTTGGTAAAGAATATGTTGAAAAAAACCTAGATGCAGCTGATGAATTCAACGAAGATTTTCAAAAACAAATGACTGAGTGGTGCTGGGGTTTTGGCTGGGGCGATGAAACAATTGATGCAAAAACAAGATCAATGATGAACCTCACCATGCTTGCAGCACTTGGCAAAATGGATGAATTTGAAGTTCACCTAAAAGGTGCATTAACAAATGGAGTGAGTATTAATGAAATCAAATCAATTCTTCATGTTATTGCAATCTATTGTGGAGTCCCTCAAGGTGTAGAGTGTTTTAAAGTTGCTAGAGTTATTTTGGAAGAAGCTGGTGAAATCTAGGCTTTAAATTTAGAAACTCATTTTTTTGAAGATGTTATAGCCACAGCAAGCGAAATAAGAATAACACCAACAAAGGCACTTATGCCAATTGTCTCGTCAAATAAAAACCAAGCCTGAATAGCAACTAAGGGTGCTACTAAATAAAAATAGCTTCCAACGCTTGCAGCGGCTCCATGTTTTATCATTGTCATTAATAAAAAAATTGCTCCGATTGAAAGCGCAAGAACTTGCCATGCCATGGTTAATACAAAAATTCTTGTCCAGCTAACCTCTCCAGTTTCAAACAACAAAGCAATGAAAATACAAACAAATGATGCACTTAAATACTGGACCCATGTCCCACTAATTAAATCCATATTACTGCAAAAACGCTTCTGATAAATTGTGCCAATAGAAATGACAACCAAGGATGAAATAACAGCAAAAACAGCAAAAATAGGAAACCCATCAAAAGCCAAATCTTGAGTTAAGTCCATACTGTCAAACAAAACTAAGTATAAACCTACAAGACCAATTATGAGTCCCATCCATTGTTTTTTGGAAACTTGCTCTTTCAACATAACGCCAGCAATAAGAGCCATACCTAAAGGCTGTAATCCAATAATCATAGCGCCCAGTCCTGCTGGAATTCCCCATTTAAGAGCCTGAAAAACTCCGCCTAAATAAGCCCCATGAATTAAAGCGCCCACAACCATAAGATGGAAGAATTCAGATTTAGAACTAGGCCAAGGACTTTTGTTATAACTAATTATTAGAAATAATAATAAAAGTGTAAATACAAAACGATATGACAATAGCGTAAAGGGCTCGGCATAGGGGAGTCCATACTTAGCAGCTATAAAACCTGTGCTCCAAATCCAAACAAAAATCCATGGAATTAATTTATGGTTCATTTTTATAGCCTCCCAAGAGAGCCACTTGAAACTTTTATGTTCATGAAACCCCTAGAATAAGACAGCATTATTCAAGTCGATTTTATAGAAAAACCTGTTAACTTTTAATAAACCCAAATTTAGAGATAGGATGATTAGACTATAATTAGCGCTATCAATTTGATCTTAAACTTTATGAAAAATTTTTGTCTAATAGGCTTCTTAGTTTTACTGAATTTTTTTTCTCAAACTTCAGCAGAAACGCCTTCAGTTACCAGTGAAATTAATCAAGAGGGCTCGGCAAATGCAACTTCTTTAACACTTAGCAATGACAGCTTAGAAAAATTTAGTCATCCCCTGCCTGTTGACAAGGCTTTTAAATTAAGCGCTACTCTACTAAACAACAATACCCTTTCAGTACGCTGGCTTGTTGAGCAGGATTATTATCTATACAAAGATAAAATTTCTTTTTCTTTCGAAGAGGCCTCTATTGAAAATATAAACTTTCCTAATGCAATCATAAAGAATGATGAGTTTTTTGGTGAGGTTAGTGTTTACAACACCCCCATAGAGATACAAGTTGATTTAAACAGCGCACAAAGAAGCTCTGTACTTGTCACTATCGAGCACCAAGGGTGTTGGGAAGGTGGTGTCTGCTATCCCCCTCAAGTTGATACGCTCGAGGTTAACTTGGAAGGATCAAAAAAAACCTCTACCTCAACCAGTGTTATGGCAACTGACAATGAAATTATAGTCTCTGAGCAATTTCAACAAGGAGGCTTGGCCTTATTTATTGCTGCATTTTTAGCTGGCTTAGCGCTGTCCTGGACGCCATGCGTCTACCCCATGGTGCCGATCTTATCTGGAATTATTATTGGACAAAAAGAAAAACCTAGTAATTTTAATGCTATCTTGATGTCGATTACTTTTGTACTATCAATGTCCTTAGCTTATGGTTTAATTGGGGCATCTGCAGGCTACTTTGGTTCAGGCATAAATATACAAGCAATAATGCAAACGCCCTGGGTGCTTTTTATCTTTAGTTGTATTTTTATTATGCTCGCTCTATCAATGTTTGGTCTATACGATATTCAATTACCAGCAGGACTTCAAACTAAGCTCACAAGGATTAGCAGCTCTCAGTCGGGAGGTAACTTTGTAGGTGTTAGCATAATGGGCTTCTTATCTGCATTAATTGTTGGACCCTGTGTAACGCCCTTTCTTGCTACAGCATTAAGCTATGTTATTGCTGGTGGAAGCGCTGCAAAAGGCGGAGCAAGCCTATTTGCTATGGGCTTAGGAATGGGCATTCCACTTATAATAATTTGTGGCTGGGGAACCAACGCTCTTCCAAAAGCTGGCTCGTGGATGGAAGACGTTAAGAAGGTTTTTGGCTTTGGAATGATTGCGGTAGCACTCTATCTTTTAGATAGAATCTTGTATCCTCTGTGGTCATTAATTCTATGGGCAATCCTGTTTACAATTGCTCCTATCATACTTGGAGTTTTTAAAAATTTTAGTAAGTCGATAAGCTTGCTTAGTATATTTTTTAAACTATTTTCATTTTTGTTTTTACTCTATGGTCTCATGTTATGGCTACTAGTTTCAAAAGGTGGTGGGGACATACAACAACCCCTTGATGCAATAATCTATGGAGACAAGATTAATGCCACTACTAGTGTTGAATTTCAAATAATAGAAGACGAAGCACAACTAAATTCATTAATATCCAAAACCAGCTCAAACGAAAAGATCCTTGTTCTTAAGTTTTATGCTGAGTGGTGTATATCCTGCAAAAAATTAGAAAGAATTGTCTTCAAAGACTCAACGGTTAATCAGTCTCTTGAAGGCTCAATGACTTATACTATTGACGTAACAAAAAATACTCAACCTAATCAATCTATGCTGTCAAGATTCTCGCTTGTAGGCCCTCCAGCAATCTTGTTTTTCAAAGATGGAAAAGAAATAAGATCCCAAAGAATTATTGGTGAAGTAAGCGCGAAAGAGCTGACAAATCGATTAAATAATTTAATTAAATAGGTTAAGAAATTCCTCTAAATGTTTCTATATTGACGCTATATTCTTCTAATTGGATGGTAAAATTCTCAATTTAGACATTATAAATATTAATATTATCATAGGCTTAAGTTAAACATTTTTAAGCCAAAACATGTACTTACAAAAAATTTTAGCTTTAGAGCTAAACACAAACATTTAATTTAAAAAATAATAGGAGCATCGATGGATATTCGAAAAGTTAAAAAACTAATGGAGCTTCTGGAAGAGTCTGGGATGGCTGAAATTGAAATAAAAGAAGGTGAAGAATCAGTAAAAATCTCTAGGTATGGTTCCTCTCCAGCGCCTTCTCAGCATCCAGTTCAGTCTTTCGTTCAACAGCAACCTGTTACAACTTCAGTGTCAGCTGCCCCAACAGCTGTGACAGCTGAGGTTCAATCAAGTGACCAGTCTATTGTTTCACCCATGGTTGGAACCTTCTACTCAGCACCGTCTCCTACGGCAAAACCGTTTGTCTCTGTTGGTCAAAAAATTAATCAAGGTGACACTGTAGGAATAATCGAGGCTATGAAAATAATGAATCAGATAGAGGCTGATCGGTCTGGCACGGTAAGTGAAATTTTAATCAAAGACGGCGAAGCTGTTGAATTTGGACAACCACTAATAATTATAGAATGAGCTCAATAAAAAAAGTCTTAATAGCAAATCGCGGGGAAATTGCTTTAAGAATTCTCAGGGCTTGTAAAGAGCTTGGAATTCAAACGGTTGCAGTATATTCAACTGCAGACAACGATCTAAAGCATGTCAGGCTAGCCGATGAAGCTGTATGTATCGGGCCTCACCCCTCGATCAAAAGCTATCTAAATATTCCAGCAATTATTAGTGCCGCCGAAGTGACTCATGCAGATGCTATACACCCAGGCTATGGCTTTCTTTCTGAAAATGCAGACTTTGCAGAACAGGTGGAACAAAGTGGCTTTATTTTTATTGGTCCTAGGGCTGAAAACATTAGGGTCATGGGCGACAAAGTAGCTGCTATTGAAGCCATGAAAAGCTCAGGTGTTCCATGCGTTCCAGGCTCTGATGGTGCACTTGATGAAAATGAAAAAAGAAGCGTTAAGCTTGCAAAAGAAATCGGGTTGCCAATAATCATCAAGGCATCTGGTGGAGGTGGAGGTCGAGGTATGCGTGTTGTTGAGTCCGAAAAAGACCTTATAGATTCTATTAAGCTCACACAGTCGGAGGCCTTGAGTTTTTTTGGAAATGGCGAAGTCTATATGGAAAAATTTCTTACGACGCCTCGTCATGTTGAAATTCAAGTTCTTGCAGACCAACATGGAAATGCCATTCATCTTGGAGAAAGGGATTGCTCTATGCAAAGACGCCATCAAAAAGTTGTTGAAGAGGCCCCAGCACCTGACATATCTTCAAAACTCAGAGCTAAAATTGGAAATATCTGTGCTGAAGCGTGCAAAAAAATCAATTATCGTGGCGCTGGAACCTTTGAGTTTCTTTTTGATAATGATCAGTTTTACTTTATTGAAATGA
>CAYNES010000021.1:0-13027 GCA_964396315.1 uncultured Piscirickettsiaceae bacterium | reverse complement strand
GTTTTCATAGTGATCTAATACTTTCTTACCATATGCCATAAGTTACTCCGAATTTAACTGACAATTTTACGCTACAGCTTGCTGTAGTTTTTTTAAATCTTTTCAAATTTAGTGAGCAGCCCACTGCACCGAATTCAAATCAATCCCATCCTTATACATATCCCATAAAGGCGATAAATCTCTTAATTTTTCTACTTTCTCACGAACCAATGCGATAGCATCATCAACATCCTTTTCAGTCGTATATCTTCCCACACTGAAACGAATTGAACTGTGCGCTAGCTCATCACTCAAACCCAGTGCACGAAGCACATAGGAAGGCTCAAGACTGGCCGATGTACAAGCGGAACCAGATGATACCGCGACGCCTGATATAGCCATCATTAAAGACTCACCTTCAACATAGTTAAAGCTGATATTTAGGTTGCCTGCAATTCTCTGATCAAGATCACCATTTACAACGACCTCTTCCATATCCGAAAAACCATCGTAGAGTCTTTGTCTTAGCTTTAAGGTTCTCTCACTTTCCTCTTTCATTTCAGCTTTAGCAATTGCAAAAGCCTCACCCATTCCAACAATTTGATGGGTAGCCAGTGTGCCAGAGCGCATCCCTCTTTCATGACCACCGCCATGCATTTGCGCTTCCAATCTGACTCTTGGCTTACGGGATACATAGAGTGCTCCCATACCTTTTGGACCGTAAATCTTGTGAGCAGAAAAACTCATCAGGTCTACCGGGAGAGAGGCTAAGTCGATTTCAATTTTGCCAACCGATTGAGCGGCATCCACATGAAAAAATACTTTGTTTTCTCTACATATCTCACCGATAGACTGCAGATCTTGAATCACACCAATCTCATTATTTACATGCATAAACGAAGCCAAAATTGTATCTTCTCTGATCGTATTCTTGAACTCTTCGATATCCAATAGGCCATTTGCCATAGGGTCAAGATAAGTCACCTCGAACCCCTCTCGCTCAAGCTGACGACAGGTATCTAAAACCGCCTTGTGTTCTGTTTTCAGGGTAATGATATGCTTACCGCGTTTGTGGTAAAAATTAGCAATACCTTTAATCGCTAGATTATTGGACTCTGTTGCGCCTGAAGTCCATACAATCTCTCTAGTGTCTGCTCCCACCAAATCAGCCACCTGAGAGCGAGCCTCATCAACCGCTTTTTCGGCTTGCCAGCCATAATAATGTGAGCGCGATGCCGCATTACCAAAGTCTCCCTCCATGGTCAGATATTTGGCCATTTTTTTGGCAACACGAGGGTCAACTGGAGTGGTTGACGAGTAGTCCATATAAGTTGGAGTTAGCATGAAGATATTCCTTTAAAAATTAATTAACATTAAGCGACTGGTTAAGTCGATAGTCGTCCATGACCTGCTGCAGGTTTCGAGTACTCAAAAACCCCCTAATTTGATCACTAACCTCACACCATAAATGGTGCGATAAACATTGCTTTCCTCGATTACAGTCTCTAGAACCATGGCAACGCCTAAGGTCAATATTTTCATCAACCGCTTCAATAATTTGAGTCAATGAAACTTCCTCTGCATTAACGTTTAAGAGGTAGCCTCCTCCTGGTCCTCTAACACTCTTAACGAGCTTTGCTTTTCTTAGTTTAGCAAAGAGTTGCTCTAAATAAGAGAGTGAAATATTTTGTCTTTGTGAAATCATGTCAAGGGTTACGGGCCTTGTCGATTCGTTAGATGCTAAATCCAACATAGCCGTCACCGCATATCTTCCTTTAGTGGTTAATTGCATAAGATTCTCAATCTAAAAATAAAGTGCAAATTATACTATTAACCTAGTATTTTAGTCAAGTATTTAATTCAACTCAAAGTTTAGTTTTTTTCAATGCTTTTTGTGGGTTTTCTAGCTGAAACTTTTTCAAGCTTTTCCTCTACATCAGCAAGTCTATCAATAAGGGAGTTAACTGCTTGAAGAGTCGGGTCATTTGAAATGCCTGATGAGTTGGCTGCATAAGAGTCAAATGAGCCTCCATCCTCAGCCTTTTTTCTGACAATTCGACCGGGTATTCCAACGACTGTCTCATCGTCATCAATCGATCTAACCACAACTGAATTTGAGCCAACTCGAACATTATTGCCAAGAGTTATCGGACCTAAGATTTTTGCACCAGCGCCAATCACAACCCCATTTTTTAGTGTAGGGTGTCTCTTAACTTTATCCCAAGTAGTGCCGCCGAGAGTCACGCCATGATAAAGCATACAGTCATCGCCAATAATGGCCGTTTCTCCTATTACCACACCCATACCATGGTCTATAAAAAAACGCCTTCCTATAACAGCCCCTGGGTGTATCTCAATTCCAGTAATCCACCTAGCAATTGTTGAAATAAAGCGTGCAAGCCAGCGCAGCTTATATCGCCAAAGAAAGTGGGTTAATCGATAAAAGATGACCGCTTGGACGCCTGAATAGCAGGTCAGTATTTCAAATACATTTCTTGCAGCCGGATCTCTTGCAAATACGCTACGAACATCTTCGATAATTCTCATAAAATAATTATACCATTATTGATACATTTGAAATTTTAGAGAGCTTAAATAAAAATGCTTCTATTTATAAGAGTGTGATGACTTGAAGCGCTTATAACTCCACATATACTGCTCTGGGAATTTTCTGATCAAGGATTCAATCGATTGATTCATGACTTTGACATAAGACTTTATTTCATTTCCATTAGCACTCAAATCAACAGGTTCAAAATATAAATCAAAACCTCTACCTTTTTCAAGTCTCTCAGCCCAGAACATCAAGACCTGAGTATTATGCTTTTTAGCTAATTTTGCAAGCAGAGTCATAGTATTGACCTCTTTATTGAAAAAAGGAGCCATAATACCACCGTCTTCACCTGGATCCTGATCTGGAAGCATGCCAACTAACTCATGACTGTTGAGTGCCCTTTGAATCTTCAAAATGCCTGACTTATCAGCGCTTGCCATAGTCAAATTACCTTGATTTCTTCTTGCAAAAAGATATTCATTCTGCTTAACACTTCTTAGAGGACGATACAAAAAAGTAATCTTTCTTTGTTCAGCAAGAACTCTGCCAGTGATTTCCCAGCACCCCATATGAGGAACTAAAAGTATAGTTTTCTGAGAACTCTCGAGATAATGCTCACCGTGTATATTTCGTATGAGTTTAGCGTTTTCTTTAAAGCTTTGGTTCCAAATAAGACCTGACTCTGTTAAATTTTTTCCAGTCTCAATGAGTACTCTTTTTAAAAGCTCTTGAATATCACTCTGATTTAAATTTGGAAAACAAATCTCCAAGTTTTGCCTAGATGCACTTTTAGTATCGGTATTAAAAGTAAACAGAAGCCTTCCCAAAAAGGCGCCAAAAGAATGATTAACCCTTAGAGGAAGAAGGGAGCAAAAGGCTAAAAAAAGGCGAATCATTTTTAATTATAAAGCTGATCGATTGCCGCCTTGTAATCAATAACTATTTTTTGATAGGTGCCCGCAGCTTGCAGGTATGTTAGGTTTGCTTGATTCGCATTAATCTTAGCAGCGAGCACGAGAGATTTTTGCCCTCTAGCTTCACTAAATTTAATCTGCTCTTCAATCACCTTTTCTTCTGCAAGAGCTCCCTGCTCCAGATACAGTTCAACGAGCTCACTCAGGAGATCGACTTGTGCTAACAGGTAATTAATTTGCTGAACACTATTGATTTCGGCTTCAGCTCTTTTAGCATCTATATCAGACATTTTGATTTCAGTATTTTCAACTGCAATAAGCTCTTTTCTGGAACCTAACGGATAAGAGATGTCTACACCGACATTCCATGAATAATCCCTATTACCAAAACTCCCAAAGTATTTATCATTTTCACCCAATGACGATAGTCCCAAGTTTAGGCTTACATTAGGCATCGTTTTGTTCTCATTCGTCTCCAGCTCTCTTTGTAATTTAGCCTTATCAAAATCGTATTTTTGCATCGCTCTTGAATTTTTTACAAAATCACGAGGGTTGACATTCATTAACTCTTGTTCTTCAAATAAGTCCATCTCTACAATCATATCGGACTCTCTAACTCCAATAAGATCTGCCAACTCTCGTCTTTCAATAATGAGCTCTTTACTGGATTGAAGTGACTGTTGTTTAGCTTTAACAAAGTTATCTTTTTCTTGAATTAAAACAGTGATATCTACAATTGAATTTTTAAATTTATCTTCAGTTAAATCAAGTTGCTGTTTAGCTAGATCTAGCGCAACTTTATGATTTTTGACAATTTCTTGTTTAAGAGCTAAATCAACAAACTTTGAAAGCTTCGAAGCCAAAAAGCTCTCAGCCTGCTCTTCGAGACTGACTTTCTTTGCCATAAGATCGATTGAAGCAAGATCAAGATTAAGCCTGTCATTGAGGCCATCTTTATTTTGAAGAAGAGGCCTTATGTAGTCAACTGAGAAAAGGTTTGAATGTGTAGCGCTATTATCTTTATCATTTCTAGTCAGCGAATGCTTAAGATTAACACTGGCACCTGAGTTTTCAACTTTTCTAGTTGCGCCTATTTCATACTTAGTAGCATACAAATCTTTATATAGCCTCGAAGCAACATCATCACCACCAGTAAAGGTTTCACTCGCACCAGCATTAATGTTCCAGTCAGTGTAGGTTGATAATGACTTTTGGTTTAGTAGGCTCGATTTCTCTGACAAGGATAGTTGAACAAAATAAGGATGACTCTCTACAAGACTCTCACTAAACTCATTTAATGTGATTGCATTTACATTTAAAGATAATGAGTATGCAAATACAGAAAGAATAATTCGATTAAACATCATTTCCCCTTTATTTTTTCCAAATTAATTAATTCAAAGTAATCACAGTTTAGAGTACCAAAAACCTATTTTAGTGAAGTTTTGGTGAATTTTAGGCAAAAGACCAAAAAAAATTATTGGGCTAAATGAGTTTGTATTTCTTTAATGATTTCGTTCAGTTTTTTACCATTAGTGTTGATAATGATTGTTGCAACTTCTCGATAAAGGGGGTCTCTAGAATCAATAATATCCGCAATCGTCTTTCTTCGATCAGAGCTATTCTCAAGAAGTGGACGGGTTTTTGACTTGGCTGTTCTTCTTAAAATTTGATCAACAGATGATAACAAATAAATCACTGAGCCAGTTTTCTTAATAAGTAGCCTATTATTCTCAGATATAACCGCCCCTCCTCCAGTCGCAAGGACAATATTAGGCTTACTGCATAGCTCTTTTAAAACATTTGACTCTCTTTTTCTGAAGCCTTCCTCTCCTTCTACATCAAAAATATGATCAATGCTAACGCCTGTCTTATCAATAATTTCATGGTCAGCGTCAAAAAAATCAATCTTTAATCTCTCAGCAAGACGCCTCCCAATAGTTGTCTTTCCAGACCCCATCGGACCAATTAAAACAATATTGTTGGGTTTTTCTTGCATTTTTTACAAATATATAACTAATCAGTGAGTTTGTAGAGTGCGCCACAATAGGGACAACTAGCATTGCCATATCGATCAAAAGGCAGAAAAACTTTTGGATGCATACTCCATTTTGAAGAATCTTTAGGCGGACAATGTGCAGGCAAATTTTTTTTAGAAATTAAAAAAATGTCTGACTGATTTGAGCTTATTGGATTCACTCGCACCTGCCACTATTAATCCAGTGCAGATAATCAGTATTTCGGCCGTGAACGCAATCAAAGTAAAGAGACTGCAACCTCTCAGTGATTGGGCCACGTGAACCAGTTCCTATTTGATTTCCATCAAGATCCCTAATAGGAGTGACTTCAGCAGCAGTACCAGTGAAGAAAGCTTCGTCTGACAAGTATATTTCGTCACATGAGAGCTTCTTTTCTATAATTTCATAGCCTAGAGACTGAGCCAGGGTAACAATTGTATTTCTGGTAATTCCAGGAAGTGCAGAGGTTAGATGAGGCGTGTAAATCACTTCATCCTTAATGACAAATATATTCTCACCACTACCCTCAGATACAAACCCTTCAATATCAAGCATTAAAGCTTCATCAAAACCATGGTCTAGCGCCTCTTTAAGGGCCATCATTGAGTTGATATAGTTTCCATTTGTTTTAGCACCGCTTAGAGTTGGATGTGCAGCATGTCTGACATATGAGGAGGTTCTAATTCTGATACCATGCTTCATGTTGTCTTCACCTAGGTAGGCTCCCCATTCCCAGGCAGCTATCATCATATGTACTTTCAAATTATCTGCTCTAAGCCCCATACCTTCAGAACCATAAAAACACATTGGTCGGATATAGGCAGATTTAAGATTGTTTTTAGTAATAACTTCTCTTTGAGCTTGATTGAGCGTATCCGCATCGTATGGTATTTTCATACCCAGAATTCTAGCCGAATTAAATAGCCTTTCAGTATGCTCTTCAAGTTTGAATATAGCTGGCCCATCATCAGTTTCATAGGCCCTTACTCCTTCGAAAGCACCCATACCGTAGTGCAAAGTATGAGTTAGAACGTGAACCTTTGCCTCTCTCCAATCTAGCCATTCTCCATCCATCCAGATGAAGCCATCTCTATCTTCCATTGTCATCATAAAACTTTATCAAAATTTAACTTTAATGACGAAATTATACCCATCTCATATATTAAGTCATCCAATATCTATGATTTGATTTTTTCGCACATATATCAGCCATTTAAAGCGACCAATTACTAGAATGGAGTACCAAATATTTAGGCTTTTCAATCACAAACATCTAGAAATTGACTAGGTATAATTTAGCTACACTTTAAACAAATTTGTTTTTTAAAAATGGAATTTAATTTTTTTACATTTATATTTTTATTCGCAATTCTTACCTCTGTGATTGCTTTGCTTTGGCTCAATTTTAGGCAAGATAAAGCGATTAATAACTCGTTTGATAAGGTTCCCGAAGGTTTTAACGAAACAATCAAACTGAAAGACCATCAGAAAGCGGGCAAATATACCAAAGCTAAGCTAAGACTCAACCATTTTGAAATTATTTTTTCAACGATTGTTCTTCTATTGTGGACGCTTGGAGGGGCAATGAATTGGATTGACGGTTTTTGGGCAGAAAAGGTTTCAGACCCTGTTCTAATGGGCACTTTTTTTATCCTGAGTATTATGATTATTGCTAGCTTTATAGATCTTCCTTTTAGCATTTATAGGAACTTTGTTCTGGAGCAAAAATTTGGCTTTAATCGTATGACTGTTGGAACTTTTGCTGGTGATTTAATTAAAGAGTTGATTTTAAGTCTTGTCCTAATATTGCCTCTTATCTATGTCATTTTATATTTAATGAATTTTGAAACCATTGGTAATTATTGGTGGATTTATGTATGGATTATTATTAGCCTTTTCTCATTATTTATGATGTGGATCTATCCCTCGTTTATCGCACCAATTTTTAATAAATTTAACCCTCTAGATAACGAAACTCTCAAAGCAAGAATAACAAATTTATTGGAGAGAACTGGATTTGGTAGTGATGGCATCTTTGTCATGGATGGATCCAAAAGATCATCTCATGGCAACGCCTATTTCACTGGAATTGGTAAAAATAAAAGAATTGTATTTTTTGATACACTTCTTAAAGGAATGGAAGATAAGGAAATTGAGGCCATACTGGCCCATGAGCTTGGTCACTTTCATCATAAACATACGCGTCAAAGAATGATCAGCTCATTTGTTTTCAGCTTCGCTAGTCTTGCTCTTTTGGGGTATCTAATTAATCAAACTTGGTTCTATAATGGACTTGGTGTCTCTCAGCCTTCTTCGCACGCGGCCCTAGTTTTATTCAGCCTGACTCTTCCTGTCTTTAGTTTTTTTATCACCCCAATTAGCAATCTTATTTCCAGAAAGCATGAATTTCA
Source organism: uncultured Piscirickettsiaceae bacterium (assembly GCA_964396315.1). Classification (GTDB taxonomy): domain Bacteria; phylum Pseudomonadota; class Gammaproteobacteria; order PS1; family Pseudothioglobaceae; genus Pseudothioglobus. The sequence goes on along the minus strand of CAYNES010000021.1, from coordinate 5,151 downwards.
GGCAGACGCTTTTGCTGCAAGCCATACCGATGCAAAAGACCTCATCTCGTCTCTCATTAAGCTTTATAAGGAGAACTCATCTTCACTTTCTCCAGATAAATATTATTCTGCTTTTCATGACTCTCATCCTAGCGCGGTACTTAGAATTGAAAGACTTCAATAATTTTTTTGCCTAGTGCCGTTAACTAGAAAACAAAAATGGCGCATAGACAAAGTCCAATCTGAAAAGATTGCTCGCGCTGACAAAATCGCCTCAAAACTAGAATCTCAAGTTCAAGATGATGAAACAGAATACCAAGGAAGAGTTATCACTCGATATGGCCAACGACAACTCGTTGAGGATGAAAATGGAAAAGTCTTTCAATCTGTAAGTCGTCAAAATATTGGTTTTTCTGTTGCTGGAGACAGAGTTCTTTTTCAAAAAACAAAACATGATGATGCGATTGTTACAGCGATTTTTCCGCGTGACAGCAAACTCAAAAGGCAAGACAAATTGATTGCAGCTAATATTGATCAATTATGGCTTGTTGTAGCAATAGAGCCTCACTATGAATTTGAGCTGATAGATCGATATCTGATCATGGCTGAAAATTCAAAGCTTCCGATAGGAATTATTGTTAATAAGATTGAACTCTCAGAAAATGAAGCCTATAGGGATTTCCAACATTACCAATCTCTTGGCTACGATGTTCATTTCATAAGTGTTAAAAAACAAATAAACCTTGATTTTTTAAAAGAGCAGCTAGTTAATAAATCTCATATTTTTCTAGGTCAATCTGGTGTTGGTAAATCCTCACTAATTAACTCTCTCATTCCCGATTTGGAACTGAGGGTCAATGAGATTTCAAGCAAAAGCAAACTTGGCAAACACACTACTACTAATACGACCATCTATCACATTCCTAGTGGAGGGGATTTAATTGACTCACCAGGCGTTAGAGAGTTTCAGCTAGAGAATCTAACTGAAGTTGAAATCATCAATGGATTTAGGGAATTTAAAGCCTTGTCAGGCGAATGTCGATTTAGGGACTGCAAACATATTAATGAGCCTAATTGCGCGGTAAAAAAAGCATTAGAAAATGGCAAAGTTAATAAAAATCGTTATCGGAGCTATCTAAACATACTTACTTAATCATTTTTTTTAAAAAATATAACGCGATCTGAGTAATGGTTTATCTCTAGCTTTAAATGATTAGACAAAACCCTCAATGACTTTTGATTATAAAAACCAATATGTGAGGGATCATTTTTGTAATACCATGATTTAAAGTCTTTATCGTCAGTTAAGGTTTGAGTCATTACTCCAATCATACCTCCAGGCTTAAGAATTGCAGCTAACCTTTCAAACTCAAAGATAGGATTAGACAAGTGCTCAATAACCTCAGTTAGTGTGATAAAGTCAAACTTTTTGTCAAATACTGATTCATCTTCAGCATAAAACTTATCGTATAAATCAACTTGATGCCCCTCTTCTTCAAGCATCAAAGAGAGAGTTGGACCAGGCCCACATCCAAAGTCAAGGCCATAAGAGCCATCTGAAATTAAATCATTCAAAGGCTTAGTAAGTTGACTCAAGAATTGGCGGTAACGAAGGTCTTGCGGGTTATTGTTATGAGTATCGTACCTCTCTTTTTCTTCAGAGTCTGATAAGTGATATTGAGATGGAACAAAAACAAATTTACAAGCTAAGCATTGTAAATACTCACGAAACTGGTCTTTATGAAAGAGTGAACATTTTTTAGATGTACATAGCGGACAAGTAATTTGAGTAGGCAATTGTCCGCTAGAAATTTTAATATTTAGTGAGAATGGCCGCCAGCAGAGTGCACATGGCCGTGAGATAGCTCTTCCGCTTCAGCATCTCTTACATCTTCAATGCTGACAGAAAAATGAAGAGTTTCACCCGCCAAAGGATGATTTGCATCAACAGTGATTTTTTCTTTATCTTGCTTTGTAACAGTCACAACAAATGCATTACCATCTTGATCTTGTGACTGCAATTGCATTCCAACGTTTACCTCATCAATGCCCTGAAGTGCAGATCTAGGAATTTCCTGAATTGCGTCCTGCATTCTAAGACCATACCCCTCTTCAGGCTCAACAGAAACCTCCATTTTATCTCCCTTGCTTGCACCTTCAAGAGCAGACTCTAAGCCAGGAATAATGTTGCCATGACCTTGCAGGAAGTCTAAAGTCTCTTTACCTTCAGATGAGTCAATAACATCTCCCGCGTCATTTTTAAGAGTGTAGTGCATTGAAACAACTTTATCCTTACTAACCTTCATATTTTCTCCAAAATAAATAAAAAAAAACTTTCCAGAATGGAAAGTCTAAAAGAACAGTGTAAACGAATGAAACTTAACAATATTTTACCATAGGAATATATTTTTCAACTAATCAACTCGCTCATTGCACTATCCACGCTAGGATAATCAAAAACAAAACCCTCTTGAGTCAATCTTTTGGGAATTACGGACGCACTTAGAGTTAAAACTTGAGAGCCTTTACCGAGAAGGATTTTGAGCTGCCATTCCCAAACCGGTATAAAAAATGGCCTATTTAAGGCTTTAGCAAGGGACTTTCCAAAAACCTTTTGAGGGACTGGCTCGGGAGATGTGACGTTGTATACCCCTTTGCTTTGTGTATTATCCATAAGAAAATGAATCGCTTTGACGAGATCTTTGATATGGATCCAAGAAAAACATTGATTTCCTGTCAATATAGGACCACCCACTCCAAAGTAGTAGGGCCAATACAGCTTTTGAAGTGCGCCTCCCTCTCTTGAGAGAACAACTCCAAACCTTAGGATAATGACATTTTCTGATATAGATTTTGCCGCGTTCTCAATTGCAATGTTTAAATCTGTTAAATAGCCATCCCCTTTTGAGTCGTCCTCAGTCATTGGTTTATCGCAACTAGATTCTGCATAGAAGCTTATACCTGATGCGCATATAACTCTAGGCTTAACACTCAGTGAATTAACCGCATCAGCGAGCAATTGATTAGTGTCTACTCTGCTTTGCCACATCTCTCTAATAGTTTTTTTAGACCATCTTTTCGATATAGTTGAGCCTGAGAGCTGAATCACAAAATCACTTCCTTCAATTATTGAGATAAGATGCTCTAGAGATTTAAAGGTATCCCTGTTAAAGCAATTCACTTGATGAGTTTTTGATAAACTGTTTTGAAGTGCGCGACCTATTAAACCTGTGCCGCCTAGAATGACGATGTTCATATTACTTAATCCAGTTAGCTGAATTATCGATTAATAATTGAGTTAAAAACTCAATGTGGTCTGACCTGTCATTGAGCGCAGGTATGTAGCCAAATTTTTCTCCACCAGACTCTATAAAATAGTCTTTATTCTCAACACTAATCTCCTCAATCGTCTCTAAACAGTCGGCAGAAAAGCCAGGACAAATCACCTGAACATTTTTTATGCCTTTATTTGGCAAAGATTTCAATGTTTGATCTGTATATTCCTTCATCCATTCCGCTACACCGAGCCTTGATTGATAGGACATCTGGTACTCGCTAGGTTTTAGATTTAATTTTTTAGCTAAGAGAAACGTCGTTCTGCAGCACTGGCATGGATAGTTATCACCCTTATCAAAATAGCGCTTTGGAATGCCGTGATAGGACATGAGCAAGAAATCAGGCTTGCCATGCAACTTTTGATACTCTTTAACACTATTTGCGAGGGCATCAATATACATCTCTTCTTCGCTATAGTTACTGATAAATCTAAGGTCTGGAACATTTCTCCAAGAAAGTAATTCTTTAGCAACTGCATCAAAAACTGACCCAGTAGAAGATGCTGCATACTGTGGGTACAAAGGAAGGACAATAATTTTATTACAACCCTTCTCCTCCAACTCATCTAATGCAGATTTCATAGAAGGCTTTCCATAACACATACCAAGAGCGACTTCATATTGTTCTGGTGCTTGATTATTGAGTTCAGAAATAATAGCCAATTTCTGTCTTTTTGCTATCGATAGGAGTGGTGAACCCTCTCCATGAGTATCCCAAACAGTTTGGTAAGCCTTAGCAGACTTTCTAGGACGCAAATTTAAAATAACTGCATTAAGGATTATGTTCCAAATCCATTTTGGTGGGGGTGGTTCTATCACCCTTGTATCTGATAAAAATTGCCTTAAATACGGTTTTACAGCTTTTTTAGTTGGCGCATCAGGCGTACCCAAGTTGGATAAAAGTACTCCAATCTTAGCTTGACCTGCCGATTCATGTATAGACGAGCATTGGTACAAAAGTTTGCCTCTAATATATTTTTTAAACGTGATAAGATACCCTATAAAATAGCCAAATATTTCAATTTAAGCTACCATCCTACCTGATATGAATATTTTACTACTTGTTGCTCATGGAAGCAGAAGAGAGGAATCAAATCTTGAAATTGAGTCCTTATCAAAAAAAATGCTCAAATTTGATTCAAGTCAATTTGATAAAGTTATGCCAGCTTTTCTGGAGTTTGCCTCACCCTCCATTCCTGAGGCTATCAAGGAGTGTCATAACATAGGGGCACAGCATGTTACAGTCTTACCCTATTTTCTTTCGGCCGGTGTTCACATTAATAGAGATATCCCTGAGGAGGTTAATCAAGCCTCGCAAAATTTTCCCAATCTTGAGATCAACATAACAAGCTATTTTGGATCTAGAGATGAGATTGCTGAGCTTCTAATGAAGACTGCAATAGGTAAATAAATTAAGACATTTATATCTTAAAACCCTTCTGAATCCATTGATTGTTTGTTTGATAAACAGTACCAATGAGTCCCATATTTTTCTTTTTTGAAAGGTAGACTGGAATATCTTCAAGTACAGGTTGAAGCCTTCCCTTATTCTCAAAACTTTTCTGGAATTCGCTGGCAACAAAAATATCCAAAAAATTTCTTACCAAGTCGCTAGTAATATAAACGCCCCCTAATGCTCCAACTGTGAGAGCCATACTACCAGCCACAGAGCCAAAGATTTTACAAAACATCTGGACAGTTTCATCTGCCAAGGGGTCATAATCTCCATTAACCGCTGATGCAGTTATTTCTGAAGGAGATTGGTACACCATTTCTTTACCATTAATTTGACAAAGCGCTTCATACAAATTCATGATTCCTGGACCAGAGAGAATTC
>CAYNES010000020.1:0-13178 GCA_964396315.1 uncultured Piscirickettsiaceae bacterium | reverse complement strand
TTTACCAATTAAGAGACAAAGGAATTGGCATACTGATTACCGATCACAACTACAGAGAGATGCTTGATACCTGCAACCATTCTTATGTGCTAAGTGCTGGAAAGATTATTGCTCAGGGTGGAAAGGATGAAATTTTGGCAAACGAAGAAGTGAAAAAGGTTTACTTGGGTGAGACGGTCGGTGGCTAGTAAAAATCTTATCACTTTGGGGGTTGAGTCCTCTTGTGACGAAACAGGAATCGGAATATACACTAGCAAAGACGGTCTTATCTCGCATAAGCTCTTCTCTCAAGTCAAGCTGCACGCAGAGTACGGCGGTGTTGTGCCCGAACTTGCCTCGAGGGACCACATCCAAAAAGCGATACCACTCATTAAAGATGCGCTCAATGAGAGCAGCGTTGAATTAAGTCAGCTGACGGGTATTGCATACACTGCTGGGCCGGGCTTGTCAGGGGCTCTCCTAGTCGGCAGCTCGATAGCTCAGAGCTTAGCTTGGGGCCTAGGTATTCCTGCTCTAGGTGTCCACCACATGGAGGGTCACCTACTGGCGCCCTTACTGGAGGAGAACAAACCCGACTTCCCGTTTGTCGCGCTCCTAGTCTCGGGCGGACACACTTTGCTTGTTGAAGTGACCAGAATAGGTCAATACAAGATCCTTGGAGAATCCCTTGATGATGCAGTTGGAGAAGGGTTCGATAAGACAGCTAAAATACTTGGTTTGGGATACCCTGGCGGTCCTGCACTTGCAAATCTGGCAAAAAAGGGAGACAAAGATCGGTTCACTTTCCCTAAGCCAATGACCGATAGACCGGGCCTTGATTTTAGTTTTAGCGGTTTAAAAACTTTTGCAAGAAACACGTTTATTGATTTTCCTAATGAAAAAGCTAATATTGCTAAAGCATTCGAAGTTGCTGCAACGGAGACACTAACAATCAAATGCAAGAGGGCACTCAAACAGACTGGATTTAAAACCCTAGTGGTATCTGGTGGGGTGAGCGCAAACCTTTCTCTACGGGAATCTTTAGATCAGATGAGTGAGGAAGATGATGTCAGTGTTTTTTATCCAGCGCTTAACTTTTGTACTGATAACGGCGCTATGATTGCACTGGCAGGACACTATCGATTTCTTGCTGGGCATTCTAATGAAAACTATGAGATCTCTATTAAACCTCGATGGAGTCTTGAAGAGCTTCTTCCTGTCTAGCTCAATACCAAATGCTTAACTCATTCGAGCCCAAAGGGCATAGAGTATAATTAGTGATGTATATTGAAGTTATAGACAAATTAAGGTTTTATGATTATTATCCCTGCAATTGACTTAAAAGATGGCCAATGTGTGAGACTCCGTAAAGGTGTTATGGAGGACACGACCGTATTTTCAAATAACCCGACCGAGATGGCCGCTAAGTGGGTTGATGAGGGGGCAAGAAGGCTTCATTTGGTAGACCTTAATGGTGCATTTGAGGGTAGACCTATCAATGCAGACTGCGTCAATGAAATCACCAAATCCTTTCCAAACCTACCTGTTCAAATTGGCGGCGGTATTCGTGATTTGAAAACCGCGAGCTCCTACATTGAGGCAGGGATCAGTTACCTAATTATTGGGACCATGGCTGTTGACAATCCAGGTTTTGTAGAGCAGCTTTGTGTAGAGTTTCCAGACAAAATTATTGTGGGGCTTGATGCGAATAACGGTTTTGTTGCGACCGATGGTTGGGCAAAGCAAACCGACATCAGTGTTGCAGAATTAGCCAAAAAGTACGAACAGTTCGGAGTCAGTTCGATTATCTATACTGACATTGCTCGAGACGGAATGATGCAGGGTGTTAATGTAGAGGCTACTGCAAACCTGGCCGATAAAACCTCGATCCCAATCATTGCCTCTGGCGGTATAACCAATCTGGATGACATTGCTGCACTTCTTAAAAATGCTCACCACGGAATCATTGGAGCTATCACTGGTCGTGCAATTTATGAGGGCCAACTCAACTTTAAAGATGCCCAATCAATGAGTGATTATTATGATAGTTGAAGTTGCCTACGCTTTAACTGACAAACAAAGCCTCATCAGTCTAGAGGTTGAAGAGGGCTCAACTCTGAAAGAGGCTATAGAGGCTTCAGGCATTCTAGAGCAATACAAGCAGATCGATTTGTCAAAGGATCGAGTAGGAATTTTTTCAAAATTTGCAACCCTTGATACAGTTCTTAGAGAAAAAGACAGAGTAGAGATTTATCGACCTCTCGTTGCTGATCCAAAGAAAGTGCGCAAAGAGAGAGCGGCTCAGGGCAAAGCAATGCAAAGCAATAGAAACGCCTAATTCAAGGTAAAATAGAGAACCAATAATACATTTCATAACTATATGAGCGAAGACAAACCTCCGAGTAGACCATTTCTATCCAAGTTATTTGACAAGTTTTTTCCTAAAACTTTAAAACCCAGAGCCCAACTCATGCAAGCCTTAGAAGATGCTGAGGAAAACCTTGTAATTGATCCCTATAGTAGATCAGTTATTGAAGGCGCTTTGCAGGTTGAAAGCCTAAAGGTGAGAGATGTTATGGTGCCTCGCTCAAAGATGATTATGATTAATTCAGAGGCAACCACGAAAAGCCTGCTTGAGATTATGGTGGCCTCTTCACATTCACGATTCCCTATTCATAATGAAGAGCAAGACTCGATACTAGGGGTTGTTTTGGCTAAGGATTTACTCGCGCATCTGGCTAATCACCAGGATGATGAGTTTAACTATCGAGAGTATCTCAGAGACGCTTTGTCTGTTCCTGAAAGCAAACCGTTAGGCTCTCTCTTGAGAGAGTTTCAACAAAACAGATCACACATGGCAATCGTACTTGATGAGTACGGCGAGATTGCAGGATTGGTCACACTTGAGGACGTTATTGAACAAATTGTCGGAGAGATAGAGGATGAACACGACAAGGAAGAGGACAACATTATCGACTATGGAGATGGTCGCTACTTACTCCAAGCCAACACAACTCTGACTGAATTCAATGATTTTTTTGACTCGAATATTAAGAGTGATGACTATGATACGGTCGCTGGTCTAGTGATTTCAGGCTTCAGCTATTTGCCAGAGCAAATGAGTGAGATTAGTCTTCATGGGTTCCAATTCAAGGTCTTAAAAACGGATAACCGTAGGCTCCATCTTCTTGAGGTTCAACATCAATCTTTAGAGGATGAACCTAAGGGTCAATAAAGCAGCTAGTGAAGCTTTAATTATTTTGAATCACTTAGTATAATTCTTCAGTATGAATTCTCTAGAACAAACAACACAACTGGTTATCGACTTCATTAAGAAAAATAAAGCTACCGACTTTGAGTTTTCGCTCGGAAAGAGTTCCGGTGTGTCAACTTCAGTCAGGTTATCTAAGGTTGAAACATTGCAATATCATCTAGATAATAGTTTCGATGTTAGTGTCTATTTTGGTAAAAACAAAGGCCAAGCAACGAGTGTTGATTTGAGTAATGAGAGCCTAAAAAAAGCTATAGATTCTGCCTGCATGATAGCCAAGTACACCCAAGAAGATCCATTCAACGGGCTTGCTCCAAAAGTCAGGATGGCTTGGGATGCCCCTGATTTAGATCTTTACCATCCATGGAATCTAGACGCTAAACAGAGTATTGATATTGCTAAAGAGTGTGAACAAGTAGCACTCGAGCAGGAAGAAATAGACAACTCTGATGGTGCTGAATTGTCGAGCTATGAAGGTGAAACTTATTATGCAAATTCAAATGGATTGGTTACCAACATTAAAAATACTAGGCACTCCCTGCATTGCTCCTTAATTGCAAAAAGAGATTCTGAAATGCAGACTGCTTATGAGTACTCTATTGCACTTGATTCAAGTGATTTAATGAGTCCATCAAAGGTGGGTCAAAAAGCAGCAAGTTTTGCGCAAAAAAAATTGGGTTCTCAGCATTTAGTGTCGCAAAAATGTCCAGTAATATTTATTCCAAGACAAGCATCGGGATTGTTTTCTCAGCTTTTGGGTGCACTCAGTGGTTCAAGACAATTCAAAAAAACATCTTTCCTTCTAGGTTCAATCAATAAGTCTGTCCTTACTGACTCCATCAATATTTATGAAGACCCGCTACAGCCAAAAACGCTTGGTTCTAGAGCTTTTGATCTTGATGGTGTTTTAAAAAACAAACAGTATTTCGTTGAGGATGGCAGAGTTGTTTCTTATCTGATGGGTCAATACTCTGCTAATCAACTCGGATTAAAGACTACAGCGAATGCTGGCGGTGTTAGTAATTGCCATGTTCAGTCAAATTACGATGGTGGGCTCGAGGAATTAACCAAGGACATGAAAAAAGGCCTGATTGTGACCGACTTAATGGGACACGGCGTCAATGCAACAACCGGAGATTATTCTCGAGGAGCAAGTGGATTCTGGGTAGAGAATGGCAACATCCAATACCCCGTATCCGGCATCACCATTGCTGGCAACCTGAAGACCATGTTAAAAAATATAGTCTATGTGGGCAATGATATTGATTTAAGAAGCAATGTAAAGGTTGGCTCAACCTTGATCAATGAAATGACAATCGCTGGGGAAGGGTAATCGATAATCATGATGTCGTCATTATAGGAGGAGGAATGATTGGCCTCTCTCTGGCCATTGAACTCTCCAACCAGACGAGTCTGAATATTGCGGTCGTTGACCCAAATGATTGTAGCCCCTCGATAAGCAAAACCTTTCATACTAGGGTGAGCGCTATAACGCCAACTTCAAAGGACTTTTTGTGCTCGATTAATGTATGGAATGGAATAGAGAGAAAAAATGGTTTTGTTGCCACCAAAGTGTGGGATCAAAATTCACATGGACACCTCAATTTTCAAGCAAAAGATGAAGGTATTGAATATTTAGGCCATATTGTTGAGAATGATTTGATTCAATCTGCACTCTACAAAAAGGTTGACTCATCCAAGGTTAGCATGATTCAGGCGAGTCTAGAAGAGCTTATTAAGTCTGATTTAGGATACAAGGCAAAACTTGATAATGGCCAAATTTTATCGTGTAGGCTTTTGGTTGGTGCAGATGGACCGCAATCAAAAGTTAGGAGTTTGGTCAATATAGAGATTAAAGAGCACGACTATCGCCAGAGAGCTATCATAGCAAATGTCTCTACTGAAAAGCCACTCCAGCAATCGACTTGGCAAAGATTTCTATCTGATAGCATTCTTGCTTTCTTGCCCTTGTCTGAAAATCAAGCATCCATTGTATGGTCTTGCCAGGATGCTTTAGCCGATAAACTGGAAAGTATAGATAATCTAGAATTTAACAAGCTGTTGTCAGATGCCTCAGAGTATCAGTTTGGTTCTCTTGAAGTTGAGAGCTCTAGACAGTATTTCCCTCTCATTTCAAGAAGTGCGAATGACTATGTCCTTGAGAGTCTTGCACTGATTGGTGACGCGGCTCATAACATTCATCCTTTAGCGGGCCAGGGGGTCAATCTAGGTTTTTCTGATGTCAAGGAGCTTAGCAAACAGCTGAAGAGTCAAGATCAGGAACATATAGGAGACTTTCTTGTTCTCAGAAAGTATGCAAGAGCTAGAAGGCTTGATAACGAAGTCATGTCTAAAACAATGACAGGTCTTGATTGGATCTATAAAGAAAATAATGAGCCAATAAGATGGCTCAGGGGTTTTGGAATGAATTTCATTGATGAAACGCCAACGCTCAAATCTTTTTTTCAGAGGCAGGCTCTCGGAAACACAAAGAAAAGATAGTTATTAAATAAATCGAGTTGGAGTGACTATTCCGTCAACTGGCACGTCCCAAGGCTTTGATTGAAGACGATTTACCTCTTGAGCATCGAAGGCTAATCCATATAGTTTAGGGACTCTGAATCCTTTTGATTTTCTATGAAAGCTAAGAGTTTTGTCATAAAAGCCTCCACCCATCCCTAAGCGATTTTTATGTTTATCAAAGCCAACAAGAGGCATAAGAATGATGTCCATTTTGTGCGCACCTATAAGGGGTTTGAAAATTGGCTCTTCAATGCCAAACCTATTTTTTTTGAAGAGATTACCCATCTTTGCAAACTTTAATTTTTCACCAACAAGAATTGGTAAGTAAACAAAATAACCTTGATGGACTAAAAAATTAATCGTGTCTATTGTCTCAATCTCACCATCATTTGGAATGAATATTGCAACATGCTTAGCATTTCTAAAGATTGCATTTTTTTTGCACTGATAGAGAAGTTGTTTGCCTTTCTTTTTTCTTGAGGGTTGATCAATCGACCTTCTGATTTCTCTCAGTTCTTTACGAAGTTCTTTCATGTTTCATTGTGAAGAGGTTTGTTCTAATTTTAGCAGTAGAAAAAATGAAGGAATGGGTAATTATTTTAAGAGTGAAGGGTCCGTTGTGCCGTGTTGACATGGTCCTGAACCATTTTGGTTCAAGGCGGAAGTTCGATGTTTACCGTAGGTTTCCTGCTACAAGGCAGGCTTACACAATAGCAACCAATCTCATCTCCTTTTCTATACTTGTTCGGCTCAGGGAAATAAATCAAGCACAAACACAACAGATAGGTAAATTATCTCCTTATGGAGATTTATTTGCAATGTATTTTCTTCTTTTCTTCGAAATTAACTGAGCTATCCTAGAATAAAAGATATTTATAAATAGCACTTTATTGAAAACCTATTACTATAAAATCCATTTTTCAATTTTTTAAATCTGGTGACTTAAGTGACTGTATTAGCTGCAATTTTATTACTCATAATTATTATGGACCCGATAGGGAATGTGCCTGTATTTTTAAGTATTCTTAAAAATATTCCAATGGAGAGACGCAAAAAAATAATTATCAGGGAATTGATAATTGCTTTCGTGATTTTGTTATTTTTCATGTTTGTTGGAAGGTTTGTGCTCCAGCTTCTTCAGATAGAACAGTCTTCACTCGGAATTGCGGGAGGGATCATACTATTCATTATTGCAATAAGAATGATTTTTCCTGGAACAAAGCCGATGTTTAGTCATAATGAAGAATCAGAGCCTCTAGTAGTGCCTCTTGCTATCCCTATGCTGGCTGGGCCATCTGCAATTGCAGCAGTCATTTTGTTAATGGCTCAAGAGCCTAGTAGGTGGATAGAGTGGACTTTTGTAGTATTTGTAGCAAGCTTAATTTCTGGAATTATTTTAATTTCATCAGAAGCCTTGGGGAGCAAGCTCGGTAATAGAGCTTTAACTGCGATTGAAAGATTAATGGGTATTTTTTTGATAATGGTGTCAGTTGATTTTATTCTTGATGGAATTAAACTAACATTCAATATTTAATATTGAATGATCAAAAATCATTAATCTAGTTCTTCCAATTCAAATTTGCTATGTAGCCCTGAAAAGACTATAATGGCGCATTTTTTAACAACTTAATGGTGAAGAATTTGGCACCTATAGTAATGAAATTTGGAGGCACGAGTCTCAGGGATGAGGATTGTCGTGCACATGCTTTACAGCACATCAAACGCTACCACGAGTCTGGAGAGAGGATTGTGGTTGTCGTTTCTGCTATGGGAAGAAAAGGCGAGCCATATGCTACGGATACACTAGTAGCGCTTCTTAGAGGTATAGGGCACAACATCAATCCAAGAGAGTTAGATCTTGTAATGAGCGTTGGAGAGACTCTAAGTTCTGCCTATTTTTCGCACCTATTGAGTCACAACGGAATGCCAGCAGAATCTTTTAATGGAAGGCAATCTGGAATTCTGACAGATGACAATGCTGGAAATGCTGAAATTTTAGAGATCAATCCATCACGAATTGTTGAAGCGCTTGATAATGGATTTATTGCAGTAGTAGCAGGCTTTCAAGGAGTCAACGATAAGGGAGATATCCGTACTTTAGGTCGCGGTGGAAGTGACACCTCGGCCGTTGCACTTGCATCTGCCATGGGGGCAGAAAAAGTTGAAATATTCTCTGATGTAGATGGCATTGCAAATTGTGACCCAAGACAGGTTGAGGGCTCGAGTTACCTAGAATCTATCAGTGTTAACCAGATGCTTGCCATGGCGGATGAAGGATCCAGAGTGATTCATCCAAGAGCTATCAAAGCTTCTTTGAAAACAAAAACTCCCATTATCGCAAAGAACAACTTTAATGAGACTGAAGGCACATTAATACACCACGATGACTCTAAAAAAGAAGAAGTGGTTGCTATTGCGCACCGTGAAAGTATGGTTTTAATCGAGTTTGCTCTCGAACATAAAGCTGCGAGCCATGTTAATGGCGTTGTCAATATTGATTCAAAAAGACTCCTGCTCAATGATGATGTCTATTTGAGTGATAAATTGGCTCAGCTTGAAGAGAAGCTTGGTTTTTATAAGTTAAGTAGACACTGGGCAACGATTTCTGTTGTCTTTAATAAAAAGGTTTCAAAAAAACCTGCTGAACTTGACTATGCTGAATTGTTAGATTCGCCAGATAGCATTATCAGGTATCTTCTAAAGGAGACAAAAGTCAGAGAAACTCTGAAATTTTTACACGGAAGATATACGGCCTAACTTAAGGTTTGTAGCCAGCATTATTGACATAACTCAGAAGTATTTCATCGGTAAACTCTGCCTCAAGCTCTGCAGCTTTTTGCTCAACTGGTCCTCTTAAGTTTCCATCCTCAATTTCAGTGACTTCATTGTGCCAGTCAGTCAGGTATGCATCTGCATCTGTCGAGTCTCCAACCGTTGCTGCAGAGTCAACAGCCTCCATAAAGCGGTTGTCAAGCTGAACTTTTTCAACTTCCCTTCTGCTTTTTTTTATCATTACCTGTGTCGGTATATCTCGCCATTTTATTACTGTCAGCTTCATTTAATTCTCCAAGAAAACACTACATCATAATGCAAATAAATTTCGAAAAATTCTACCATTAATTTATTGATGTAATTGCTATAATTTAGGTATATAATTCACGTTTTTTTAAGTTTGACTTAGTATCGGAGAAGTGATGAAAAATAAAGCGCAAGTGGTTGTCATTGGTGGAGGTGTTGTAGGTGCTGGAACGCTCTATCATTTAGCTAAAAAGGGTTGGACTGACGTGGTTTTAGTTGAGCGCAAAGACCTAACATCAGGCTCTACTTGGCATGCTGCCGGGCTTTTGCCTTTATTCAATATGAGTTATTCAGTAGGAAAACTTCACCAATACTCTGTTGATTTCTATCATGAACTAGAGCAAGAAACAGGAATGAACGTCGGTTTTAGTGTGGTTTCAAATATCCGTCTAGCTAATTCTCAAGACAGAATGGATGAGTACAAATATTACTCAGGTGTTGGCAGTACGGTCGGTGTCGATGTTAAATTTTTAACACCAGATGAAGTAAAAGAGGTGTGGCCACTTTGCAATACTGAGGGTTTGGTTGGCGCTATTCAACATCCTGATGATGGCTATATTCAGCCAGCAGATTTAACCCAAGCTCTTTGTAAGGGTGCAAGAAATAGAGGCGCTGAAATTTACGAGCATACTCTTGTAGAAGGTATCCAGCAGCAAAAAGATCTGAGCTGGGTGGTATCCACAGATAAAGGTGATATTTCATGTCAACATGTCGTATCTTGCACAGGAAGTTTTGCAAGAAAAACGGGTGAAATGGTTGGGCTGGATGTTCCAGTCATTCCGGTTGAGCATCAATTTCTAGTTACTGAGCAGCACCCAGAAATTATGGAGAGAAAAAAGCAAGGTTTGCCAGAAATGGCAGTTCTGCGTGAATCTGACTCTGCATATTACTTGCGCGAAGAGGCTGGAGGTATGATTCTTGGTATATATGAAAAAGGAGCGCCAGCTTGTTATGTCGATGGTCCAAGTAAAGACTGCCAATATGAATTGTTTAATGGTGAATTGGACCGCATTATGCCGCACATTGATCGCTGTATTAGTCGTGTTCCTGCTTTTGGTGAAGTGGGCATTAAAGATATTTATAATGGCGCAATTGCATATACGCCTGATGGTAACCCTATCGTTGGACCAGCCCCTGGTCTAAAAAATTTCTGGCTTAATGAAGGGCATAGTTTTGGAATCACTGCGGCTGGTGGTGCTGGCTGGCAGTTAGCAGAATGGATTGTTGATGGAGAGCCTACGGTCGACATGATGGGTGTAGACCCTCGCCGTTTTGGACCTTATGCAACAAGAGGCTATTTAAGAGAAAAAAATGAGGAAGCCTACGCCAACGTTTTTACGACGCACTACCCTGACGAAGAGAGAAGTGCTGCTAGACCTCTAAAAACGGCGCCATGCTATGATCGAATGAAGGCTTTGGGAGCTGTATTTGGATCGGTCTATGGTTGGGAGCGTCCAAATTGGTTTATGCCAAGCCTTGATTATTCACTTAGCGCTGAGGAATTGAATCAGGAAGACCCTGAAAAGGTGTTTTTAAACAAGAATCATTCAAAAGCATTAGAGGATGGTCGTATTGTAGAGAAAAACTCATTTAGACGTTCAAACTATTTTGAACATGTTGGCAACGAGTGCAAGCATGTCAATGAAAAAGTTGGGCTTCTTGATATGTCGGCTTTTGCTAAATGCGTTGTAAAAGGACCTGGGGCAGAGGAATGGCTAGAATCAATTTTTGCAAATAAGATGCCTCAGAATATCGGCAGAATTAGCCTTGTTCATATGCTCTCTCTGAATGGTGGTGTGAGAGCTGAATTCACTGTTTACAAGACTGGACCTCAAAGCTATTACTTAGTTTCTGCAGGTGCATTTGAAACGCATGACCATGACTATTTATTCAAGCTTACTCCAAAAGATGGAAGCGTAAGTGTTCAACGTTTGACTACTCAAACCGGGGTTTTGGTTCTAGCTGGGCCAAGGTCTCGTGATGTTCTTCAAAAGCTAACTGATACAGATTTATCTAATGAAAACTTTAAGTGGCTAACTGGAAAAAAAATAAACGTGGGTTATGCTACGGCGGAGGCGCTTCGTGTTAACTTTGTGGGAGAGTTAGGTTGGGAACTCCATCATCCAATCGAGATGCAAAACTATATATTCGATAAGGTAATGGAAGCTGGGGCAGAATATGACATCAAGCCTTTCGGTATTCGTGCGATGGACAGTATGCGCCTTGAAAAGTCCTATCGTTTGATACCACGAGAAATGTCCATTGAGTACTCTGCTTACGAGTCTGGACTTGATCGATTCGTTAGACTTGACAAAGAAAATGATTTTATTGGTAAAGAAGCTTTGAGTGATTGGCAGGAGAGAGGAGCAACGAATGGCTTTGTTACAATGGAGGTTTTGGGGGTAACTGATGCTGATGCGCGTGGCTCTGAAGCCATTTATAAGGATGGCAAGGTCGTCGGAAGAGGGACTTCAGGAGGCTACGGTTGGCGTTGTGGTAAGTCTCTAGCGCTTGGCATTGTTAGGAAGGATCTCACTGCGATTGGTACAGAACTTGAAATAGAGATATTAGGTGAAAAATATAAATCAATTGTCATTGATGAGTCTCCTTTTGATCCAACGAATGAATGCTTGAGGTCATAATATAAAAATGTCACTCATCACTAAAAATTCTCAGCTTCATGAACAAATGGTGACTTGGCGTCACCATATTCATAAGCACCCTGAGTTAAGCTTTAAAGAAGAGATGACGAGTGACTTTATAGCCTCAGTACTGGAATCGCACAACATTGAAATGCATCGAGGACTTGCTGTTACAGGCATAGTTGCCACTATTCATGGAGCAAAGAAAGGCAAAGCAATAGGTCTTCGCGCTGATATGGACGCACTTCCAATTCAAGAGAAGAACGAGTTTAGTCATAAATCAGTTCACGATGGAAAAATGCATGCATGTGGCCATGATGGCCATTCAACTATGCTTTTAGGGGCCGCTGTTTACTTAAAAGAGAACAATAGTTTTGCTGGAACTGTGCATTGTATTTTTCAGCCGGCTGAAGAGGGTGGCGGTGGCGGACGAGTCATGGTTGAGGAAGGTATCTACGAAAAATTTCCTTGTGACGCGGTTTACGGTATGCACAATTGGCCTGGCCTTGCTGAAGGCCAGTTTGCTGTTCATGACACTGCAGTTATGGCTGCAAATGAAACTCTCAAAATTACGATTAAGGGTAAAGGTGGGCATGCAGCGATGCCTGATCAGTGCATAGATCCAATCATGATAGGTGCTCAGGTTGTGACAGCTTTTCAAAGCGTTGTTTCAAGAAGTGTTGCTCCTTTAGACTCTGCAGTAGTCAGCATTACCATGGTTGATGCTGGTTTCGTATCCAATGTCATTCCAAACGAAATGAACTTAACTGGATCTCTTAGATACTTTAAATCCGAGGTGGGTGATGAAGTAAAGGAAAAAATTAAGAGTATCGCTGAAGGTATAAGTGAATCAATGGGGGCAACGGCATCGTTCAGCTCTACTCCAAACTATCCCGCAACGGTCAACACTCCAATGCACGCGCAGTGCTGCGCTCAAGCTGCTGAAACAGTAGTAGGAAAAGAGAATGTTTTACGGAATGAAAAGCCTAGTATGGGATCTGAAGATTTTTCATTTTTGCTGAACGCATCAGAAGGCGCCTATATTTGGATCGGTAATGGATTGGTTCCAGAAGACGGACCGGAAGGTGGTTGCATGCTTCACAATACTCAGTATGACTTTAATGATGAAATTCTTCCTATTGGAGCTAGTTACTGGGTTCAACTCGTACAACATATCCTTAAATAAAATTTTTCGATATTAGGAAAAATGGCTAACACAGACTACTCAAAGTTTGGCAAAAGGTTTTCTCGAGAAAGCGGTATTACTAATTTGATGGATGATCTTGGAAAAGCTAATCACAGTAATGATCCAGATATAGTGATGCTGGGAGGCGGTAACCCGGCAATCATTCCAGCTGCACATGATAAATTTGTAGATGAGTTACAAAAACTTATTGCCGGTTCCGGTGTTGATCAAATGATTGGACTTTATGACGGTCCGCAGGGGAGTGAGGAGTTTATTAGTGCATTAGTAGTGATGCTTAACGAACACTATGATTGGGACTTAGATGAAAAAAACATAGCTATCACAAACGGTTCTCAAAGTAGTTTTTTCAGTCTCTTTAATTTGTTTGCAGGACAAATGCCAAACGGCTCTCATAAAGAGATTTTGTTGCCAATAGTTCCTGAGTATATTGGTTATGCCGATCAAGGAATTTCAGATGACATGTTTGTCTCCATAAAAC
>CAYNES010000019.1:0-13467 GCA_964396315.1 uncultured Piscirickettsiaceae bacterium | reverse complement strand
TCCTGATGGATGGGTTTATTTTGGTATTCTTCACTTGATTTGGGTTTCATCTTTAATTGCTTTAGCATTTGTAAACCAACCAAAGACCTCACTTTTGATTGCCTTATTAATCCTTATAGGAATAATCTTTGATCAACCTAATTTAGGATTTCTTTCACATATTTTCGAGTCGCACTTACCGATTGGAAGCGTCGATTACTACCCTTTATTCCCATGGGTTTCGTTTGTCTTCATTGGAATTTATCTTGGACATAATCCTTATTATCAGAAAGTTTTTACTTTTCGGTTAAGCTGGCTTGAAGTGATGGGTAAGCACGCATTAATTATCTACCTTTCTCATCAAATAGTTTTGTTTGGGGTGGTTGCTTTAGCTTACTATTTGCTGAACTAATAGGCTAAGATTTTTTTCTTGTTACTTTGAACTGATTTTGTAAGCTTAGGTGATACTGCTACCGACTCTTGATTGGCATATGACTCATGATTTTTTGCTACCAGATCAAGATCGTACAGGTAATTTACCATAACCCCCCAGGAGTCATCTATAGCTAATTGATTATTATTTGCCTGTGTGTGGATTTTGTAGATTAATGCTCCATTTCCTAGATGAAAATGAGCAACAGGGTTAATTGCATCACCCTTTTTATTTTTTATTTGAGTTAAATAAAAATAAGTTAGTCTCAATAAAGCCAACTGATTTATCTCTTCTTTTTCGCAGCAATCGCTGATGTCTTGTGAGATTCTATCTGAAAGCTCTTCATCTTTTGAGTTGTTCATCTTGTGAGCCCATTTCCTTAGTCCTGGGACTGGAGATAGAGTAACAAACTGCTTGATTTCTTTAAACTCTTGCTGAATTTCAGATACCACTTGTTTAATTAGGAAGCTTCCAAAAGAAACCCCCTTTAGAGCCATTTGGCAATTAGAGATGGAGTAAAAAACAGCAGTATTTGCGGTATATGGATCAATGGGCTTAACAGATGCATCCAGAATTGGCATGATTGAATGTGGCACTTCGTTCATTAAAGCAACCTCTATAAAAATAAGAGGTTCATCAGGCAGTGCTGGGTGAAAAAAAGCGTAGAGACGCCTATCTGCAGCGGCCACTCTATTTTGTAAATCCTGCCAATCAGAAATATCATGAACAGCCTCATACTCCATAATTTTTTCAAGAACATTTGCACTGGTAGACCAATCAATACGCTCCAACTTTAAAAACCCACGATTAAACCAAGACTTAAATAAGTGAACAAAATCAAAATCAAGAGACTTTAACTCAGGCGAGTCCTGAAAACATTTTAATAACGATTCTCTCATTTTTAATAAAGATGAAGTGCCATTTGGAGCTTGATTTAGCCTTCTAAGCAATTCTTGACTCTTTGGCTCAATTAGTTTATGCAGCTTTCTTAATTGTCCTTCGTCACTAAAGTTTAAGTCTTTTAATGCTTTTTTTAATGAGGTGCGATCAACACTAAACTGCTTGAGTAATTCAGTGAAAAATAATTTTTTTTGCTCTTCTGATAGTGAATCAAAATCTTCTAAGATGGACTTTGCTAAAGAAAAAAGAGTTGCCTCTCCGTTTTTACTCACAAGCTGATTACAAAGACTAATTAAATTCTCTGAGTTTAAGTTCTTTTTAATAGGCCTGTTAATGCCTAAACGCTGAATGACTGAGTTTAAAAAATTCTGATGCTGATTCATATAAACAATTCCTGAAAGTATAAGGCATTTCCTAGCAAGTTATTTTAACTAATCTATTGCACTAAAGCGGAAAACATTAACTGCGATGTAATCATTATAAGCTGTCCCTGACTGGAGCCAATTTTTAGCTTTAATAGCTGAAATCTGAGGAGTCAATTTTTCATCAAGTTTTAAATACAAGCCATACTTAAATACATAATCATTCTTAGACAAAATTTCTAATTCGCCATTTTTAACGATAATGCTTTTCTCAGGCATTTCTCCAGGCTGAGATGAAAACGAAGCCTCACCATATTCATGCATTAATTCTGATAATTTTTGATCAAAATATTCTCTACTTAATGGACTATACTGATAATAATTTGTAAGTAAATCCTCAGCTTCAGTATCCAAATAATCTCTCAATTCCTCGACTGTACTATACTTTTCATCTTCTATCCAAAAAATAACAAAGGCTCCATTTGAATTCCCAAGTTTAAGTACTTCATCACCATTCATTACTAAGGCAGAGCCGTCAAGAATAGACTGAAGAAAGTCTTTATCTAATTTTTTTATTGAAGATTTAAAGTGAGCAAGGTTCATATTTTTATCTCGGCTGAAAAAGAAGGGATTTAACTGTTTGGTAGTTGGTAGCAATTTTTCTTAATGACTCCTCACCAACCTCATTATTAATTTCTCCTGATTCAATTTCTTTTACTTTTTCAGCATACATTCTCTTGAGCGTATTAGATGTAGCTAAAATCTCATAAACTGTTGGTGCGCTCCTATCCTTCCAGTCTTCGGGAAGCAAAGAAGGATAGGTTGGATCAAAATTAATTAATTTTTCATCTTTGAGTTGTTGCATTATTTTGTTAATGAAATAAATAACTGAGGTAGCCTTTCAGGCAGTTTTTGAAGATTATCAATCACCATAAATCGATTTTTTCCAAAAATTCTTGAAACATACTGGTCAGCATATGGGTCTAGGCTAATACAAAAAGTGATAATTCCATGACTCCTTAACTCTTCAACGGCTTTTTTTGCATCCATTCGAAGATGTTGAGGATCATCAACGTCAATATCTGATGGCTCTCCATCAGTCAAAACCAGCAATATTTTTTTGGCTGAAGACTGGGTTAACAAATCTATCCCAGCATGCCTCATGGCAGCACCCATTCGAGTTGAAAGCCCACCTTTAATCCCTGCAAGCCTGCCTTTTACTTCATCGTTAAAACTGTAATGAAATGGTTTAAAACGATAGTATTGAACATCGTGCCTTGAATCTGATGCAAAGCCACTGATTGTTAGCTTATCTCCGATTTTATCGATTGCCCATGATAGGAGTGAAGTAGCCTCTTTCATCAACTGTAAAATTGTTTTATCACTGCCGACAACCATATCGTTTGTTGATTCAGATAAATCCATAAGAAGATTTACTGAAACATCTCGAATATGTTGAACTTTTTTAACATATATTCTGTCTGTTGGAGTCGTGCCAGACCTTATATCAGCAAGAGCTGATACGCAGGAGTCAATATCTAGCTCGCTGCCTTCTTGCTGCTTTTTTAATTTAACCAGCCCTTGTGGCTGCATTTGATCAATTGCATTTTTAAGTTGGTTTGCAATTGGCTTATGTTCTTTCAAAATTGTATTGATCGTATCAAAGTCACCTTTTCGAAGCCTTCTTTCATATAAGGTTGCCCAATTTGGACGGTAAAGCTGCAACTGGTAATCCCACTCATTGTAGTGAAAAGGTTCACTTACAGGTTCCTTGCCTTCAATTTCATTAATACTAACACCATCTAGCTCGTCAGGAAAATATTCGGTCTCAAGAGTCCATATTTCTTGGGCATCATCACCAGCCGTTTCAACATCTAGCTCGTTATACATTTCCATGATGTTTGCTTTGCGCCGGACCTGCCTTTGGCTTGCAGGAACATAGTCATTTCCTTCAGATATCCAATCAAGTTCTTCATAGTCCCAAATATATCGATTATCATCTCTATACGGAATTGGTGCCGCCACAAGGGCTGAGGCACTAATTTTTACATCAGTTTTAGATTTTAATAACTCATAATATTGCATTCCTAAGTCATAACTCATTTCGGATAAATGACTAGACTCACCCATCTTTTCATTGAATAAATTTAAAAACTTCAAATTGAAGGGCTGTTTTGCACTGTATGTTGAGTCAAGTGCAGCCCTGGAAAAATCAACAAGGTCAGATATGAATGGATTTAAATCTTTGAGATCCTCATCTTCTGGATGGAGTGCAATCCATATCTTCTTCATTCCTGGAAATTTTTTTATTGTATTAAGTTCGACCCTTAAGTCTTCGACAAGAGACACACAAGCAACTTGCAAAGGATTCAATGTATCTCCTTTAAATGCAGATTCTGTTTCCATAATATGAGCTGCGGCATGGGAACATACCGCTCTATAACAATCGATACCTGAAACAATCTTGCCTGATGCATGATGGTAGTCATCATAGGCATCAGGTATGTGCATAACGCCATACTCAATGTATGGTTTCAATCCTTTTTTCGTTTCATAATCACCTGAAGTCGGGCGAAGAAAAAAGTCACGGTTATAAAACGCTCTAAGATAAAACTGCAACTTGCGTTGATTGTCAATAAACAAAGTTCCACGCCTTTCTTGTTCAATAATTTGCAGGGACTCAGCACTACTTAATTCGAAATAGGCAATCTGCGCCTTGAAATCACGATTAAATGTTTCAGCGCCATATAAAACCCATCGCCTTAAACCTCCTAGCGTGAGCTTACTAGTCAAAAGATCGATGTTATTGAGCATGGGCCTCATTCCTCTTGGGGCAAGAGCAATCATCCTTTCTAATAACCTAAGATAGCCTTTCATTAGGTCAAAGTCACTCATTCGTCTTGCGACATTAGGAAGACTTGCAATCATAAGAACTATAACTGATGCAGATGTTTGAGATGACATCTTCATTATCGAGAATATAATTTCACCAATTATTGATTCTCCAACTTCTTTCACAACCATTGGTGTTTCCTCAAGAAAAGAGATCACCATATCCTCACCTTTCCCCATTGCATGAAGGGCTCCAGCCCCGTCTAAATAAACTTTCAGGCCATTGGGTGTCATTACCTTTGAAGCCTCTAGAAAACTCCCGTTGAGTGCATCATGGAGGACATCAGAGGGATTTTTAAATTTATCCTCAAAATCCGAAAGTTGGACAGAACTCATAGCAAAAACTACTCAAAAAAACGTATCTATTGCAGCGTTTAGAGTATCAACAATATCCAAATCGTCAGTAATAGGATTTACCATGGCGATTTTACAGGCTGACTTTTCGCTTACTTTATCTGCAATGAGTTGTCCTGCGTAAACGCATAATCTAGTTGATATACCCTCATCCAGTCCGTGGCCTACAAGGTTTCTTGCTCGGTGAGCAATCTGAACTAACTTTAAGGCTGTTTCTGCATCAACGCCAGATTCTTTAGTGATGATGTGTGCTTCGGTTTTCTCATCAGGATATTGAAAATTAAACCCACAAAATCTCTGCTTGGTTGACTGTTTCAGATCCTTCATGAGGTTTTGATAGCCAGGGTTGTATGAAATTACAAGCTGAAAATCGGGATGGGCATCAATTAACTCTCCTTTTTTATCAAGAGGAAGCGTTCTTCGATAATCCGTTAAAGGGTGAATTACAACTGTGGTGTCTTGCCTTGCTTCAACAACTTCATCTAAATAACAAATACCGCCATATCGTGCGGCCATAGCTAGAGGTCCATCTTGCCAAATTGTTCCTTCCTTATCAAGCAAGAAACGACCTACCAGATCACTTGCAGACATATCTTCATTACAAGCAACAGTAATTAATGGCTTACCTAGCTTATATGCCATGTACTCAACGAATCGAGATTTACCACAACCTGTCGGTCCTTTTAACATAACTGGCATACGATTCATGTAAGCTGCCGTATACATATCAATTTCATCATCTTGTGGCTGATAGAAAGGTTCTTCAGCAATTTTGTATTGATCTAATTCATTCATTTTTTATTCCTTTCGAAAAAAAAACCCCTGCTTCTAGACAGGGGTTTATCCAATCAAGCTAACATGATTTTACTTGATTATTTAAATCCTTTGCCTCTGTAAATAACCATTGAAGCGCCTTGAGATTGTGCATAGTTATCGTATCCAATTAAACGGACATGATTGTCAGGATTGGTATCATGACATGCTTTACATTCAGCCAAAATAGTGTCAACGTCTGTTTCACCAAACATTGGAAGCTTCCACATATACCAATAATTTCCGGTTGCATTCTCAACCTCAGTATGCTCTACTCCTGGATTGTATCCTTGGTCAACAATATACTGCACTTGCTCACGAATTTGTTTATCGGTCATTGCAGGTAAGTAAGAAAAAGTCTCAAACTTTCTGCTAGCATTGTCACTCAGTCGTGACGGGTAATCTTGAACTTTACTCATAATCTTTTCCTTTTATTAATATTAATCAACTTTTTAATAATCTTATTTATGCTGAATATCTAGCTTATCTACTGTATCAAACTCAAACTTAATCTCTTTCCAAGTCTCCATTGCCACTTTGAGTTCTGGTGAATGTTTCGCAGCACTCGTGAGGATGTCCTTTGATTCTTTTTCTAATTCGCGACCAGCATTTCGAGCCTCTACACAAGCTTCAACTGCAACTCTATTGGCAGCTGCACCAGCCGCATTACCCCATGGATGACCAAGCGTTCCGCCACCAAACTGAAGAACAGAGTTGTCACCAAAAATATTAACGAGTGCTGGCATATGCCAAACATGGATTCCTCCAGATGCAACCGGCAACATTCCAGGCATTGAGCCAAAATCTTGATCAAAGAAAATACCTCTTGAGCGATCCTCTTTAATAAAGCTGTCACGCATACAGTCAATCCAACCTAGAGTAGAATCACGGTCTCCCTCAAGCTTACCTACAACAGTTCCAGAGTGCATGTGATCACCACCGGAAAGTCGCAAACATTTTGCTAAAACTCTGAAATGAATACCATGGTTTGGATTTCTATCAACAACCGCATGCATTGCTCTATGAATGTGAAGCAATAAGCCATTATCACGACACCAATTTGCAAGACCAGTATTTGCAGTAAAGCCAGCTGTAAAGAAGTCATGCATGATAATAGGAGTACCTAGCTCCTTTGCATACTCCGCACGTTTATACATTTCTTCTGGAGTAGGGGCAGTCACATTTAGATAATGACCTTTGCGTTCACCTGTTTCTTTCTCTGCTCTTTCAATAGCATCTTGTACAAAACCGAATCGGTCTCTCCAACGCATAAACGGCTGAGAATTTACATTTTCATCATCTTTAGTAAAGTCTAAACCACCTCTAAGTCCTTCGTAGCATGCTCTTCCATAGTTCTTAGCTGACAAGCCAAGTTTGGGCTTAATAGTACATCCAAGCAAAGGTCTTCCATATTTATTCATTTTATCTCTTTCGACCTCGATACCATTAGGAGGGCCACCACAGGTCATTACATATGCTATTGGAAAACGAATATCCTCCAATCTAAGAGCTCTTAGAGCTTTAAAACCAAATACATTTCCAACTAAAGAGGTTAATACATTTACAATTGAACCTTCTTCAAATAGATCGATTGGGTAGGCAATAAAAGCATAGATTGCATCGTCTGAGCCTGGAACATCTTCAATTCTGTAAGCCCTGCCCTTGTAGTGATCAAGATCAGTCAGTAGATCAGTCCAAACTGTTGTCCAAGTTCCTGTTGAGGATTCAGCAGCTACCGCAGCCGCTACCTCTTCTCTTGGAACACCTGGTTGTGGAGTTATTTTAAAACATGCAAGAATATCAGTATCTACCGGCTCATATTCGGGCATCCAATAAGTGTCTCTATATTCTTTTACTCCAGCATCATAACCTTTCTTCGCCATTCTAAATCCCCTTATATATTTGTAGAAAAATAAAAGTCATTATAGATGTCGATATAAATAATGTAAAATAATATTTATTTATAAAATCATTAGTTTTACTTATGATTAATTACACCCTCAAACAGCTCTATAGTTTTGAAGCTGTAATAAGGCTTGGAGGCTATACAAATGCTAGCAAAGAGCTACATATCACTCAGCCTGCAGTGTATATGCAAGTTCAACAATTACAACAAAATATTGGTGCAAAGTTATTTGATATCAATGGAAAAAAAATTAGCCCCACTTTCGTAGGAAAAAAAATTTATCAGACTGCACTTGACACCATTAACGCGCTTGAAAATTCAAAACTTGAAATAAATCAGATACTTAATCCTGATTCAGGACACCTTCAAATAGCCGTTGCTACAACTGCAAATTCTTTTATCAGTACTTTACTTTCAAAATTTAAAAAGGAATTTCCTAAAATGACTTTTTATATTGATGTAACTAATCGACATGGACTTCTTGATAATTTAAAAAATAACAACGCTGACCTAGTGATCATGGGAGAGCCGCCTAAGGACATTCCGTTAATTTCGAAAGCCTTTATGAAAAATCCATTGATTGCTATTGCGCATCCACAAAATGATCTTCTAAAGAAAAAAAAAGTAACCATTAAGGATCTATCAAAGGAGACTTTGCTAACCAGAGAAGTTGGCTCAGGAACTAGAATTACAATTGAAAGATATACTGGATTGAATTTTAATTCAGACATTCAAATTAACTCTAATGAGGCAATTGTAGAGGCAGTCCAAGCTGGACTAGGAGTTGGGTTTGTTTCAATGCATTCTGTTAATCTTCAGCTCAAGAACAAAATTATTCAGCAGCTTAATCTTGAACCATTCCCAATTATTAGGAAATGGCATATAGTTCATCATGCTGATGCAGAATTATCACCAATTGCTAGACGATTTAAACAGTATATTATCGACAATACTCAAAGTGATGAATATTTATAAGGCTTAGCTTCGATATTCAGCATTTATCTTTACATAGTCGTAGGAAAGATCAGTTGTCCAGACACTCTCATTCGTTATAAAGCTCCCTAGATCAATCCGAATTGTAATGTCAGATTTTTCCATTTCACGACTTCCGGCTTCCTCTGTATATTGCTGACTCATTTCTCCTGATGAGATAATCTGAACATCATTCAGTGAAATATTAATATTTTCAAACGATATTCCCTTTACTCTGGCTCTTCCAACTGCAGCAAGTATTCTCCCCCAATTTGCATCACTGGCAAATAATGCTGTTTTTACAAGTGGTGAATGAGCAACTGTGTAAGCCACCTCTAAACAGTCTTCATTTGATTCAAGACCGCAAACCCTCACTTCAACAAATTTTGTTGCCCCCTCTCCATCTTTTACAATCATATGTGCAAGCTTTCTAGTCAATTCATTCAAAGCCTTTTGAAACTCTTCCTTGCATTGAGAGTAAAGAATGCCAGATTGGTTTGTAGCGCTAAGAGTGCAAGCATCATTTGTTGATGTATCGCCATCAACTGTAATACGATTGAATGACTGATCTACAGAAATAATAAGGCAGTTTTGCAACTCATCTTGAGAAGCGCCAATATCAGAAACAATAAAACTAAGCATTGTTGCCATATCTGGCCTGATCATTCCAGAGCCTTTTGCAACACCTGAAAGATTAACTTTTACGCCATCAACTTCAAATGAGACAGAGCAGTGCTTTTCTACTAAGTCTGTAGTTAAGATACCTTTTGCAACATCACTTAAACCATCCTCAGCAAGAGAACTGACAAGTTGATTTGCGTTTTTTTCAATAGGCTCAATGGGTAGCAATTGACCGATTACTCCGGTTGAGAATGGTAGCACCTGTTCAGGCTTAATGCTGAGCTTTTCAGCTAAAATCTCACAGGATTTAAGGCTATTTTCCAAACCCTTTTTACCAGTCCCAGCATTGGCGTTACCGCTGTTAATCAATAGGGCTTCGATATTAAAATTTAAGTGGTTTTTTGCAACTAAAATGGGAGCTGCGCAAAATATATTCTGAGTAAAAACTGCAGCAGTACTAGAACCCTTAATAAGTGAAACAAGGGATAAGTCTAACGAATTATTGCTCTTTATTCCAGATGCAATTGAAGAACATTTAACACCTTTAATTTCATTCAAATGAATGCTCATAGTAAAAATCTTTAAGGACCGATAAAATAAAGATTTTACCTAAATCATTAAAAAACTATTCTTTTTTAAAATTTCCAAAATATCTAAAACTTTTCACTATCAAGCTTATTAAAAAGTAGCATTATAATTGCTCCAAATAAAACCATCATTAGGGCAGGAATTGCCGCTCTTTCATATAAACCCTCAGAGCTTAATTCAAAAACCCTAATTGCTAATGTATCCCATCCAAAAGGTCTTAATAAATATGTAGCTGGAAGTTCTTTCATAACATCAACTGCAACCAACAAACCTCCAGCCAAAATGCCTGGCAACATCATAGGAAAGTAAACCTCTTTAATTAAACGCCATCTGGACGCTCCAAGTAGTCGTGCAGAATGCTCATAAACTGGCTTTATTTGCTCACTAGAAGCACTACTCGAATTGTATGCAATAGCCAAAAATCTAGAAACATAAGCAAAAAGAAGTAAAACAACAGATCCAAATAAAATATGATTTATAGATGAGCCGCCAAAATAAATGCTGATTAATGAGATGTTCTGAACACCATAGAGCAAGCCTACAGCCATGACAGAGCCAGGAAGTGCATATCCGAGTGTTGAAAATCTAATTAATGTTTGTAAAGTTTTACTATTCGATTTACGACGACTTGGCAATGCAAGTATTGTTGCTACAGTAACTGTAAGAGCTGTAGCAAGGAATGTCAGAATACCGCTAGATGAAAAATAATTAAAATAACGCTTACTCCATTCAGTCGAAAATACTTCTGAACTCCAGATCAATATTTGAAGCAATGGCATGGCAAAAGAAATCATAAATACGCTAAAAACAAAGAAAAAGATAATCCAACCCACTAGACCTTTTGCATAGTAAGCCTTTAGATGTGATACATCTGAAGAGTAATATTTGGCTTTTCCCCTGGCTTTTCTCTCAAAATATATTAAGAAAAAAGACACAAGAACAAGTAAAGAAGCCAATTGAGCAGCAACCTCAATAGAGCGAAAATCTCCCCAAGCTGAATAAATTGCAGTTGTAAAAGTAGAATAGTTAAAAAGAGAGACAACTCCAAAATCTGCCAACGTTTCCATCAGAGTCACAAGTAATCCCGCAGCAATTGCAGGCCTTGCAAGTGGAACTGAAATTTTCCAAAAAACCCTTATAGGCTTCGCCCCTAGCATTTTTCCAGCTTCTATCATTTGGACTTTTTGGCGTTTAAAAGATGCTCTAGCCATCATGTAAACATAAGGATAGAAAACCAAAATGAAAGTTAGTATTATTGCCCAATGTCCTGAACGAATATCAAAGCCAGGAACACCAAGATATTCTCTTAACCAAACCTGAGCATAACCTGAATAATCAAATACACCAAGATAAACAAAAGCTAGAACATAAGCCGGAATCCCGAATGGGAGAAACAAAGCCCACTCAAGCCATGATCTTCCAGGAAATTCAACCATGACAACCAAATAGGCTAGAACGGTTCCTAAAATACTTACACCAACTCCAACGCCTACAAGCAAAATAAGTGTTGAAGTAACAAGTTCTGGAAGAAGGGTTTGAGCGAAGTGAGACCAAAGTTCACTTCCTGGCAACAGCCACGATGAGCCAACAACAAAAATTGGAAAGGCTACTGAGAAAGCTAATAGCCCTATCCAAAAATTTGATTTGATGAATACCTCTTTCATGAACAAAAGGTTTGAGAAATGCATTCTATTTTAATTGAAATTATCCAGGCCTTAATTAAAAGCCCTGGATAAAGTTAAAGCTTTTTTGTTAATTCTATTTATATCTTAACCTTTGCATTAGCTTTACTGCATCAGCTTGCAATTCACCAGCGATAGAAAGATTCATTCTATCCTGTTTGAAGTCGCCCCAAGATGAGACAATATCATCAGAATCAATATTTTGATTTGCTGGATATTCTTTATTTAATGAGCCATAGATTGCTTGAGCCTCAGCTGAAGACAGCCATTCTAATAGTTGGGTCGCTCCAGAAGGATTCGAGGCATTCTTTGTTATACCAGCACCCGAAACATTAACATGAACTCCTGAAGTATCTTGATTTGCCCAAAAGAGCTTAAGTGGGGCATCAGGATTTTTTTCAATTAGTCGACCAAAGTAATAAGTATTAACTAGACCAACGTCGCACTGACCCGCAAGTATTGCATCCATCACATGTGAATCTTTAGCATTAGGAACAGCAGCTAAATTGTTTACCCACCCTTCAATTATGTTAGAAGCATCTTCAACTCCTCGATTATGAATAATTGAAGCAACTAGGGACTTGGTATAAATTTTCTTACTTGTTCTTAAACAAAGTTTTTTATTCCATTTGCTTGAAGCTAAATCACCATAAGTTGATAAGTCAGATTTATTTACTCTATCTGCACTATATACGATTGTTCTAGCTCTTACTGACAAACCTGTCCATAATCCATTTGGATCTCTAAGATATGAGGGTATGTTGCTCTTAATGGTCTCTGTGACAACAGGTTGAAAAATATCTTGTGTTCCTGCATACCATAAATCACCAGCATCAACTGTCATAAACATGTCAGCTGGTGTATTTTCACCCTCTAATTTTAATCTTTCTATTAGGTCTCCACCACTTCCAGTTAAGTAGTTAACCTCAATACCAGTTTGTTTAGTGAATTGCTGAAAAAGAGGCTGTATTAGATGTTCTTTTCTTGAACTGTAAACAGTAACATCATTTGTTGCTGCTTGAATTTGAGTTATTGAACCCATCGCCAATGTTGAAACTATTAAAGATAGTGCGAGTGAATGTTTCGAATTCATTGTTTTTTCCTTGATTAATTAAAAGTAATTTTGGTTTTAATTCAAATGATAATCATTATCATTTGCGAATGATACACAATATCAAGAAATAAGCAACTGTTTTTTTTCAATTTTTCCAATTTTATCTGCAAAGGTATTTGCTTCAGCTTCGTCATGGGTTACCAAGATCGAAGTTACGCCCGATTTTTTAAGAATATCTCTTACTTCTCTTACAAGCTGATCTCGGTGTGACTTGTCTAGGCTTGAGAAAGGCTCATCTAACAATAAAAGCTTTGGAGAGGTTGCTAGAGACCTTGCAAGAGAGACTCTCTGCTGCTCTCCCCCAGACAATTGATGTGGATATTTTTTTTCAATACCCTTAAGACTAATTAAGTCTAAAAGCTTTTCTACTTTTTCTATTTTTTCTTTTTTAGAGAGTTGATTGATACCAAAACTGATATTTTCAAAAACTGTCATATGAGGAAATAGTGCGTAATCCTGGAAAACCATTCCAATTTCTCTTAGCTCTGGTTTCACTGAATGTTTTCCTTCATCACTGAGATCATTACCGTCAAGGGCAACAGAACCGAATTGAGCCTTTTCAAGTCCCGCTATAAATCTAAGTGCGGAGCTCTTGCCGCTCCCACTGTTTCCTAACAAAGCAAAAATATCACCACTCTCTAGGTTCAAATTAAACCCATCAAGGACATGATTATCGTCAAATGAAATTTTTAAATTACTAACACTTAGCACTTTTAAATACAAATAATAATGATTCTCATTATTATATAAGAGTAATGCTTTAAATGTAAATTCTTATTGAAAAGTTATTATTGAATGATTGGTAATTCTTCAGATGCTCTAATGCTGAGCCATTCGGGGCCATTTTCCGT
>CAYNES010000018.1:0-14133 GCA_964396315.1 uncultured Piscirickettsiaceae bacterium | reverse complement strand
CTTTGTCGACATGAGCCATCAAAGAGGCTGAAGCCCAGTTCATGTCTGCAATGGTTATTTTTCCACATTTAGCAGCATTCGCTGAAGTGCTGAGCAATAAAGCTGCAGCTACCGCGCCAAATACTTTAGTAGTGAATTTAATATTCATATATCTTTCTCCTTTAGGGAATATTTTTAAAAAACAGAGAGTGAACAATTTCATACTCTGACATGATTATAGCAATAGAAAAAGAGATTTTTTAGTTTTTTTGATAAAAAAAATCATGCCTTGCATGAGAATTTCTATTGGTAAAAAGGATACCTAATATAATCATCTAAGTATTTTGAAGTTGGGAAAAAGAGTCTTTATGCAATAAAAAAATCTTTTTCTATTCTTCTACTTGAGCCTTTTCAGTGTCTTCTTCATCATCAGTTTCTGCTATTTTGGCGACTGAAACAAGTGCCTCATCATCTGCAATATTGATCAGGGTGACGCCTTGCGTATTTCTTCCAATAATTGAGACATCCGACGCTCTTGCTCTTACGAGAGTTCCTTTGTCTGAAATTAGCATCATTTCATCTTCATTGGTTACCTGGATAGCACCAACAACTTGGCCATTTCTATCTGATGTCTTAATTGAAATAACGCCCGATCCACCCCTTGCCTGTGCGCGATATTCATCCAGCTGCGTCCTCTTACCATAACCCTTTTCAGTTGCAGTCAGGATTGGATCATCTGACTCAGCAACAATTAGAGAGACAACTTTATCTTTGTCTGCTAGTCTAATTCCTCTAACACCGATTGCAGTTCTTCCAACCGAGCGAACGTCTGATTCTCTAAACCTGATAGATTTACCAGCCGAAGAGAACAAGAGAATATCGTGCTCTCCTGAAGTGATTTCCACGCCCACTAATTTATCATCATCCCTTAGCTCGATAGCTATAATGCCGCCCTTTCTTGGTCTCGAGAAGTTAGTCAAAGAAGTTTTTTTACAAGTTCCAGAGCTTGTGACCATGAATACGAATTGATCATCTGTAAACTCTTTGACAGGCAAAATTGCGTTAATAGACTCATCCTTCTCTAAGGGTAGAAGATTGATAATTGGCTTACCTCTTGAGATTCTTGAGGCCATTGGCAGTTCATAGACTTTGAGCCAATGCACCTTTCCAGTTGAAGAGAAACAAAGAACAGTATCATGAGAATTAGCAACGAACAATTGATCTACAAAATCTTCATCCTTCATCTTAGTTGCAGCCTTACCCTTTCCGCCCCTTCTTTGAGCGTGATAGTCACTGAGTGACTGAGCTTTGACATACCCGCCATGAGAAAGCGTAACCACTCTATCTTCCTGAGCAATAAGATCTTCGAGAGTCAGGTCAATCTTACTCTCTAAAATCTCAGTCATTCTGGCAGAGCCAAAATTATCTCTGATTTCAATAATTTCATTACGGATCACATCCATCAAAAGGTCTGGAGTTTGCAAAATATCCAATAAACTCTTGATTTGCTCTAACAGCTCGTTAAACTCATTAAAAATTTTGTCTTTTTCAAGGCCAGTTAATCTGTGAAGCTTTAAATCAAGTATTGCTTGCGCCTGCTTCTCAGATAATTGATAATCGCCATTTTTCTGGAGTCCAAGAGCAGGATCCAGACCCTGGGGCTTAAACTGCGCCATGTCTCTATCGCCAATGAGCTCTTTAATGACAGAGCCTTGCCAAGTTCTGGAAACCAAACCATCTTTAGCTTCACTAGGATTCGGAGCGGCCTTGATTAGCTCAATGATCTCATCAATGTTGAAAAGAGCAACCGACAAACCTTCTAATAAATGAGCACGGTCCTTAGCTTTATTGAGCTCATAGATTGATCGCCTGGTGACAACCTCTCTTCTGTGAGCAATAAATGCATTTAAGACAGACTTAAGATTCATTAATTTTGGCATGCCATGATCAATAGCGACCATGTTGATTCCAAAGACTGTTTGCATCTCAGTAAGCTTATAAAGGTTGTTCAGCATAACCTCTGGCACCTCACCACGACGAAGCTCAATGACCATCCTCATACCGTCTTTGTCTGATTCGTCTCGAAGCCCAGTAATCCCATCAATCTTCTTGTCTTTAACCAGCTCTGCAATTTTACTAATTAGTCTGGCCTTATTGACTTGGTATGGCAGCTCTGTAACTACAATACTTAATTTGTCCTCACCTTCAACATGTGATCTTGAGCGAAGATATATTTTTCCTTTACCAGTCTCATAGGCCTCACGAATACCACTTGCACCATTAATGATTCCTGCTGTTGGAAAATCTGGACCTGGAAGCACTTCCAATAACTCATCTACAGTAATGTCGTCATTATCAATGACTCTTAAACAGGCCTCTGTCACCTCAGTTAGGTTATGGGTCGGAATATTGGTGGCCATACCAACAGCGATACCAGAAGAACCATTAATCAATAAATTTGGAACGCGAGTCGGAAGAACTGAAGGCTCGCTTTCAGAGCCATCATAGTTATCAATAAAATCGACTGTCTCTTTATCAAGGTCACGAAGCAGTTCATGCGAAAGCTTAGTCATTCGGATTTCTGTATATCTCATGGCAGCGGCACGATCACCGTCCACAGAACCAAAATTACCCTGACCATCCACCAATATACTTCTCATGGCAAATGGCTGAGCCATTCTAACAATGGTATCGTAAACCGCTGTATCACCATGAGGATGATATTTACCAATCACGTCTCCGACAATTCGAGCAGATTTTTTGTAAGATTTATTGTAGTCATTTCCAAGCACTTCCATTGCATATAAGACTCGTCGATGAACAGGTTTCAAGCCGTCCCTAACATCAGGGAGTGCCCTTCCAACAATAACGCTCATGGCGTACTCTAAATAAGAGTCGCGCATCTCGTCTTCTATTGTAATAATTGGGAATTTTTGCTCAAGAATTTCTTTAGAATCAATATCGTCAGACATAGAATAAACCTAAATAAATAAGTAGATTTTATTGTAC
The DNA here is from genome assembly GCA_964396315.1 of uncultured Piscirickettsiaceae bacterium. Lineage (GTDB taxonomy): Bacteria > Pseudomonadota > Gammaproteobacteria > PS1 > Pseudothioglobaceae > Pseudothioglobus. The sequence goes on along the minus strand of CAYNES010000018.1, from coordinate 11,145 downwards.
CCTAGATGAGCAAAAAACACACCAAAAATTGGCTATTTTTCGAGAAAAAAAAGGATTATGAAGAAGTTCTAGGAATTACGTTTTTTAACTGACTGAGCAAGATCTCTCAAAAGCTCTTCTGTGTCCTCCCAGCCAATACAGCTGTCAGTTATACTGACTCCATATTGCAACGAGGATAGAGGCCCAACCTTCTGATTTCCCTCATTTAAATGTGACTCAATCATCACACCAAAGACTGAATCAGATCCATCTTCAATCTGAGAGGCGATGTTTGCACCGACCTTCAATTGATTTTTAAATTGCTTCTCAGAGTTTGCATGAGAAAAGTCAACCATTACTCTAGATACGAGCTCTTTTGCCTTTAATTTTTCGCAGGTCTCATCTATGTGGTCTTTAGAGTAATTAGGACCATCCTTTCCACCCCTAAGAATGATGTGAGCAGTATCATTACCGAGTGATGTAAAGTGGCTAATTCCTCCATCCTTGTTGACCGATAAAAGGTGGTGAGGGCTGTTTGCTGATTGAATAGCATCAATGGCAATTTCTAGTGAGCCTCCTGTACCATTCTTAAAGCCAACTGGGCAAGATAATGCTGAAGCAAGTTCCCTGTGAGATTGACTTTCGGTCGTTCTAGCCCCAATTGCTCCCCAAGAAATTAGATCTGATAGGTACTGAGGCGTTAAAACATCTAGATATTCAACACCTACTGGCATCGAAATTTCACCCAAATCCACCAAAAGCTTTCTTGCAGTTTCAAGACCTTTATCAATGTCAAAACTTTCATCTAAATAAGGATCATTAATGAGCCCTTTCCAGCCAACCGTAGTTCTTGGTTTTTCAAAATAGACTCTCATCACAATAAACAAATCCTCAGCCAACTCATCTTTCAGTTGAATAAGTTTGCTTGCATACTCCATTGCAGCTTTCGTATCATGAATAGAGCATGGACCGACCAGAACCATAAGTCGATTATCATTTCCATAAAGGATATTTTTAATTGCATTTCTTGAACTTACAACACCTGAGGCCGCCTTTTCAGATAATGGCAATTTATCAATGAGCGTATTAGGTGAAACCATTGGTGCACTTGAAATAATTCTTACGTTATCTGTATTGTGTTGCATAACTTACTTTTGGTTTGTAATAAGTGCGTAAGCAGAATGATTGTGAATAGATTCAAAATTTTCTGACTCAAGGCAATAGAAATTAACTTTTTTGTCGGCGTTTAACTCTACTGCAATATCTCTTACTATGTCTTCTACAAATGCAGGGTTTTCGTATGCTCTCTCCGTAACAACTTTTTCGTCATCACGCTTCAAGATGGCATAAAGCTCGCTAGAAGCTTTTTCTTCGGCCAAGTCAATTAAGTCTTCTAGATAGATTGTCTCCCCTTCAGTTGCCTTTGCCTCAATGGTAATGTGAGATCTTTGGTTATGGGCGCCATATTTAGATATGCTCTTGGAGCATGGACATAGACTTGTCACAGGAACAACAACTTTAAGCGTTAACTCTTGCTTGCCATTTACAATATTTCCAGTCAAAGTAGCCTTATAGTCGAGCAGGCTTTCGACACCAGAAGACGGCGCCTTCTTATTACGGAAAAAAGGAAAATCAACAATAATCTGTGCATCAGAAGAGTCGAGTTTATCAGCAACCGTTTGAACGAGATCCATGAAACTATCAATACCAAAACTACACTCATCATCATTCAAAATTTCAATAAACCTAGACATGTGTGTTCCTTTGACATTCTCAGGAAGCCTAACGGTCATGGTGAAGTTTGCAACTGTAGGGTGAGATTCATTGTCCCTATTCACAAAATTAATTGGATGCAAAATATCCTTAATCCCAACCTGATTGATTACGATGTTGCGAATATCTTTTGAATTTTGAGTATCTGGCAATCGTGTATTTTTCATATTTTAATGTTCCGAATAGGTAACTGCAGATCTGGGAGTTTCCCAAATCAATACTTCTTCAACCTTAACGTCCTCATTATTGATCAGTAATCCAACCTCATCAAAAAAATACTTCGCAATATTTTCTGCAGTTGGATTGAGAACATCAAATGGCTGTATTTCATTCAAATATTGATGATCTAATCTCTTTATCACCAGCTTTGTTTGTTTCTTTATTTCACGAAAATCAACTGCAATACCATTATCATCTAGAACTTGTGAGCAAACTGACACTTCAACTTGCCAGTTGTGGCCATGAAGCCTGGCACAGTCACCAGGGTAATTCCTCAGTGAATGAGCGGATGCAAAGTCTGTAACAATTTTTAGTACGAACATTTTCGGAAAAATTGATAAAAAAGCGGCATTATACCCGCTTAAATCTTACTATACCACCTACAATTATTGTGAGAATTGACTGAATTAAAGAAGAAAATGAATACCTAAAGGTTAGCTTTAGTCAATTGCATCAATACCCAGGGCTTTACCATGAACTCCAGGAATAGTTAAGCCCTTTCTGGCCCTATGGCTTGTAAAGTTAACTAAATCCTCAAAAGAGTAGTTTTTGTGCTTTTTCCCATTTCCGTACTCTACTCTTAATTTTTGATGGCTCTTAATTGTGCAAAGACCAATAAGATATTCTTCACGACTAATAAAATCATCATTCTTAATCTGAATCAACTTGTTGCCTTTGCCTTTAGAAAGTTGAGGAAGTTCAGAAACTGGAAATATTAATAATCTAGCCCTATTAGTCACAACAGCCAGAAAGTCTGACTCTATATCATCAACTTTCGTTACACGCATCGTTTTTGCTTGTTTTGATAGAGTTATGGCATGTTTTCCTGACTTAGTTTTAGATTGCAGGTTACCTAAGGATGAAATGAAGCCATAGCCAGCATCTGAAGATAGAATGATTGGCTGCTCATCATCCCCCATCACAACGTCAATGAATTCTGCTCCGATAGGTGGCGTCAATCTTCCTGTTAAAGGCTCACCTTGGCCTCTTGCACTCGGGAGTGAATTCGCTAACAATGTATAAGAGCGTCCAGTAGAGTCAATGAAGATCGCCATCTTGTTGCTTCTTCCTTTGGCATCCTTTGAGAAAGCGTCACCAGACTTGTAGTTTAAGGCTGAGGAATCAATATCATGCCCTTTGGCCGCCTTTACCCAGCCCTTTTCACTGAGAACAACGGTGACATTTTCAGCTGGAATCATGTCTTCATCATTAAAGGCCTGCGCAGAAACTACATCTGACAACAGTTGGCAGCGCCTCTTGTCACCAAACTCTTCAAGTATTACTCTGAGTTCTTTTTTGATAAATGTTTTCAATCTTGCTTCACTTGAAAGCAACAGTTCAATTGATTTTCTCTCTTTATCAAGCTCATCAGCCTCAGTCTTTATTTTTACTTCTTCAAGTTTGGCTAAATGACGTAACTTGAGCTCTAATATCGCTTCTGCCTGAATTTCACTGATTTTGAATTTTTTGATTAGAACAGGTTTTGGCTTTTCTTCACTTCTAATAATTACAATGACTTCATCAATGTTTAGATAAGCGATAAGGAGCCCATCCAGAATGTGTAACCGATCAATAATTTTATTCAGCCTAGAGTTAAGTTTATTAACAACAATCTGCATTCTGAATTGCAGCCACTCTTTCAGCAATGGAATGAGCGGCTTAACCTGAGGCTTTCCATCCAGTCCTATGACATTCATATTGACGCGATAATTTTTCTCAAGGTCTGTCGTTGCAAATAAATGCAGCATCAATTGATCGCAATCCACTCTGTTAGACCTTGGAACAATAACGATTCGAGTTGGGTTTTCATGGTCAGACTCATCCCTCAAATCATCCACCAGTGGGAGCTTTTTATTTCGCATTTGGGTTGCAATTTGAGCAATGACTTTGGCGCCTGAAGTCTGATAAGGCAGGGCCTCGATTATAATTTCACCATCCTCTTTAACGTAACTAGCCCTCATTTTGACCGATCCATTTCCAGTCTCATACATTTGATAGAGCTCTTCCTTTGAACTAACGATAAAGGCATTTGTTGGGTAGTCAGGTGCTGGAAGGATTTTTAATATGCCTTCTAAATCAGTTGAAGGCTTTTCAAGCAGCTGAATGCATGCACTGATAACTTCTATAAGGTTATGAGGCGGCATATCTGTAGCCATGCCAACAGCAATTCCTGAAGTTCCATTTAGCAACAGATTAGGCACTTGAGCTGGCAACTGCTGAGGTTCTTTAATTGTTCCATCAAAATTATCGATCCAGTCAACAGTACCCTGATTAATTTCGCTTAAAAGTAAATCAGCATAGGGAGATAATTTTGACTCAGTGTATCGCATTGCAGCGAAAGACTTTGGATCATCTGGAGCGCCCCAGTTACCCTGACCATCGATGAATGGGTACCTGTAAGAAAAAGGTTGCGCCATTAAAACCATTGCTTCATAACAAGCACTGTCGCCATGAGGATGAAACTTACCTAGGACATCTCCAACCGTTCTGGCAGATTTTTTGAATTTTGCTGTTGACTTGAGCCCAAGCTCGCTCATCGCATAGATGATCCTTCTCTGAACTGGTTTGAGGCCATCTCCAACAAAAGGGAGTGCGCGATCAAGAATGACATACATCGAGTAATCAAGGTAAGCGCGCTCACTATATTCCCCAACGCTTTGTTGCTCAATGCCGTTTTGGCTCATTCTTTTCCTGAATAAAAATTAATACGGAATTCAAAATAACTTTGAATGAATTACATTTTAAATGAAGTCCCTCTTTAGTTAAGATTAATTCTATCAAATCTGAAAAGAATTATCCTGGAGGCCAAGTCATTTGCCTACCTCCAAGGCAATGCAAATGTATGTGAGAGACTGTCTGTCCTCCATCATTATTACAATTCATTACCAGTCTGTAACCCTGTTCTGCAAATCCTCTCTCTTTAGCAACATTTGAAGCAGTAATACTTAATTTTCCCATTATTTCCTCATCAGTGGCATCATTGGCAGTTGCTATGTGTTTTTTAGGTATCACTAGAAAGTGCTCAGGTGCTTGAGCATTAACATCCTTAAAAGCTAATACATTTTCATCTGAATAGAGTATCTCGGCAGGGATATCACCTTGAATTATTGAACAAAAAATACAGTTTTCCATTACATGATTTTATATCTTTCAAAAACTAATATAAACAAATTCTAGTAGAACTTATAATTATCTTAAATCATATCTTAAGGAAAAAATATGCTTACTAATGCAAATCTCGATACACTTTTTACTGAAGCAAGAAGTCATAAAGCTTGGATTAATAAAGACATAACAAATCATCAAATAGATCAAATATACACTTTATTAAAATTTGCCCCAACCTCAGGTAATTGCTGTCCAGCTAGGTTTACATTTTTAAAAAGTGACGAAGCTAAAAATAGATTAAAGCCAGCTTTAGATAAAGGAAATATTGACAAATCAATGAACGCTCCTTGCGTCGTTATTATTAGCTATGACAATGAATTTTATGAGTCTTTATCTATTCTTTCTCCACACAATGATGCCAAAGCCAGTTTCATAGGAAAAGAAAAGAAAATAACAAATACTGCTCAGTTTAATACTACTCTTCAGGGCGCATACTTTATTATGGCATCTCGCTCTATTGGACTAGACTGTTGTCCAATGCTTGGATTCAACAAAGACAAACTTAATGAGGAATTCTACCCAGAGGGCAAATATAAGTCTTTATTTATTTGTGGCATCGGATATGGCGATAGCTCAAAGCTTTACGAGAGGGCTCCAAGGCTAGATTTTAATGATGCTTGCATCATCATTTAAAGGGCTACCAATACTTTGGATAACTTCGATCCTTAGATAAATTGTTATAAAACAATGCCACTAATACTATTAATACTGAACCAATAAGAGTCGGCATCCATAAAAACTCCCATTGAGATCCAAGTAAAAAAACGATAAAAGGATTTGAGCCTGCTGGAGGATGAGGAACACGTAAATATTGCATGGCTGCAATAGCAAAAGCTAATGCTAAGGCCATACTCCACCAGTCTGAACTAACTAAATGATAGAAAACAAGACCAATAAAGGTTGTCACGAAGTGCCCTATGATAACGTTTCGAGGCTGAGCAAAGGGTGACTCAGGGAGCACAAATAAAACAAAAATTGATGCTCCAAACGAACCCATAATAATAGGTTGATTAGTGGAATATGCCAAATAACCAATGACGCATGCAGCAAGAAAAGCGCCTAGAGATATAAAACCTAAATCTTTTAAAGGAGGTCTTGGAGGAATTGGTGCTGGAGAACCTTTGAGTTTGGTTAGATAAGACATCATCAATTGCTGGCTAGAAAAAGTTGTACGAATTATATACCAGAATATTTGGCAGGCTTGTACTTCAAGAATCTTCCAACATTTTATTTGTAAAGTATTTTTGCAAAATTAGCCCTGTACAAATAAGAATTAATCCAAAGAAGGTTGACACTAATATCTTCTCACCTAAAACAAAATACAAGACCACTAGAGACATGAATGGGGTAATAAAAACCAAGCTAGCGACTCGGGAGACTGTAGTTGAAATTTTTAATGCAGATTGCCACAAAACTAAGCTAATCCCCATTTCAAAAAAACCTATATAAACTGATCCAATTAAACCTTTGAAAGAGGGAACTACGAATGAATCAGTGAGTAGGACAAACACCAAAATTAATGGAAAGCTAAACAAAAAAATAAGAAATAAACTCACTAGGCTGTCATTAGATTTTTTTGTATTAAAAAGCCAAAACAAAGACCAAATAACGGTACTAATTAACATCAAAAAAACCCCAAATGGGTTTACAAATTGCATTGAGAATATATCACCGTTTGAAGCAATAACAACAACCCCTAAATAACAAACAATAATCGATAAAAAGGATTTAACATCTATCGTTTGTTTAAGAATAGGTATAGAGAGAATAACAAGCATGACAGGCCAGCTAAAATTAATGGCCATAGCTTCCTGTGCGGGTAAGGCATCATAAGCCTTAAATAAAATGATGTAATAGAGACAAGGATTCAAGAATCCAAGAAGTGCGTATTTTTTTAAATCATCTCTTGAAAAACTTTTAATTAAATTAAGTTTGCCTTGATATAAAACAAGAATAAATAAAACACAGATAGAAAATAAAGTTGAATATAAGACTAATTGAATAGGCTCTAAATACTCTAAAGAGAGTTTAAAAGCGCTAGCAACTGTAGACCAGAAAAAAATAGCAATGCCTGCATAAAGATAAGCTTTACTTTGATTATTAAGACTTGATAACATTCTATTGATTTAATTGACTTGATAAAGGCACAGCTGACAACTTACACCTTCGTTCACATTGTAATCACATGTATTGTGTTCGAGCTTATTCCAAGAGTTTGTTTTCTCTAACTCATTAATAATTTGCAAATAAGGTGAAGCCTCCCACTCTTGTTTTCGAACTGTAAAACAAATGAATCCACCCTCTTTAGTGATTCTTACCATCTCTTTAAGTGCTTCTGGACCTACATGTCCACAGGTAAAGGTGCCAGCACAAATGATAGCGTCAAAAGAATCATTCTCGTAATCTAGTTTTTTTGTTAGATCCACTAACTTTAATGATTGATAAATTTTTTTTTGGTTAGCAATATCCAGCATCTCCTGAGAAAAATCGACTCCATCTATATTACGAAAATTATTTTTGTATAGGATTTCGCCTACTAGACCAGTCCCACATCCAGCATCCAACACTATTGATTCAGTATTTCTAAGATAATTTAGGAGAAGATCTGATGTAATTAAATGCCCTACATATCCTGCTAAATTAATAACATCACTCTCATAATCTGTAGCCCAATTCTTATAGATACCCTCTAACTCATCTAAATCAGCAGCATGCAATGTTTCATAGATAGTAGAGTTCATACTTTTAGTTTTTTTCATGACTATCAATCAACCCTTATGCTAATAAAATTAAATTGGTTAATTCTCACTTTTCTTTTATAAGCCCATAACTATACATAATAAGACCAGTCCATACTCCAACAAATCCTAACAATTGATTTGTGTTAACTACCTCGCCTTGTAAATAATATCCAACAAGAAATTGAAGTGTTGGAGTAATTAAAAATAAAATTCCAACTGTTGTCATAGGAAGTAGTCTAGCTCCAGCATTAAATAAAGCTAGAGGCACAACGGTAACAGCACCTGCTAAAAATAATAAAACATCCGTGGAAATATTTACATTTAAAAATGCAATATCGAAGTTTAAATAAAACCACAAAGAAAAAATCAAGAAAAATGGAAGCAAAATGAGTGTTTCGATGTATAGCCCTGGAACAGCTGATGAAGACATTGCTTTTCTTGCAATCCCATATGCTGAAAATGTAAACCCTACCAAAAATCCAAGCCATGGAAATGAGTCTCCACTAAAAACATAGTATAGGGCACCCACTGTAGCAAAAAGTACGGCCAATTGCTTTAATTTTGAAATCCTCTCATGAAAGAAAATATAACCACCTAACATATTGATTACTGGCGATAAAAAGTAGCCCATTGAAGCTTCAACGACTCGACCCCAATTCACTGCGAGAATATAACCACCCCAATTAATTGTTATTAAGATAGCAGTTATAAGTAAATAACTTAATTCTTTCTTAGAGGAAAATGATTCCTTAAAATTCAATCTCCAAGAGAGTTTAGAATAAACTAGGAAAAATAATACAGGTACTGACCATAACATTCTATGAACCAGGACTTCAGAGGGGTTAACGTGATTAAGGAGTGCCCAATATATAGGAAAGCAGCCCCACATGAGATAGCCTGAAAGGACAAGCAGAATGCCTTTATTCATGAAGCTGAGGAAAAAAGAAAAAGACTTTATTGTAGACTAAATAGTCTCTTATTTTTTTTAATGTTTATAGTAATCTTTTTCGAAGCTAGTATGGCTCAGAGTATCATCTTCTGAAGTTTTTTCATTAATCTCATTCAAGTTTTCATTAATTCTAAATAAGATAACTACCATTTCACAAGCAACTCTTGAGGCTAATGAGCCACCAACAACCCAAACCATGCCTCTCCAAAAATCTCCCTCAAGAAAAATATCACCTAAACCTTTTGTAATAAAGGCAAACAAGAGTATCCAATAAAATAATGTAATGAGCTTTGGTGTGACCATTTCATCTAGATAAAACATGTAATGGTTATCAAGCTTTTCCAAAGTCATTTTAAAAGCTTTCTTAATACTATCTAGGATTTCATTATTATTCATTTTCATACCCTTAAATTTGTGTTTCTAATTCTATTATAGTATCAATATAAAAAAAATTCTAAATTCCTGATTTGATTTTTTTTATAAACAAAAAAAAGCCCATCAATTAGATGGGCTTTTTATTAGATCTTTGAATCTTATTATTTATGGATTTTTACGCTAGTAAATGCTCCACCAATGACTTCACTCTCTGAGTATGAACCATTAGCTGTACCACCTGCATCTAACTCTACGCCAGTTGCGCCAACATAGTCAACAGGAAGTCCGCCTGAAATCCATGCCAAGCACTCACCTAACTTACCAGCATGACACTCGTTTCCAGGAGCATTAGCAACATTCATGACTTGCGCCTGAATAGCAGCTCTATCAGTTGATCCAGCAGCTTGAGAAGCTAGGATAATCAAAGCCATCGCATCATACGACTCAGCTGAAAATACACCTGTTCCATCGACGCCACCAGCTTCAGCTACGGCCACCCAATTTGCACCAAGCGTAGCATCTGGAGAAGGCAAAGTACCCCATGAGCCATCTGCAACAGCGCCCGATGTTACTGAGCTGATCATTCCATCACCAAATATATAGTCACTAAACGCGCCAGTATCTTCTGAAGCAGCAATAATTCCTCTACCACCAGTATCAGCATAACCTAAAACAGCTAAAGTAGCTGAGCCACCTGCAGATAATGCAGCAACGTCAGCAGAATAGTCCGCTTTGTCATCATCATGTCCAGCCATAACAGTAACTGAACCACCCATAGCTTCATACGCAGTTACAAAAGCATCAGCCAAACCTTTACCATAGTCACTGTTTGAGTGAGTTACAGCCATGTCAGTCTGTCCTCTTGCAATTGCAATACTTGCAAGAACTGGTCCTTGTCTTGCATCAGAAGGCGCAGTTCTAAAGAACCAACCACCATCTTCAAGAGTTGTTAGAGCCGGCGAAGTAGCTGATGGTGAAATTGAAACGATACCATTAGGAACTAATACGTTAGTAATTACCGCACCAGTATTACCTGAGCAGTTAGGACCCATGATAGCCATAACATTATCATCATTTACCATTTTTTCAGCCTGCGCAATTGCGACCGCTGGGTCAATACATACTGAGTCACCTTGAACTACGTTAATAGTACCCTGAAGATACTTACCAGATGCATTGGCCTCAGTTACTGCAAGGTTTGCTCCACCTGACATTGGACCAATCATTGATTCAAGAGGACCGGTGAAACCTTGAAGCTCTCCTACATTGACAGTTGCACCATAAGATGCTGTCGCCATTGTTGCTGATAGTACTACACCAGCTGTTGTCTTTAAATAACTTTTCATTTTGTCTCCTAATTTAAAAAAAAGATTCCCTACGCTCAAATAATCAATTGTGACGTATTTCCAAAGGGATTCAGAGTCAATGATAAACAGTTTCCTGTAGCTTGTGTTAAAAATATTTGAAAATATAACTAACTCATTACCAATGAAAAGCTTTTATAAGGGCCAAATCAAAGCTCTTTATTTTTTTCTGGAAGGATACCTCCAGGAGAAAATCTCATGATTAAAAGCAATATAGAACCCATAAAGACTAGTCTCAGGTAGTGAACTCTTTCTTCAATAAACTCAAGAAACGCCCCTCCTTCCTGCATATTATTTCCAAGCATTTCTACAACCCAAAGCCCCATTGGGCCAGACTGAATCCATATAAACCAAATGATAAATGCGCCCAAAACAGAGCCCAAATTGTTACCTGATCCTCCAAGAATAACCATGACCCATATCAAGAAAGTAAATCTTAAGGGTTGGTAAGCAGTAGGAATAAAGATTCCATCATAGGTCACCAGTAAAGCTCCAGCTACACCAACTATTGCTGAACCAATAACAAAAATTTGAAGATGTTGGCGCTTAATATTTTTACCCATTGCAGAGGCAGCTA
>CAYNES010000017.1:7424-14290 GCA_964396315.1 uncultured Piscirickettsiaceae bacterium | reverse complement strand
GGAATGTGATTCTTGCTGCCGACTATTCTCAAATTGAATTAAGAATTATGGCGCACATTTCAGGAGACCCAAACTTAATCGAGGCATTTAATAATAATGAAGATGTTCACCGCTCAACAGCTGCACAAGTCTTTGAAACTGAAATTTCAATGGTTACTAAAGATCAGCGTCGAAAAGCCAAGGCTATTAACTTTGGTTTGATCTATGGAATGAGTGCATTTGGTCTAGCTAAGCAGATTGATGTCTCCAGAACCGAGGCCAAGCAATATATTGATGGTTATTTCGAAAACTATCCTGGTGTTTTGAACTTTATGGAGGAGACTAAGGAAAAGGCAAAATCACAAGGATATGTAGAAACAGTTCTTGGAAGGAGACTTTATCTGCCGCAAATTAATTCTAAAAATAAAATGCTTCAGCAGCACGCATTGAGAACAGCAATTAACGCTCCTATGCAGGGCTCTTCGGCAGACATTATAAAGAAAGCTATGCTAGATATTCAGGCCTGGATTGACAAAGAGAGTCATGAGATAAAGATGTTTATGCAAGTCCATGACGAGCTTGTCTTTGAGCTTGATGCAAAAATGGCTAATGAACATGCAAAAAACTTAAAAGCATTAATGTCAAATGCCCTAAAGTTGAGCATACCTCTCGAAGTGGATGTGGGGATAGGGTCAAACTGGCAAGAAGCTCATTAACTCGAATGTTGATGTATTCACTTTGACGCTGAAAGTATAATTGGTTCTGGGATTGTATTCTGATAAATTAAAATAATCTCCTGAAATATAAAAGAAACCTCTAGCTGGACTATATGAAAGATCAATTAAAAGATTTACTTAATAAGTGTATTCAGGATTTAATTTCTAAAGGCACTCTTATTGAAATGCCTTCAAAAGTTAGAATCGATCATACAAAGGATAATAGTCATGGAGATTATGCTACCAATATAGCATTAATGCTCTCTAAACAAGCAAAAATGAATCCAGTCGATTTGGCAAAAATCATCGTTGGTCAATTAGAAGAAACAAGTTTTATAAATAAAATTGAAATTGCAGGTCCTGGCTTCATTAATTTCTTCATGTCAGAGGAATCAAGCTCCTCAGTGGTAAAGGAGATTATTGATCAGGGTGCTAGGTATGGTAGGTCAGAAATTGGCCAAGGCAAAAGGGTGCTCTTGGAGTATGTCTCCGCTAACCCCACTGGACCTCTTCATGTTGGTCATGGCAGAGGTGCAGCCTATGGCGCAACTGTATCAAACTTGTTAAGAAACGTCGGATTCAAAGTTGATAATGAATACTATGTGAATGATGCTGGAAGGCAAATGGATATTTTAGCTGTGAGTATTTATTTGCGATATTTGTCTCTTTGTGGAGAGGACTTAAGATTTCCTGATAATGGTTATCAAGGACAGTATATTAATGATATTGCTCAAGTAATTTATGACAACAGTGGCCAAGAATTTCATCAGAAATCAGAGTTAGTTTTTGATAATACATCTAAAGATGGATCAGAGGGTGGTGATAAAGAAGTTCACATCGATCAGTTAATTGAGAAATCTAAATCAACATTGGGTGATGGCTTTAAGGTTATATTTAAAGTTGGAATCGAGAGTATTTTGAGTGGTATTAAAAGTGATTTGGCTGAATTTGGAGTGGTGTTTGAAAAATGGTTTTCAGAGCAGTCATTGATTGATAGTGGTCTTTCAGAGACATGTATCTCCAAGCTTAAGAATAGTAAAAATTTATATGTGAAAGATGGAGCATTATGGTTTAAGACGACAAACTATGGTGATGAAAAAGATCGTGTCGTTGTTCGTGAAAATGGAAATCACACATACTTTGCTTCGGATATTGCCTATCATCTCGACAAGTTAGAGAGGGGATATGACAAAATCATTAATGTCTGGGGGGCGGACCATCACGGATATATTCCGAGAGTTAAGGCTTCAATTGATGCATTGGGTCATAACTCAAATAAACTAGAGATTCTTCTGGTTCAGTTTGCTAACCTGTATCGTGGTGGTAGTAAAGTTCAAATGTCAACTCGCAGTGGTTCTTTTGTTACACTAGAGGACTTGAGGGCTGAAGTTGGGAATGATGCTGCGCGTTTTTTCTATATCCTTAGAAAATCGGAGCAACATATGGATTTTGATTTAGATTTGGCTAAATCTAAAACCAATGAAAACCCTGTTTACTATATTCAATATGCCCATGCTCGAATTTGCTCAGTCTTTAAACAAGCCAGTGAAAAAGATTTAGAGCTGGATAATAGCAAGGCTAATTTGTCTCTACTAACTGAAGAGATTGAAAAAAATATTTTAAAAGAGCTTAGTCGATACAAGAGTGTTTTAGAGTCATCGGCAATTCAATATGAGCCACATCAGCTTGCTTATTATTTAAGAGATCTTTCAACTCATTTTCATAGCTACTATAATGCCTGCAAGTTTATTGTGGATGATAAAAATCTTACGCAGGCACGTTTATCACTAATCCATGCTACTCGACAAATACTCATAAATGGACTGTCAATTCTGGGGGTAGGTGCTCCAGAATCAATGTGAATGACCAAAAACAAAGAGCTGAAGCATTAGATTTAAGTGGCTCATTCATTGTACAAGCTCCTGCAGGTTCTGGAAAAACTGAACTCATAACACAAAGATACTTGAAGTTACTTGGCTCTTCAGATGAGCCAGAAAATATCCTTGTTATGACATTCACAAATAGGGCGGTAGATGAGCTAAAGCATCGCATTATTAGTTCACTAAATCGAGCAACAAAAAAGCCACCCCAGAAAGCATACCAAAGAACAACCTTTGATCTTGCTAGCAAGGTTTTAACACAATCTGAAAGGAGAGGTTGGGATCTTATGAATCACCCATCTCGTCTAAAAATTATCACTATTGATTCACTATCTAATCTAATCGTATCTAGATTTCCATCTCTAAGCCAACTGATACCACCAAGAACGATGGTTGATTCCTTCGAGTATGAAAAAATATATCGTCAGGCTGCAAAAGAAACGTTACTTTTGATAGAGGATAACGAATATCAAAAAATTATCTCGTCAGTTTTGCTTTATCTTGACAATGACATTGATAGGTTCTATCGCCTGATTGAACAAATGATTGCAAAAAGAGAGCAGTGGCTTCCAAAAATATATGCAGGTGGCGCTCTAGATATTAGTCATTTAGAAGATTTTTCTAGTAAGTTGATTACTAAGCATCTTGAAGCCCTAACAGCTGAGGCAGAAAAAGCACTTAGTCCTGAATTTTTTTATCTTCTAAAAAACAATAAAAGAAAAGATATATCAAAAATTAAAAGTCTTCCTGGGGTAGAAGCTAGTAATTTAGAGGAATGGAAAATCATTTCTGAACTCTTAATAACAAAAACTAATAGAAACTGGAGAAAGAGGGTCGATGCAAAAACTGGTTTTCCTGTCCAACTAAATAAAGAGAAGGCCAAGTTTAAGGAAATCCTAGGAGGACTCGACTCCAAAATAAAGTTTAAAGAGCTGCTGATTAATTTAGATTATTTGCCAAGCGCTAATCTTCCAGATTCTATAAAAAAATCTATTTCGGACATTGTTCAAGTTTTAAAGTTAAGCGTTGCAAAACTAAAAATAATTTTTGATCAGGAAAGTTTGCAAGACTTTTCAGAGGTCAATATTCAGGCAATAAGTGCACTAGATAGTCGAGAAGAGATAAGTGATATCGCATTATTATTGGACTATCAAATTAAGCACATCCTAATTGATGAGTTTCAGGACACCTCTTACTCACAATTAAATTTAATTGAAAGACTAATTGAAGGTTGGCAGCAAGATGATGGAAGAACTATGTTTTTGGTTGGTGATCCAATGCAGTCAATCTATAAATTTAGAGAGTCTCAGGTTGGAATATTTATTAATGTTGTTCAAAATGGAATTGGCAGTCTTAAGATTAAATCTTTAACATTAAACGCAAACTTTAGATCTAATAAAAGTATTGTCGAAAAGAATAATGAAGTTTTTTCTAAAATGTTTCCGCAGAACAATGACTTGCTTAAAGGAGCAATTCAATATTCTGATTCAATTTCATTTTCTAAGTTGGAGAAAAATGAAGCTGTATCATTTTACCCATTTGGGCAGAATAGTGATTTAGAGGAGGCTGAGGAAGTATATAGAATTATTAATCAATCGCTTGAAGAAGATTCTAAGAAAGAGATTGCCGTTCTTGTTAGATCAAGATCTCACCTTAAAGAAATTTCTTCAATTCTTCAAAAAAACGATATAAATTTTGAGTCCTTTAAAACTGAAACCTTAAGATCAAACTTGTTTACAAGAGATTTGTTGAGCTTGACAAGAGCCCTTTTAAGTATAGGTGACAAGCTTGCGTGGCTATCTGTTCTCAGGTCGCCTTGGTGTGGCTTACGGTTAAGCGATTTGCTAGTTTTCAGCCAATCAAGTGATCAAACAATTTTTACTCAGTTGATGAATTTAGATTCTATACAAGGCGTCAGTCCAGACGGCATTAAGAGAGGCCGGCATATCTTTCTAGCAACAAGGGATGCGATTTTTTCTGAGGGTAGGTTTTCGTATGTTGATCGTTTCTCTTATGTATTGAGTCAGCTATTCAATGATGATGAACTCAACAATACTGAAAGAACAATAAAAACCCAGTTTCTTGAGTTGTTGAGTCATTGTGAGATGAATCAAAGCCTAAATATTCGAGCGATTGAGTCAATGCTCCAAGATATGTATGCGCCATCCCATGAGTCAAATGTGAAGTTAATGACTGTTCATCAGTCGAAGGGTCTTGAGTTTGATACAGTTATCATTCCAGGACTTGGCAAAAAAGGCAGGAGTGACAACCTCCCTATAATGCAAATTCAGGAATTTCCAGAGGATAAGGTTTTATTGTCTCCAATCAAGTCCTCATATGAAAGTCAAGAGAATGAGACCTACCTTTATTTGCAATATTTAAAAAAGCAGCAATCGCATTTTGAATTAATGAGGCTTCTTTATGTAGCGATGAGTCGAGCCAAGAACAAAGTTTATTTATTGGGTAGCATATCAAAAAGTGGAAAGGCTGCAGGAGGGTCATTTCTGTCTTTATTGGGTGAGCATTATGAGGAGGATTTAGACTTAAATTTCGATCGTGATTTAATTGATCAAGATTCACGAAAACGCAGTGCTCCAAAACTTTTAAGAGTCAAAGCACTAGACTCTATTTCAAATCAAAGCATTCGCAAAAATAATGAACTAAAAAATTATCCAAAAACTTTCGATTTGATTTATCAAGGCGTTCTTGGCACAATTGTTCACCATTATTTGGAGCATGGAGAATTTAGTCCCTCTCATCTAACAGTTGAAACAAGGTTAAAAGAAAAGGGTGTTCCATCAAAATTGCTGAAATCATTCACAAATTCAATTTTAGACATACTCTCAAAAACAAAGCATGATAATAATTTTGAATGGATTTTCAAATATAGAGATTCAACAGAAGTCGAGGCAGAGTATAGGGGCGCTAGGCAATCAGTTATTATCGATCGATTATTTATTGATGATGGAATTTTATGGATTATAGATTTCAAGACAGCCTCGCTTAATAAGGATGAAACTCTAGATGAATTTAAAGAGCGGCAAAAGCTCTCACACCAATCACAGATTGAAAAATATAAGGAAGTATTGAATGATTTTTTTGATCTTCCTTCTCGGGCAGCTATTTACTGTCCTGCGGAAAGTCAATTAATAATGGTCTAATGAAAAGTTGAGGAAATAACTGGACAAAGTATTAAATTCCTCCTATGATGGCAGCCAATCCTTTAAACATTTATTTCTATGTCTAAGCAAAATAATAACGTTGGCTGGACTGACTATACTCAGAAGTATGGAGGTCGAAAAATAAAAACAATTAACCCTGATATTCAAAGTGGATCTTCTGTTTTATTTGAAAATTTTGAGGACATGCAGTTGGCTCTTGAGGGCAAATATCCTGGTGTAGATTATGGCACACATGGGCTTTCAACACAGAAAGCTTTTGAGGAGGCTATCTGTAGGTTGGAAAATGGCCACAGAACTTATGCATTTCCGTCAGGAATTAATGCAATAACTAACACTCTTATGGCATTCACTCAAAGTGGTGACGAGATATTGCTTTGTGATAATGCCTATGGACCAACCAAAAGATTTTGTCACAATATCCTTTCTAAATATAATGTCAAGACAACTCATATAGAGTCAAATGTTGGCACGGAAATTAGTCATTATTTTAATGACAATTCAAAACTTATTTTTCTAGAGTCGCCTGGCTCAAATACATTTGAGATTCAAGATATATTGGAAATTGTGAAGGCTGCTAAAAAAGCTGGAATAATGATAATAATTGATAGTACCTGGGCTACACCGCTGTATCTGAAGTCGCTAGATTTGGGTGCTGATATTGCAATTCAATCAGTCACGAAGTATATATGTGGACATTCTGATGTTTTGATGGGTTGTGCAACCGTTAATGAGGAATATGCTGATGAGTTTGCAAACTATTTTCGCACAGTTGAAAATTATACTAATCCTCAAGATTGCTATTCCGCATTGAGAGGCCTAAGAACTCTTAAAGTTCGATTAGAAGAACACGAGAGGTCTGCTTTCAAGATTGCCTATTGGCTAGAAACTCAGGACATTGTAGATTGTGTGATTCATCCTGGATTGGAATCACACCCTCAGCACTCTTTATGGAAGAGAGATTTTTTAGGAGCATCCGGATTATTCTCTTTTACATTCAAAGAGGCGTATTCAGCTGAGCAAATCGCTACATTTGTAAACTCTCTTAAAATGTTTGCGCTCGGGTTTAGCTGGGGTGGCTATAAAAGTCTTTTGACCGCAAGACCATACAA
>CAYNES010000017.1:0-7324 GCA_964396315.1 uncultured Piscirickettsiaceae bacterium | reverse complement strand
GCAACCGAGTTATCTTCCCAGTGAAATCTCACTTGAAACTCAGGTTTATTAATATGTTGATACAAGAATTGCAAGATATGATCACTAGGACCTTGATGTTCATTAACAATATTTCGAGTAAATGATTGATTGACATTAATATATTTGAGACCCGATACGGGGTGAGTTTCAATAACCTTATGAACTGCAGAACCAACATCTTTAAGAGCATCATTAACAGATTCAACGCCACCTTCTTTCAGGTAGTCATTTCTGAATGTTCCCATATCGTGTATGGCTTCAAGATTCTCTAAGTAGTCCTTCCAGCCTTCTGGTAATTGATCATAAGCCGCACTCATACTTCCCCAAAGAGTATCACCCCCAAATTTAGGAACCTTGACCCCATGCAGGATACTTGCAAAAGGAGGGTTCGACTTAAAGGTTAAATCTTTATGCCAGTCAGCGGTATCGGGCTTATTGTTTGCATCGTTTCTCAGAAGAACAATGCTTTGATAACCTTCAACATGAGGGTAGACAGGATGTCCTGGATCAATTTCACCCAAGCTTTCTGCAAGCATCATATGAGATTCTGGCGAAAGTTCTTGATTTCGAAAAAAAACCACCTGATGTTTAATCAGCGATTCATAGATTTGATCAACGGTCTCAGTATCTAAATGATTAAGTGATACTCCCGAAATTACGGCACCTATTGAGGGTGTTAATGGTTCTACTTTAAACATCCTTTGCTCCATATTTTTTTTGAATTTTATACAAAAAAACTGACTAGTTGGGTTTTTTTAAAAACCACCATAGTAACACAAGGAGTTGTAAAAATAGAAGTGGAAGAACTGATAAGAGAACAACCTCCCAACTAAAATTGAAGACAAACCATCCTGCTGAGAGTGCGGCAAATGCCTGAAAACCAAAAACTAAGAAGTCATTAGTCGATTGGACCTTGAACTTCTCATTTTCATTATAGGACTGAGGTAGAAGATTTGTTCCACCAATAAAAAGGAAGTTCCATCCTAGTCCAAGTAAAACAAGAGACCACCAATAATTTATCAGCGCATGACTCATAAAAGCTATGAATACCGAGAAAAATAGTAATAAAACTCCTAGCAACATCATTCTTGTGAGTCCAATATATTTGACTATATAGGCCGTAAAAAGTGAGGGCAGAAACATTGCTATAACATGGCTTTGAAGAACGAGCTTAGTATGATGAAGAGAATGTCCATCCATAACGTGCATACTTACAGGCGTAGCAGTCATAATAAAACTCATGACAACATATCCAGTCGTTGCAGCAGAGACTGCAACAATAAAAGAACCCTGCTGAACTATGTTCGTTAAGGATCGTTTTGACTGATCTATTTGCTCCTTGAATGTTACAGCGGGCTCAAAAAAGGCCATTAATACAAATGCAACTATGAAAAGAATTGCTAATAGTACAAACGATCCAACAAAGTCAGTGTCAAATAAATTTTTTCCAATAGTTGCAATTTCTGTTCCGAGGAATGCAGAAATTAAGCCACCAAGAAGAACCACTGCAGTTGCTGAGACTCTTTGTTTCGGACTTACACTCTCGATAGCTGCAAAGCGAAATTGCATCATTGTTGCAACTGTAGCGCCAAGACAAAAACTAGCAAAACTAAAAAGAAAGAATATTTCTTTTGAGACAGAAAAAATGCATAGACCAATTAGTGCTATTGAATATATGCATGAACTTAAAAAAACTTTTTTTCGACCGAATATTGACATGAGACGTATTACTGGAATAACGCTTAAGGCTGTTCCAACAACGATAGTTGCAATAGGTAGGGTCGATAAACTTTTTGTTGGAGAGAGTTCACTCCCAATGATTCCTGCCACGAAAACCATGAAAACACTGAGCGACATAAATAATGACTGACATGCAGTCAGAATCCATACATTTTTAGGGAGTTTTAGCATTATGACCTAAATTATTGTTTCTTTTTAGGTCGTTTCCACTTCTCTATGGTCGACTGCTTGTTTCTACTCAGAGTGAGTTTATTATCTGGAGCATTTTGAGTAATTGTTGACCCCGCTCCAATCGTTGCGTTTTTACCAATAGTTACTGGGGCTACTAATTGACTATTAGATCCTACAAAGGCCCCATCTTTAATTTCAGTTTGATGTTTATTGGAGCCATCGTAATTACAGGTAATGACACCAGCTCCAATATTCACATTACTTCCAATTTTGCTGTCTCCTATGTAGCTGAGATGTGAAACTTTCGAATTGTGTTTGATTGTAGATTTTTTGATCTCAACAAAGTTACCAATCTTTGAATGATTCCCAATGCTTGTTTCGGGTCGAATCCGTGCAAAAGGACCAATAGTAGTGTTTGCTCCAATGGTCGAATTTTCAATAATTGAGTTTGGCAAGATATGAGTATTATCACCAATTTTTGAATCTTTGATAATGCAGTTAGGCGAAATTACAACATTATTTCCTAAATCATTGTTGCCCTCAAATACTACATTTATATCTATAACGCAATCGTTACCAAAATTTACATGACCTCGACAATCAAAACGGTTGGGATCCATAATCGTTAGGCCTGAGGACATGAGATTTTCAGCCTGACTTATCTGATAGGCTCTTTCTGCTTGAGACAGTTGTTTTTTGTCATTTATACCCATGACTTCGGAGGCGCTTTCACATATAAATGAAGCAATATTAACATTATCTTTGACAGCTTTTTCAACAATATCAGTTAGATAAAACTCTCCCTGTGAATTTTTAGGCAGCAATTCATTTAAATACTTCTTCAATAGTGAACCTTTAATAGCCATGATTCCAGTATTGATTTCATTAACTTTGAGCTGATCCTGATTTGCATCTTTTTGTTCAACTATGGATTGTATGGAGCCACTCGAATCTCTGATTATTCGGCCATATCCAAAAGGGTTTTCAAGAACTACACTTAAAAGTGAAAAGCTAGAGGATTGAGCTTTACTGAGAAGTTGCTCAACTGTTTTTGGTTTTAAAAGCGGGACATCGGCATATAATATTAAACACATTGAGTTGTCTTTGATAAAAGGAATCGCTTGCTGAACCGCATGACCCGTTCCTAGCTGCTCTTTTTGCAGCACCCAATTAACCTTACTATCTCCTATTGCCTCTTGGACTGACTGTGAGTTATGGCCAACAATGACATTCATTTTTTCGACGTGCTCTTTAGAGGCATCTATGACGTGCTGAAGTAAATACTTATTGCCAACTTTATGGAGCACCTTGGCAGTTTTTGATTTCATTCTTGTGCCCTGACCAGCGGCTAATATAATGGCAGTATTCATCTTAATAAATGGCTAAAATCACTTCGAAAAGAAATAATGATTGGGTTAATTTTTTAAATTTTTGTATAATGTTACCCTTTATGCATTTAGACACCAAATTAAAAAAGATTTTGTAATATGCCTGTAATATTTCAAGTTTATGATATTTGGCCATCATATTTCATCAAATGATTCAATAATTCAATGTATAAAAAATTAACCGCAGAGTTTCTTGGAACCTTTATTCTTGTTTTTGCAGGAACCGGCGCTATCATGATTAATGATATCGCTCAAGCAATTGGCCATGTAGGTATAGCACTAACCTTTGGATTTGTAATTGTTGCATTGATATATAGTTTCGCTCATGTTTCAGGTGCTCACTTTAACCCCGCTGTGACTATCGCATTCTGGTCAATGGGTGAATTTCACAGGAAAAATGTAATCCCCTATATTACAGCACAAGTAATTGGTGCAGTGCTAGCAAGCTTATGCCTTTACTATCTCTTATCAGAAAATTTTAATAGCGTATCTGAAGTTAGCTATTTAGGCGCAACTATTCCCGCTGGCACCGTATCACAGTCTTTTGGTTTTGAATTTATTTTGACCTTTATCTTGATGATCGTCATTTGTGCATCAGCAGTGCATGGTAAAGCCACGAAAGATTTTGCCGGCTTGGCAATCGGACTTACAGTTGGTCTTGAGTCAATGTTTGCAGGACCAATAACAGGAGCAAGTATGAATCCTGCAAGAAGCATAGGCCCTGCAATTGTTAGCGGAAACCTTGAGCACCTATGGGTATATATTGTAGCTACTTGTCTAGGAGCTATGTTGGCATCAATGGTTTTTTTAAAAGTCTTTAAATCAGATAATTAGGTTGAGTTGATGAATAAAAAGGTTTTGGTTTTGTGTACAGGAAATAGTTGTCGAAGTATTATTGCAGAAGCGCTTATTAATCATAGATTCAAAGGTCAAATTGAAGCATATTCCAGTGGCGTTTCTGCAAGCGGTAAAGTAAATCCTAAGGCCAAAAAAATATTAGAAGAAAATGAAATGTGGAAAAGCAGCTATCATTCTAAAGATATAGAGTCCATTATTCATATTCCTTTTGACTTGGTTATAACTGTTTGTGAGAATGCAAGCCAAACTTGTCCAGTATTCCCTAGCAATATTCCTGTCACTCATATGGGGTTTAATGACCCAGATGGCGAAGATTTCGAAGCATTTGAACTTTGCTTCGAACAGATAAAAGAAAACTTATTGCCTTTCATCAATACCTATGTTGTTGATGATTAATTGAGAATGATTGAGAAATATTCAACCACAAAACAAATAAGTGTTTTCATTAAGCCTGATATGAATAGTTTTTTTTGTCAGTTATAATGACAGTATTGAATATTATTAACTATAGTTGGCCCAGGTGACAAAAAAATACATTCATTCAAATATGGTCATTTATAATGCACATTTTTGACATCAATTGTTAAAAAAGTTTTGTTTTTTTGTAGTGTTGTAAACCTTTAAACTATATGGAGTAGATTAGAGTTATGAGTCCAAAAGACAATATCACAAGCTTATTTGGTAAGTCGCCAATAAGTCCATTACAGAAGCATATGAAACAAGTACACTCGTGTCTCAAAGAGTTTGGCGTATTTGCTAATGCTGCTAACTCTGAAGATTGGGAAAAGGCTCAATTAGCGCATGTTTCGATTGGTAAAAAAGAGCAAAAAGCGGATGTGCTGAAGAAAAAATTAAGAATGAACCTTCCTAGTACATTTATGATGCCTTTTTCTAGAAGAGATTTATTAGATGTATTATTAATTCAGGATTCAATTGCTAATATTACAAAAGATCTTGCAGGTCTAATGATGTCAAGGAAAATGGTTTTTCCAAAAGAATTTGCGGATGATTTTTTAGATTTATCCAAGTTATGTATCAAAACTTCAGCTGCTGCATTAGTAGCCATTAATGAGTTAGATGAGCTCTTAGAGACTGCATTTAGTAGTCGAGAACGCAAAATTGTTGACAAGATGATAAAGAAGGTTAACGAATTAGAGCATGAAACGGATGTTGCTCAAGAGTTAATTAGGAACAAGCTTTACTTGCTTGAGGCGTCATTACCGCCTATTGATGTAATGTTTTATTACCGAGCTATTGAGTGGCTCGGTGAGACTGCAGACGCTGCTCAAAAGGTGGGGTCGCGTTTCGAAGTTATGCTGACAAAATAGGAGTTCGCTGTGGAAATCATCGTTCAAAATAGTGATATTCTTATCATGTTAGCCATAGGATTTGGCCTGTTTATGGCCTGGGGTATTGGTGCTAATGACGTAGCTAACGCTATGGGCACATCAGTTGGTTCTGGCGCTATAACATTTAAGCAGGCAGTCATTATTGCTGTTATTTTTGAGTTTGCTGGTGCTGTTCTGGCTGGCGGAGAGGTCACAGCAACAGTACGAAAGGGCATTCTTGATGCTGGAGCATTTACATCCAATCCTGAATTATTAGTTTACGGAATGCTTGCATCACTTTTGGCAGCTGCAACATGGCTTTTAATCGCATCATCACTGGGTTGGCCCGTCTCAACCACTCATTCAATTGTTGGAGCGATTGTTGGTTTTGGCGCTGTAGGAGTTGGAGTAGAGGCGGTTTCATGGGGCAAGGTCTACGCTATTATTGCGAGCTGGGTGGTCTCTCCTCTTATTGCAGGAACCATGGCAATTATTATTTTTAAAAGTCTTCAGCGCCTTGTAATTGATACTGAAAAGCCATTAGAAAATGCAAAAAAATACCTCCCTTTTTATGTATTTTTTGTTGGTTTCGTGCTCTCTTTGGTGACACTATTAAAGGGGCTTAAACATGTTGAGTCATTAAAACACCTTGGCAAAGATTTGCCAACAAGTATGATGATTGCAGGCATAGTTGGAATATTGGCGGCTGTTATCGCTGCAATCATTCTGAAAAGAATCAAAACAAATCCAGAGGATGATAGTGACTTCTCTTATGCCAATATGGAGAAACTTTTTGGTGGTTTGATGGTGATTACAGCTTGTTCAATGGCTTTCGCTCATGGATCGAATGACGTTGCAAATGCCATTGGGCCATTGGCAGCAGTCTACAGTATTGTTGAGTCAAGCGGTCAAATCGTATCAAAAAGTGTTTTGCCGTCATGGATACTACTTATTGGAGGCGGTGGAATTGTTTTCGGTCTTGCAACTTTTGGATTTAGAGTCATGCGAACCATAGGTAAAAATATTACCGAGCTCACACCAAGCCGAGGATTTTCTGCTGAACTAGCTGCTGCAACAACCGTTGTTTTCGCATCGTATACTGGCCTTCCTGTGTCGACGACTCAGGTGCTTGTTGGCGCAGTTTTGGGCGTGGGAATAGCAAGAGGTCTTGCATCACTTAATCTGAGGGTTATTAATAAAATCTTTTTATCTTGGATTATTACTTTGCCAGCAGGAGCTGCAATGTCGATTTTATTTTTCTTTGCCCTTAAAGGTATATTTAGTGCATAGAGCGTATAATAAGATGACAAATTCAACACAGTAAGCTATGACGTTAGAAGAAGTTCAGGCAAAGCTAGAGAAAGGTATAGAGGACTCACAAGTCAGCATGGAGGGCGATGGCTGTAACTGCTCTGCGATTATTGTCTCTCCGGTATTTGATGGATTATCTCTACTTCAAAGACAAAGATTGGTTTTAGGGCTAGTCAAGGAAGAAATCAAGAGTGGAGAGCTTCACGCATTAAGTGTTAAAACATTTACCCCAGAAGAGAGATAGTATATAATTCATCTCTTTTTAGAAACTTGAAGATATAAAGTTATGCAAACAGATATTCATCCTTCATACAGAACTATTAAAGTGGTGTGCAGCTGCGGAAACTCATTTGAGACGCGCTCAACTTCAAGTAAAGACGAAATACACCTTGACGTTTGTTCAAGCTGCCATCCTTTCTACACGGGAAAGCAAAAAATTATGGATACTGCTGGTCGTGTTGAGAAGTTTAAATCACGTTACGGCGCTTTCAAACGTTAATTACAAAT
>CAYNES010000016.1:0-15084 GCA_964396315.1 uncultured Piscirickettsiaceae bacterium | reverse complement strand
TGGAGCTTTCAAACATTCATAAAAGCTTTGGGAACGTAGATGCCCTTAAAGGTGTTTCAATTTCCATTAAGAAAGGTGAGTGCCACTGCTTGCTTGGAGATAATGGAGCAGGAAAATCGACTTTAATAAAAATAATGTCTGGAGTTCACCAGCCGACATCAGGTGAAATTAAGATTGAAGGAAGGCCAGTTGAAATCAGTGGGCCTCGAGATGCTATAAATTCAGGTATTGCTACTGTTTATCAAGATTTAGCTTTGATTCCATTAATGTCTGTTGCCAGAAATTTCTGGTTAGGACGTGAGTTAACAAAAAAAATTGGACCAATTACTGTAATGGATTTTGAGAAATGTAATTCTATCTTGATGTCAGAAATGGATAAGATTGGAATTAAGTTAAGAGATCCAAGTCAGTCTATAGGAACCCTATCTGGTGGTGAAAGGCAAACAGTTGCAATCTCAAGAGCAGTATATTTTGGTGCAGAGATATTGATACTCGATGAGCCTACATCTGCTCTTGGCGTTTACCAAACTTCAAATGTTTTAAAAACGATAGAAAGAGTCAGAGAAAAAGGAGTTGCGGTTGTATTCATTTCACATAATGTTTCCCATGCACTAGCAGTTGGCGATAAATTTACAGTGCTATCAAGGGGTGAAACACTTGGGACTGCTAAAGCTGGTGAAATTAATTATGAAGAATTGCAATTTATGATGTCTGGAAATAAAGAACTCTCAGAACTTAAAGATAGAGAATAAATTCAAGTGAGTTTTTGGTTAAATTGGATTATTTAATGCTATGAAGATATGTTTAATTGGAGCTGGAAGAATTGGAATTGTTCACGCAATTGCAATTGCGAGTGAAAAAAATGCAGCCCTTCATTCCATAGTGGATGTTAATCAAGAAGCAGCTGAAGCTCTTGCAAAAAAATATAGTGCGGAAGTTTTGAGCATAGATGAAGCATTCAATAATATTGATATTGATGCTTATATTATTGCAAGTAGTACAGCAACTCATGCTGATTTAATAGAAAAGTGTTCTGAAGTTGGTAAGCCTGTTTTTTGTGAAAAACCAATAGATCTTAGTCTTGAAAGAGCTGAATCTTGTGCAAAATTGGTAGAGGAGAGTGGGATTGTATGCATGCTTGGATTCAATAGACGCTTTGATCCAAACATGGCAAGCTTAAAGAGCAAAGTAGATTCAAATTTAATTGGTTCTATTCAATCATTAGTGATTACCTCTCATGACCCTTCTCCACCTCCAATGGAATATATTCAAAGCTCTGGGGGGCTTTTTCACGACATGATGATTCATGATTTTGATATGGCCTGTTGGATTTTAAATGACACGCCTGAAAGTATTTATGTTTCTGCTAAAGCTAACAATGAAGATATTAAAAATGAGGGAGATGTAGATACTGCTAGTGTCATAATGAATATGACAAAGGGTGCAATAGTCACTATTCTCAATGGTCGCCAAGCTTCCTTTGGTTATGACCAAAGAATTGAAGCTTTTGGTGAGAAAGGCATGCTCCAGGTCAAAAATGAGTTAGAAGATAAAGTGGTCCTCAGCAACGCTGATGGAATTAATCAGGCAAAAGCGCAGCACTTTTTTTTAGAACGCTATGAAAAGGCTTACCATAATGAATTAATCCATTTCATGGAATCTTATTATTTGGGAGTTAAGCCAAGTGTGGATATTGCAGACGGAGTGCTCGCTTTAAGAATTGCAGAAGCTGCACAAAGATCATTTAAATCTGGCTTGCCAGAAAATTTACAGTAAGTATTACCATGGTTCCCTCTAATATTAATGAATTAAACAATCTACTCCAAGATAGTTATCCTTCCTTGAGTAAGAAAATGAAGTTGATTGCTTTTTATATCGTTGATCAGCCTCAAAATCTTGCTATTAATACGCTTGCAGTAATTGCATCAGATATTGGAGTTTACCCATCAACATTAGTTCGATTTGCAAAGCACTTTGGGTTTAGTGGATTTGCTGAATTACAATCATTATTCAAAGTAAGAATTGCTCAAACAACAATTAATTATCAGCAGCGAATTACTGATGTAAAGAAGATTACTGATAGTGATTCAGCTACTGATTCATCCAATATTTTTTATGATGTAACTAGACGCAATGTTGTAGCTACCCAGCTTCTTGCTGAAAACATTGACATTGATTTAATAGAAGAATCTGTACTGGCATTATGTGAGGCAAACGAGGTAATACTATGTGGTACAAATAGAGCTCAACCCGTAGCCAATTATTTTTACTATATGTTAAATAACCTTGGTATAAAGTGCCGCATTGCAATCGACTCAAATGAAGTTGAGAATTTGACAAATTGGCTTGACGAAAAAACCGTATTCATAGCTATAACCTATAACCCATACAACGAAAATACCACTCAAGCGGTTAAGACAGCAAAGCAAGCCAATTCAAAGGTAATTCTTTTGACTGATACTGAGTTGAATCCGATTTCACATCTTGCAGATTTTTTATTTAGTATTCATGAGGCTGAAATTCATACATTTAGGTCTTTGGGGGCAACAATGTGTCTTGTTCAAGCAATATGTATTTCAATTGGATACCATCAACAAGGAAATTAAATGTCATTATTAAGTCGACCAAAATATAGTAATGATAGTTGTTATCAAAAAATTACACCAAAATCAGCAAATTGGGATTTTGTGGGTTTTGAGGCTCATGATCTCAAAGAAAATGAGACGCTAGATTGGGAAGATGAATTAAATGAATGTTGCCTGGTAATTTTATCTGGAATTGCTAATATAAGCGTTGATGAGCATGAGTTTAATAATGTTGGAGAGAGAATGAGTGTTTTTGATGATATAAATCCTCATGCTGTATATGTGCCAAGTAACAGAAAAATTAAAGTTACCGCTTTAACTAAACTGGAATTGGCTATAGCGATTGCTCCAGGGTTCAATAACCTCCCAGCTAGACATATTAAGCCAGATGAAATGTCAAGTGAGGTTAGAGGTGAAGGAAGTAATAAGAGATTTATTTGTAACATACTTCCCGAACAAGAGGAGGCAGATAGCCTTCTGGTAGTTGAGGTTAAAACTCCTTCGGGTAATTGGTCAAGCTACCCTCCTCATAAGCATGATTCAGATAATATTCCAGTTGAGACATATCTAGAAGAAACATATTATCATCGAATTAATCCGCCCCAAGGGTTTGCTTTTCAGAGAGTTTATACTGATGATTTATCAATTGACGAGACAATGGCAGTCGAGGATAAGTGTGTTGTACTTGTTCCAAAGGGATATCATCCAGTTGGAGTTCCACACGGATACGATTCATATTATTTAAATGTAATGGCTGGGCCCAAAAGGCAATGGATATTTAAAAATCATCCTGACCATGAGTGGATGCTAAAGCAACAATGAAATCGATTGATATTATTTGTTTAGGGAGAGCGGCTGTAGATTTTTATGGTCAACAGATTGGATCCACATTGGAAAATATGGGTAGCTTTGCTAAATATTTAGGCGGATCTTCAGCAAATATCGCTTATGGCTGCTCTAAGCTTGGCCTCAATTCAGCCATGCTGACTCGAGTTGGAAATGAGCATATGGGCCGCTTTGTTCGGAACGAGTTAGAAAGTGTTGGGGTAGATACTTCTCATGTGATTACTGATAAAGAGAGATTGACTGGTTTAGTGGTTTTAGGGATTCAAGATAAAGAAACCTTTCCACTTATCTTCTATCGCAAAGATTGTGCAGATATGGCAATTAATGAAAAGGATTTCACTAAAGAGTTTATCGCTAGTAGCAGATCATTGCTTATCACTGGAACACATTTTTCATCAGATAATACTTATCAGACAAGTATGAAGGCAATTGAATATGCCAAAGCTTCAGATACTCAAGTCATTGTTGATATTGATTATCGTCCAGTTCTATGGGGCTTAACAGAGTTGGGTGATGGAGAATCTCGATTTGTTGCAAGCAATGATGTTAGTCAGCACTTGCAAACAATTCTTCCACATTGTGATGTTATTGTTGGTACTGAGGAAGAGATTCACATTGCTGGTGGAAGTGAAGATACTATAGCTGCGCTAGTAAAGATTCGGGAGCTGAGCAATTCCATTATCGTTTTAAAATTAGGCCCTCTAGGGTGCACTGTTATAACTAGTGAAATTCCAGATAGCACAGATGACTTTATAGTAATACAAGGAAACCAGGTGGACATTCTAAATGTTTTGGGGGCTGGTGATGCATTTATGTCGGGTTTTCTTCGTGGATATCTTAGAGGTGAAAGTCTCGAAAAAAGTGCAAATTATGCAAATGCTTCGGGCGCATTAGTAGTATCACGTCATGGTTGTGCCCCAGCAATTCCTGGAGAGCAAGAGCTACTATATTATCTAAAAAATGGTGCGAAAATACCAAATCCAAGTAAAGACTTAACATTAAATCATCTTCATAGAGTTAGTTTTAGAAGCCAGAAGGAGCAAGAGATTTTTGGCTTTGCTTTTGATCATCGAAAACAGCTACTTGATCTTGCTGATAAATATAATGTAGATTATCGACAAATCAAACAACTAAAAAACCTATTCGTAAAGTCAACTCAAAAAGCTATTGATAAATTAAATATCTCAGAAAAAAGTATTGGTGTATTAATTGATGATTCTTATGGAGAGGACGCACTCAATTCAATTGCTGAAAAGTCATGGTGGATTGGAAGACCTGTAGAGCTTCCAGGTTCAAGGCCTCTTAAGTTTGAGGGTGACCAGTCTATTGGTTCAAAGATACAATCTTGGCCCCTAACACATACTGTTAAGTGTTTATTTTTCTACCATCCAGATGACGCAGATGAACTTAAAATTAAGCAAGAACAAAAAATAAAGGAACTATATCTTGCTTGTCTTCAAAGTGGGCATCAATTGTTGCTTGAAGTGATTCCACCTTCAGAATATGAAGATAATGAGAGCGCTATTCCAAATATTTTAAAAAGATTTTATGACCTAAAAATAAAGCCTGACTGGTGGAAACTTCCTTCAATGAAAGATAATTCTTGGAGGCAAGTGACTAGTATCATAAATACAAATGATTCATACTGTCAAGGTGTATTATTATTAGGTCTTTCTGCACCTACTGGCAGTGTTATAGAGTCATTTGGTGTGGCAGCAAAATATAACATTTGTAAGGGTTTTACGGTAGGTAGAACGATTTTTTATGAGCCAGCTGAACTATGGATGCAAGAGAAAATAAATGATGATGAGCTAGTTGATTCTGTATCTATCAACTACATTGAGTTGATTAATGCTTGGAAAAAATATAGGGAGGAGATCCATTAATGAAAACTATTAGACTAACAATGACTCAGGCAATAGTTCGATACTTATCATCCCAATTTATTGATACCGATGAGGGTATTCAACCAATATTTGCTGGTGTTTTTGCAATTTTTGGTCATGGAAATGTTGCTGGGATTGGACAGGCCTTGACTGAAATTCAAGATAAATTGCCAACCTATCGCGGTCATAGTGAGCAGGGTATGGTTCATTCAGCAATCGCCTATGCAAAGGCTAATAATCGCCAAAGAATGATGGCATGTACAAGTTCAATAGGACCTGGAGCAACGAACATGGTCACAGCTGCTGCTCTAGCGCATGTAAATCGATTACCCGTTTTGCTATTACCTGGGGACTACTTTGCAAGTCGAACGCCAGATCCAGTGCTTCAACAATTAGAGGACTTTTCTGACCCAACAGCGAGCGTAAATGACTGCTTTAGGCCAGTGAGTAGATATTTTGACCGAATCATGAGGCCAGAACAAATTATTAATAGCTTACCTGTTGCAATGCAAACACTGTTAGATCCTGAAAATTGTGGTCCGGTTACAATTTCATTGCCCCAGGATGTCCAGGCAGAAGCATTCGATTATCCTAAGGAATTTTTCAAAAAAAGAGTACATACTATTCGGAAAATAAAGATTGATGATGAGGAGCTAGCTCGAGCTGTTGAAGTTTTAAAAAATTCAAAAAAACCTTTGATTATCGCCGGTGGTGGCGTTCATTATGCTAATGCATGTAGCTTACTTCAAGAATTTTCAAAAAAATATAAAATTCCTGTTGCAGAAACCTCTGCTGGAAAAGGGGCGCTTGCTTGGAACCATCCCGGCTATGTTGGAGCTATTGGAGTTACAGGGTCTAATGCAGCTAATAACCTAGCAAGACATGCTGATACAGTTTTGGCTATTGGGACAAGGTTGAATGATTTTATTTCAGGATCAAGAGCCTTATTTTCTGACAAAAAACTCGTCCAATTAAATGTAGCGCGATTCGACGCAATTAAACATAATGCATGCCCTTTGTGGGGTGATGCAATGCTTGGTATAGACAAACTTGATGAACAGCTTACTGATTGGAAAGCATCTGAAAAGTGGTTTAAGGAGTCGGAGAAAGAAGCCTCAAGCTGGAATGACTATTACGAAGATATAACGTCTATAAATAACCCTTCTGATACAGAAGATGATTTACCTACAGATGCTCAGGTGCTTGGAGAGGTAAAAAGAAATGGAGAGGCAAGCGACATTGTAGTTTGTGCAGCTGGAAGTTTGCCTGGTGAACTTCATAAGTTGTGGAGGACAGAACAAATAGGTGGTTATCATTCTGAATATGGTTTTTCATGCATGGGTTATGAGATTGCAGGTGGGCTCGGTGTCAAAATGGCTCAGCCAGAACGTGAAGTAATAGTTCTTGTTGGCGATGGCTCATACCTGATGCTCAATTCTGAGCTAGCTACAAGTGTAATGCTAGGTCAAAAAATTATTGCTGTTGTTCTCGACAATAGAGGTTTTTCATGTATTAATCGACTTCAAAATGCAACTGGTAATCGTTCATTTAATAATTTGTTAAAAGATTGCAAAAGTATAGATGATGGTCATCCAGAAATTAATTTTGCATTGCACGCAAAATCTCTTGGAGCCAACTCGGAGCATGTTGAGAATATAAATGAATTAGCTTCAGCGCTTGGGAGAGCAAGATTATCAACTAAATCTTATGTGATAAGTATAGTGACTGATTCTCACAAAATTAGCCCTGAAGGAGGCTGTTGGTGGGAAGTTGCAGTGTCTGAAGTATCCTCAAATGACAAAAATGATGAAATTCTAAGTGTTTATAAGAGATCCAAGACTAATCAGCCTTACTAGTAATGAAAGCAGAATTCTCTTCATCAAATCAGCAAGTGTATTTCAGTGATTCTGATATTGATTTTGACGTTTTAACTAAAATCTGTTCTCAAAAGACTATTCAAGAGCACTATCCGTTGGCAGATTCAATTTCTAATAATGTTGTTATTTATGATGCAACAAACTTTAAATCATATATAGGCAATATTGAACAAGAAAAAAAATTAAAAACAGAGATGCATCATGTTTTAGAAAGTGGGCCAGGTGTATTTGTTATTCGAAATCTATACAATAAGGATGTGATAGATCAGAGTAATGCTATTTTCGAAAAAATCGTTGAAATAGAAAGTGATTCTAGTAATGACCACTTCGCTTCAGGGACCAATACTAGAATCTGGAATAGCTTTCAGAAAGTTGCCTTGGAAAGCACAGATGCTTTCATAAACTACTATTCAAATGATTTAGTAAAAATAATTGCTGAATCATGGTGTGGCCCCAATTCTCAGATGACAGCCCAGGTAAATATCGTTAGACCAGGTGGAGAAATGCAGAAGCCTCATCGAGACTATCATTTAGGATTTCAAGAAAATGAAGTCGTTGAGAAATTTCCAATTTCAGTTCATCGTCTTTCAAACTATTTAACCTTGCAAGGCGGCGTTGCGCATACTGACATGCCTCTAGAGAGTGGCCCTACTATTGTCTTACCTTATTCACAACAATATGATTTGGGGTATTTGACCTGGAGAGACCCTAAGTTTGGTGAATTTTTTAATCAATATTCGGTTCAGAATTCTATGAGAAAAGGCGACGGTATTTTTTTTAATCCTGCTATATTTCATGCAGCTGGATCTAATATTACAAGTGATTTTCATAGAATAGGCAATCTGCTTCAGATTTCATCAGCCTTTGGAAAGACAATGGAACATATAGATTATATTAAAATTATTACCCACATCTATCCTTCCCTATTGAATCATTTAAATAATAAAACTCTTTCGACGAGATTAATTGAAAATGTTCTTATTTGTGCTACTGATGGTTATGCCTTTCCGACAAACTTAGATTCGCATCAAAATTCTGACACTAAACTTCAGGGTATGAGTATGTTTGAGCTTACAAAAAAATCACTATTGGATGCATTGAGTCCAAAAAAGTTTAATTTGAGGCTCATGGAACACCAGCAAGTTAGGCTTGCAGGCTAAATATTACTAAAAATTTGGAGAAAATGAATGAGTGTAAAAATTGGTGTTAGTCCGATATCATGGACTAATGATGATATGCCCGAGTTAGGTCGTGACACTACCGTGGAGCAATGCCTGAAAGAAGGTAGGCAAGCGGGATATCGTGGATTCGAGTTAGGCGGCAAGTGGCCAAAAGAAGTTTCAGTGCTTGAACCTTTATTTAATAAACATGACATGGATATTGTGTCGAGTTGGTTTTGTGGTGGTTTGCTTAAAGATACTATTGAAGGAGAAATAGAAAGAATTACACCTCACATGCAACTTTTGAAAGACTTGGGAACCGATGTCATTGTTTATTGTGAAATGGACTCTTGCGTTCATGGGGAGATTGATTCGCCACTTTCAAAACGACCAATTCTTAATGATGATCAATGGACGGAGTGGGCTGAAAAACTTGACCAGTTAGCCAAATATACTTTGTCTCATGGAATGAAGCTTGCTTATCATCATCATATGGGCACAGTTGTCCAAATTGAAGAAGAGGTAGATAAATTAATGGCTATGACTAGTAATGATCTAGGCTTGGTATTCGATACAGGCCATTTTATTTATGCAGGTGCTGACCCTTTGAGCGTTTATAAAAAACATAGTGACAGAGTTCTTCATATTCATTGTAAAGATGTCAGAGCAGATATATTAAATGATGCTCTGGAGTCTGATTCAAGTTTTTTAAATGCTGTATTGAACGGTGTCTATACAGTTCCTGGTGATGGAATGTTTGATTTTCCTGGACTCTTTAAAATGGTGGGTGAGAATGACTTTAAAGGATGGATCGTTGTTGAAGCGGAGCAAGATCCTGCCAAAGCCCATCCATTAACATATGTAACTATGGGCTATAAAAATATCGAAAGTTACTGTAAAAAATTTGGCATTGAAATTGAGGAAAAAAAATGAAAACAATTGGTGTAGGAGTTATAGGGACAGCGTTTATGGGTAAGGCGCATTCTATTGCATATGCTGCTGCAGGTAGTGTTTTTGGTGATGGATTAAGGCCACAGCTTGAAATGATTTGTGACTACAATCCTGATAGAGCCGAGGTTATGAGAAAAGAAATGGGTTTCTCAAGATGTACCAGCTCATGGATGGAGTTGGTGAATGATCCTAAAGTAGAGCTTATCTCTGTTTGTGTACCCAATTCATTACATAAAGAAATTTCAGTGGCAGCTTTAAAGCTTGGAAAGCATGTATGGTGTGAAAAGCCAATGTCAACCAATTTATCTGACTCTGAAGCAATGTTTGTAGCTGCTCAAAAAGCATCAAGTTCTCAAACAAT
Organism: uncultured Piscirickettsiaceae bacterium; assembly: GCA_964396315.1. Classification (GTDB taxonomy): domain Bacteria; phylum Pseudomonadota; class Gammaproteobacteria; order PS1; family Pseudothioglobaceae; genus Pseudothioglobus. Next base: position 5,418 of record CAYNES010000016.1, on the reverse strand, counting down.
ATTAGGTTACAACTATACTCAAAATCCGGCAATTCAAAGCGCAAAAAAACTTATTGATGAAGGAGTGATTGGAAGAGTCATAGGGTTTTATGGTGTTTATGATGTGGATAATGAGGCAGATCCAGATAGGCCTCATTCTTGGCGTATGAGTCGTGAGGCATCTGGAACTGGATCAAATGCTGATGTTATGTGTCATTTAGTTAGTATGGCTCATTATATGACTGGAAGCGAAATAACTCGACTGGTTGGGGATTATGACACAGTTCATAAAGAGCGATCAGATCCAAAGAATCCAGAGCAAACGCTTGTGGTTGATAATGATGATGTTTGTACAGCTATGGCACACTTTGAGAGTGGAATCAAGGGAACTCTGAGAGTAAGCCGAGTGGCTTGGGGTAGAAAGTGCGGTTTAAGCTGGGAGATTCATGGATCTCAAGGAATGATATGCCATGATCAAGAACGTTTAAATGAGATTAAGCTTTATACTCGAAGCAAAGACCCTAGACAGGAGGGTTTTAAAACTATTTTGAGTGGTCCAGCTCAACCACCATATGATGCTTTTTTGCCAAATGCTGGCCATAGCCTTGGTTACATTGATGTGAAAGTGTGTGAATTAAAACATCTTCTTGATGCGATTGAAACTGGTCAATCAGTTTGGCCTAATTTTTCAGATGGATTAAAAATTGAAAGAGTAATGGATGCTATTGATCGATCTGCTCTTTCTGGTCAGTGGCTTGATGTCTAATCAAGTACAAAATATCATTTATCAAAAATCCAGAAAATGGAGCGCTCTTGTTGTTGGAAGAGCGGGCATTGATCTTTATCCTCAGCCATCAGGATCAAAGACGAAGTTAGCTGAATCATTTGCTAGTGATGTGGGAGGGTCTGGAGGCAATATAGCTATTGCAATGAAAAGAGCAGGAGGGAACATTGCACTGATTTCTGCACTCTCAGAGGATCCAGTTGGTTTTTTTGTTAAGAATCGACTTATTGAAGAAGGTGTAGATATTAATTTAATGCAGACAACACATGGCAACGAAAGAACAAGCCTCGCAATTGCTGAAGAGCGCCCAACTGATTGTGAGGTTGTAATTTATCGTAATAATCCAGCAGACCTTCAAGTTGTTTTTGATGAAAATGCCGAGTTGGCAATTTTAAATAGTAGTAATCTTGTAATTACAGGAACCAGCCTGATTGATGACCATTCAAGAAAACAAGTATTGAAAATGATGAAGCATGCAAAAAAGAATGACTGTAAAGTTTGGTTGGATTTAGATTATAGGCACTGGAATTGGCCTGATAAGAATACTACTCGTTCTGCATATCAGAAGGCAGAAAAGTTATCAGATGTAATAGTTGGAAATGAGGAAGAGTTTAAGATCCTAAATGATGAGTTAACTATTCAAGTTAAGCAGTGTATGTCTAATAATCAGATAATGATTCTAAAGCAAGGTGAAAATGGATGTACTTTATTTTCAGGTGATTGTCGTTTAAAAACTGGTATTTATAAACTAAGGGCTATCAAGCCATATGGTTCTGGGGATGCCTTTCTTGGAAATTTAATAATGAATTATATGACTTTTGGAGATTGGAAAAAAGCAATTGAGGCTGGGAGTGCTGCAGCCGCAATCGTTGTCTCGAAGAAAGGCTGCGCAAGTGCAATGCCATCAAATAAAGAAATAAAGTCATTGCAAGATAGTATATCGATTGAACCAAAAACAGAGTGGAGTTAAAAATGCATATCCCCCAATTTGAGAATAATAATGAGCCTATTGTAGATTGTAATAGTGAGATAGTTCCTCTATGCTATTTCAATATAATTAAACTTTCTGCTGGAGAAGAATTTAGTTATCAACTTAGCGGATATGAAACCTGTATCGTTCCTGCGACTGGAACTATTGATGTCGAAGTTGAAGGTCAGACCTTTAAGGATGTTGGTAAGAGAAATCATATTTGGGAAAGTGATCCTGAAGGAGTTTACATTCCTGTCAATTCAAAAGCTAGATTGATTTGCCAAAATGGAAAGGCTGAAGTTTTTGTCTCTGGCGCAAAGCATAATGAAACTTATGAGGCATTTGTGATTAGGCAAAATGATATAGATAAAGTTCAGTATGGTTCTGATGATACAAAGACCCACAGAAAAATTAAACATATCTTAGGGAAAAATCCAGCTGGCAAAGTTGGCAGGTTATTAGTAAGTGAATTGTTTACAGTTGGAGAAGGTGGATGGTCTGGATTTCCTCCTCACAAGCATGAGACTGACATGCTTCCAGATGAGAGCAGACACAATGAAGTCTACAATTTTAGATTTAATCCATCAAATGGATTTGGTGCTCAGTTTTTAACACCTGATGGTGAAGATTTTGGCCCCGTTTACCACGTCCGGGACGGATCAACTTTTATTTTTGATAAGGGCTACCATCCTTGTGTTGCTGCCCCTGGCTTTGAGATGTATTACTTTACCATTTTGGCAGGTGAGAGTCAGAGGCCACTGCATATGAACTATCAAAAAGAGTATGCATATCAACTAGAAACTATTCCAGGCATGCAAGATATGCTTAACAAATTTAAATAATGATAGCAAATCTACAAGATATTCTATTGCCAGCAAGAGAAGAGGGTTATGCCGTAGCATGCTTCAATGTTTTTGGGTTTGAAGACTCAAGAGCTGTCATTGATGCTGCTGAGTCAAGAAATGCCTCTGTTATTCTCTCAATTAACCTTGATATGCGTCAATTTATGACTATGGATCAAATTATTGGCATGTTAAAACCTATGGCTGAGAGTGCCAAGATTCCAGTTTGTATTCATCTCGATCATACATATGAAGTTGATGTAGTAAAGCAAGCAGTAGATACTGGATTTACTTCTGTAATGTTTGACGGGTCACAATTGCCTATTTCTGAAAATATTGCTTCTATAAAGGATGTTGTCTCTTATTCTCACCCAAAAGGAGTATCGGTTGAAGCTGAAGTAGGCTCCGTACCTTACGCAACTGGTAGGGACCATATTAAGTCTGAATTAACTGATTTGTCAGAGGCTTTAGCTATGGAAAAAGAGGGTAAGCCTGATGCACTTGCAATTTCAATAGGCAATGTTCATAGACTAGAGTCAGGATCTGTAGAAATTAATATTGAGCGTTTTTATGAACTTGAAAAAGAACTCACTATCCCGCTCGTCATTCATGGCACAAGTGGCATAAAAGATAAAGATATTCAAATGTTGTCAAAGCACCACATTACAAAATTTAATGTTGGCACAGTCTTAAGAAGGAGTTTTGGTGATTCATTACGATCTACATTAGAATCTGATCCTAATCTATTTGATAGGATCACAATAATGAAAAAAGTGATTCCTGATTTGAAAGACACTGCCTCAAAGGTTATTAAGCTTCTTGGCCAATAAAAAATAATTATCTAGCTTCTTTAAGACTCTTAATTACATTTTCTGTCTCATTCCAGTCAATGCATCCATCGGTCACTGACACTCCATATTTCATACTCTCTTTATTGTCCAGAATTTTTTGCTTGCCTGAAAATAAATTACTTTCAAGCATGACACCAAATATGGATTTATTTCCTGAGATTATTTGACTCTTAATATCATCAATTACACTGCCTTGGTTTCTGTAATCCTGATGGGAGTTATCATGCGAACAATCAATCATAATTCTCTCAGCTAAACCATTTTCACGTAGAAGATTTTCACATTCTAATACCGAGTCTTTGTCATAGTTCGGTTTCATGCCACCTCTAAGAATTATGTGAGAGGATATATTACCTTTAGCTTTAAATGTGGAGATCTGCCCTTTGTCATTAATCCCCAAAAAACTTTGAGGAGATGAGCATGCTTTAATGGCATTAATAGCCATATTTAAGTTACCATCAGTACCATTTTTAAAACCAACTGTCATCGAGAGTCCGCTCGACATTTCTCGGTGAGTTTGAGACTCTGTGGTCCTTGCACCAATTGCACACCAGGAAATGAGATCAGCGAGATATTGAGGAGTAATTGGGTTGAGCGCTTCAGTAGCTGAGGGTATTCCCTGCTCTGCAAGCCAAACCAGTAACTCACGTCCTTGACGCAGTCCTTTTTCTACATCAAGCGAGTTATCCATATCTGGATCACTAATTAAACCTTTCCAGCCAACAGTAGTTCTTGGTTTTTCAAAATATACTCTCATTATGATATAGATTGACTCCTCAACTTCATTCTGAAGTGACTTTAATTTAAGAGCATATTCTTTGGCTGCTTTTATGTCGTGAATCGAGCAAGGTCCGACAATTACTATAAGTCTTTTGTCATTACCTAAAAAAATCTCATCAACAGTTTTACGACTCGTTAAAATGTTATCTTTGCCATGATCGCTGACTTTGATCTGTTGCCTTAAATCAATGGGTGAGGTTATAACAGTTTCGCTTTCAATGTTTTTATTGTGGATTTGATTAATCATTTCATTCGTGTTTTTAGGTTTGAGCGATGATTTAAACATAAATATAGAAATATTTTTTAGTTACATGAGAAAAAAATAGTTATTTTAGCTTTATAAAAATTTAAAAATACCGACAATCCCTAATGCATATATGAAAAAAATAACAAAAAAAATATTATTGTTTTCATTAGTTTTCCTCGTTGGATGCAGCACTACTAACTTTATTTATAATAGGATTGACTTTTTATTCCCATGGTATATCGAGAGTTATGTCGACTTAAATCAAGAGCAAAGGCAAAATTTAAATGAATTACTAGAGCCATTTTTTAAATGGCACAGAGAAGAAGAATTACCAAAATATGCAGAAATTATTGGAGATTTAGAGTCAATTCTTGATGAAAGAATTGAACTTGATTCAATTGAAGCTATTACCTATGATGTTGAGCAAGCCTGGTTTCGAATAGAAGATAGGATGCTTTTGTGGGCGATACCCATGGCTAGAGATTTGTCTGAAGATCAAATTGTTGAATTTCTTCAGACGATGCAAACTAAAACATTGCAGAGTGAAAACAAATATTTAAGTCGTAATTTACAAATGTATCAGAATGATAACTATAAGCGATTAAGAAAGAATTTACGCCGCTTTATAGGGGGAATGAATAAAGACCAGCTCGATCTGATAAATGCAGCTAGTAAAGAAATGATTAGGGTTGATGGTCAATGGATTAATAATCGAAAAGCTCTAATTGAAAACCTTAGGTTGATAATGAAGAAAGAGGATGGATGGGAATTGGCTCTTAAAAACATTACTCACAGAGATGATTTAGTGGCTAACAATTATCGCAAAACTTATTCACATAATATCGATGTTACCCAACGTCTTTTTGTTGAAATTTTAAATTCAAGGACTGAAAAGCAAGACAAAAAACTTCGTGCACAGTTATCAAGGTATCGAAATGATATTGAAGCACTGATAAAGGATATTT
>CAYNES010000015.1:0-15491 GCA_964396315.1 uncultured Piscirickettsiaceae bacterium | reverse complement strand
ATTCCTTGCCATCTTCACGTTTCAAATAAAAATTCTGATCTCGCTCACTATCCAAAACTTTAACTGATACTTCAAAACCGTATAAAGTTTCTGCTATTTGTTGAGCCTCAGAAGGGCTAAATCTTGATGGGGGAGAAGATATAACTGACATAAGTATTAATTGAGGTAAAAAAGTAAGCCAGTAAAGCTGAATAAAGGCTTACAATTGTATCAAACTCTAACCATGGGCTTTAATTTTTATAGTGCAAAAAAAATTGGTTTGATATATGCATGATTGGTCTAATTCATGCGCGATTAATGCACTATTGGCTCTAAAATCCTAATAATCAAAAATCGTGTGAGGGTTAGAATTCTTCTCTCCGTCATATTTTTTGATCAAATAACTCCTAATCTTCATCTAACCTTCACACCTTATTTTTATAATTATGGGATGAAAATTAAAAAAGCATTACATTGGTTTCGTCAAGACCTTCGCTTATCTGATAATCCAGCACTTTATGAGGCTTCAAAACATGAAAAAGTTATTCCTATATATATCCTAGATGACCAAAATTCAGGCGAATTTTCTATGGGAGAGGCAAGTCGCTTTTGGCTTCATAACTCGCTTCATGACCTAAGTCAGAACTTAAATCAGAATTTATCTTTGTATCAAGGAGATCCTCTTCAAACTTTAATAGAGATTATTGATCAATTCAAAATTGATATTGTTTATTGGAATCGTTGCTATGAACCATGGCGTATTAAGCGAGATACTCTTATTAAATCTCAACTGGAATCCAAGGGTGTTTTGGTAAAAACATTTAATGGATCTCTGCTTTGGGAGCCTTGGACAATAAAAAAAGATGATGGAACTCCTTACAAAGTTTTTACACCTTTTTATCGTAAGGGCTGCTTAAAATCTGAAGAACTCAGAAAGCCCCTACCTAAAGCAGATACTTCTAATTATTTTAGTGACAAAGATAATTCTCTAAAACTCAATGAACTATCTTTACTTCCATCCGTCAGATGGGATATTCCAATGCAATCTCTTTGGAACATTGGGGAAAATGGAGCTCACAAAAGATTATCAGAATTTTTTGAAAATGGTATAAAGCATTACAAAGAGGGTAGAAACTTCCCATCAAAACCCTTTGTTTCTAAAATCTCACCTCATATTCATTTTGGAGAACTTTCGCCAAATCAAGCTTGGTATTTAGCAAAAAATGACGCAAGCAATAAGAATATTGATCATTTCTTAAGTGAATTAGGATGGCGAGAGTTTTCCTACAGTCAGCTTTATTTTAATCCTGATCTTCCAAGAAAAAATCTTCAATCGAAGTTTGATCAATTCCCATGGGAGAAAAATTTAGATCATTTAAAAGCCTGGCAAAAAGGGCAAACTGGGATTCCTATGGTTGATGCAGGAATGAGAGAGTTATGGCTTACTGGTTCTATGCACAATCGAGTCAGAATGGTTGTGGGCTCATTTTTAGTTAAAAATCTTCTATTAAATTGGCATCATGGAGAACGCTGGTTTTGGGACTGTTTAGTAGATGCTGATCTTGCGAGTAATAGTGCAAGCTGGCAATGGATAGCAGGATGCGGGGCAGATGCAGCTCCGTATTTTAGAATTTTTAATCCTGTCACTCAGGGAGAGAAATTTGATCCAGATGGTGAATATATTAGAAAATATATCCCTGAATTGAAAGACCTACCAAGTAAGTTCCTATATAGCCCATGGGAGACCCCAAAAGAAATATTGGCTGAGGCAAATATTGTTTTAGGTAATAACTATCCAAAGCCCATTGTAAATCTGAAAGCCTCAAGAGAAAAAGCGCTGAACGCTTTCAAATCTCTAAAAAAAATAAACTTAGACTAACTCTTTAACTGATTTTGACCACTTCGGGTCATCATGCTTGAACCAATACAGCTCATGAAGCTTTCTAGTTATTTTGCCAGGTGATCCGTCTCCAATAATCTGTTTATCTATTTTGGTAATAGGCATAATTCCGCCTGCTGTCGATGAAGCAAAAACTTCATTTGAGTTTTTTAGCATATCGATTGAAATCGAACATAAGCTGACTGGCAAATTCATTTCTTTCGCTAACTCAATAACTGTCTGTCTAGTAACGCCCTCTAAAATGCCCTTTTTAGGTGTGTTAATCCCATGCTCATCGATACAAAAGATATTGAATCCTGGGCCTTCTGATATATAATTTTTATCGTCAGTTAGAATGACACTATCAGAATTAGAATCATAAGCTTCATACATGCCGCATACTAAATCAAGCCAATGGTAGTTCTTAATTCTTGAATCTATTGATTCTGGCGATATCCTTCTTCTATCACTCACAATTACATTCAAGCCATTTTCAAAATTTTGAGGCTCAAGAATCCATCCAAAAGGAACTGCGAATGCCATAAAGCGTGGGTGAGCTTTTCTAGGATCTCTTTGAAAATTGTGAGACACACCTCGAGTTTGAATCATTTCAACATAGGCATTCTTAAGCTTGGAATGCTCAACACATCTTGCAAGTATACTTTTTAATTCACTTCTATCAATTGCACACGGCATCCTCAAACTTTTAGTCGACTCATAGAAACGATCAATATGCTCATCTAAGCGAAAAAAACGACCTTTCCAAACATGAACAACATCGTATGTGGCGTCTGATCTTAAAAAACCCCAATCTAAAATCGAAATCTTTGCTTGAGAAATATCAACAAACTCTCCTTCAATCCATGCTGAGCCTTGAGGGAAAATATCTTTGTTCAAGATTATTTATTTTGTACCGAAAATTTTGTCACCAGCATCACCTAGGCCAGGCAATATATAACCATTTTCATTCAGGCCTTCATCAATTGCAGCGATAAATAAATCAACGTCAGGATGTAATTTTGTAACCCTATCAAGACCCTCTGGTGATGCAACTAAAAACAAACCAATAATTTTTTTACATCCTTTTTTCTTTAACAGCTCAATCGTTGCAAGAAGCGTTCCACCAGTCGCCAACATTGGATCAATAATTAACGAAGTTCTTTGATCAATATCAGCAATTACCTTATCAAAATAGGCAACTGGCTCTAATGTTTCTTCATCTCTATAAAGACCCACTATACTTACTTTTGCATTAGGTACTAGAGTTAAAACACCGTCAAGCATCCCAAGGCCTGCTCTGAGAATTGGAACAATTGAAAGCTTTTTACCAGTTAACATCTCGGTATTTATTGGCTCACCTTGCCACCCATTGATTTCTCGATTCTCTTGAGGCAGATCTCTGGTAGCCTCATAAGTCAAAAGACTTGCTACCTCATTTGCTAACTCACGAAATTGTTTTGTACTTATTCCTTGTTGTCTTAGTAAGGCAAGCTTATGAGCTATGAGAGGGTGTTCTATTGCATTGAGTGGCATTACAGTTCCTAAGTTTGTTATTAGTTAAAGTTCATTTTACCCTTTAATACAAATTGTAATATTATTATGGAAATCATTCATCAATTATAAGTATGATTGAATTATTAATGAAAAAGTTAGTGTCATGAAATTTGGAATTTTAGGTGAAGCAAAAATTGCAAGAGAGCATGTAGTTCCTGCAATAATTAAAGCTGGACATGAGGTTACTCATGTCGGAAGAAGAAACCCTGGACAAGCAGCCCTTCCTAAAATTTATGGTAATGCCATTGAGACTGATTATGAGAGTCTTATTCAAGACCCATCAATTGATGCGATCTATAATCCTCTTCCAAATCATCTTCATGTGCCCTACTCTATTGAAGCGCTTAAATCAGATAAACATGTCCTCTGTGAAAAACCTGTTGCACTTAACCTAAAAGAATTATCACAGCTTGAGAATGCCGCTAAAGAAAGCAAATCATTTTTCTATGAAGCATTTATGGTCAGAAGCCATCCTCAATGGCATTGGCTTCAGAGTCTTGATATAGGCAAATACCAGTCATCTCACTTTATCTTTAGCTATCCTAAACAGTCTGAAGGGAATGTTCGAAATCTTATTAAATATGGTGGTGGCCCATTATTTGATATTGGGTGTTATGCTATTTTGTCAGGCTGTATGCTATTTAAGGGGGAGCCTAAAGTGCTTTCTGCAGTTGCGACTATGTGTGGTCAATATGAGACTGAAAAACAAGTTGATGCAACACTTAGATGGCCAAATGGGGAGACACTTAGCTTGACCGTTTCAGCTGATGCAGCACTCTGCCAAGTATTTACTGTACTAGGCTCTAATGGGTGGGCTAAACTGGATGTTCCAGTCAATCCTCCAGAAAAAACTTTTGCCTACTGGTCTAATGGTGGACTTCAAGAAGGAAATCAAGTTGAATTTCCAGCTTGTAACCATTATCAACTTATGGTGGAGGAATTTGTGTCTCGTTCAGAATCTGGAGATGAATCAGATTTTCACTTTTCAAAAATTATTACTAAAGCGATCAATGATATTCAAAAAATTGCTGGTTTAGCGGTTTAAAAAATTCATCTCAAATTGAAAAGATTACGAGTCGATATTTCATTATTAATATCGTCACATGGTATCTTATAACGCTATGAAAACTGACACTCCATTTGTTATCGCTGGCCGAACTTTTAACTCAAGACTTCTAGTTGGCTCAGGGAAATATAAAGATCTCAAAGAAACAAGACTAGCGACTGAAAATTCAGGTTCTGAAATCATTACTGTCGCTATTCGAAGAACTAATATTGGACAAAATGCTAACGAAGAAAGTCTTCTTGATGTCATTTCTCCAGAAAAATATACGATACTTCCCAATACTGCTGGTTGCTATAATGCAAAAGATGCTGTTAGAACCTGCCTTCTTGCTCGAGAATTATTAGATGGCCAAAATCTAGTTAAACTAGAAGTTCTTGGAGATGACAAAACACTTTATCCAAACATTGTTGAAACCCTTGATGCAGCAAAGACTCTAATAAAAGAAAACTTTGATGTCATGGTATACACCTCAGATGACCCAATAGTTGCAAAGGAGCTCGAAGAGATTGGTTGTTGTGCAATCATGCCTCTTGGCTCACTCATTGGTTCTGGACAAGGTATTTCTAACCCCTTTAACATTAAATTAATAAAAGATAACTCCAACGTGCCTGTCTTAGTAGATGCAGGTATAGGCTGTGCAAGCGACGCTGCTAAAGCAATGGAGCTAGGGTGTGATGGCGTTTTAATGAATTCAGCTATTGCAAATGCAAATGACCCTGTCTTAATGGCAAGCGCAATGAAACACGCTATTATTGCAGGCAGAGAGTCTTATCTTGCTGGAAGAATGATGAAAAAAGCCTTCGCCAGCGCATCATCACCAATGGAAAACCTCATCTAACAAACATCACTCTCATGACTTTTTCAAACAAAATAAGTGATCTTAAAAAAAATCACTTATTGCGTTCTAGAAAAATTGCCCAAAGTCCACAAGACACTATCATGAAAATTGATGGCCAAGATGTTGTTAATTTTTGTTCTAATGATTACCTATCACTTGCAAATCACCCAAAGATTAAAGAGGCACTCATTCATGGTGTTGAGAAATATGGTGCTGGTTCAGGCGCATCTCATTTAGTCAGTGGACATTCAGAGTCTCATAAATTACTAGAAGAGGCTTTGGCAGAATTCACTGGTCAAGAGAGTGCGCTGTTATTTTCATCGGGCTATAGTGCAAATCTTGGAATTTTTTCTGCACTTCGTGACGAAATTAATTGGGCAATTCAAGATAAATTGAATCACGCATCATTGATTGATGGTAGCCGATTAATTGGACTTCCAATTCAGCGATATCTTCATAAAAATCTTGAATCGCTAGATAAAAAAATAAAAAAACAAACTGGTCCAGGCCTAGTTGTTACTGACAATGTTTTTAGTATGGATGGAGATCAGGCAAATATCTCAGGAATTGCTAAGATTATTGATAAAACAAATACTATTTTTATGCAAGATGATGCTCATGGCTTTGGTATCTTTGACCCAATCATTCCTCGTCACTCTATCTATATGGCAACGCTTGGAAAGGCTGCAGGAGTGATGGGTGCTTTTGTATCTGGAGATGAAGGCTTTATAGAATTTTTAATTCAAAAATCTAGACCTTATACATACACTACTGCTCTTCCGCCTAACCTCTGTCATGCAATCCAAAAGAGTCTAGAGTTGATAAAACAAGGAGAGCAAAAAGAGAAACTAATCAATAACATTAAACATTTTAGAACTATGTCTAATCAGCTTGGACTTAATTTTGAAGAGTCAAATAGTGCAATACAGCCCCTCATAATTGGTTCTAGTTCTAGAGCATTAAAAATTAGTAATAGCTTATTTGATAAAGGTTTTTTTGTTCATGCCATTCGCCCTCCAACCGTACCACCTAACACTGCAAGACTCCGATTTACTGTTTCAGCCAACCATAAAACAGAACAAATAGACGCTCTACTTGAAAGGGTAAATGATGTTATGGCATAGGACAGTAGGCAAGGGTCCAAACCTTGTGTTTCTTCATGGATGGGCATTCAATAGCGATGTTTTTCAGGAGCTTGTAAATAAATATAAGAAAGATTATCGCGTTACCGTAATCGATCTTCCTGGTCACGGAAGGAGTCCTGACTTAGATGGCGGAATTGATACTTGGTGCAATGAAATAATCAAGCTTATTCCAGAAAAATCTATTCTTTTGGGGTGGTCACTTGGAGGGTTACTGTCAATTTTGATAGCCCATAAGATTAAACTCCACGAATTAATTTTAGTTGCTGCAAGTCCATGCTTAGTGAACAATGATAACTGGAGTTTTGGAATAGGGAGTGAAGTATTCGACCAATTTTCAAATAATTTAAAAATTGATAGCACGAGAGCACTCAAGCGCTTCGTGAGCCTCCAAAGTAAAAATAAATCTCAAATTCGAGAATTACACCAGTCTATTCAACAATATCCAGCCTCTCAAAGTGCCTTAAATAATGGTCTAGAAATAATTATTAATTCAGACCTAAGATCGTTATTTAAAGATACATCGACGCCAAAAAAATGCATACTGGGCAATCTTGATACTCTTGTACCAGCAAAAATTCAACATTGGTATGATGATGCTGGAGCCAAAACTTATATATTAAGGTCTGGACATCTTCCATTTTTGGAAAAAAGCTTCGAAATCTAACTTTGATAGAGATACGCTCATCTATCAACTCTAATAGATTTATGGTTTTGGGTATAATTTAATTAAATTATTTCAGTAATAGAAAAATGAGTGCATTAGTCGGAGTTATTATGGGTTCAAAATCAGATTGGCCCACAATGAAAAATGCCGCAGAAATACTTGAAGAGCTTGGGGTCTCTTATGAAGTGAAAATTGTTTCAGCTCATAGAACCCCTGATTTAATGTTCGAATATGCCGAAACTGCTGAGGAAAGAGGGCTCGAAGTCATTATTGCAGGTGCCGGAGGTTCAGCCCATTTACCAGGAATGGTTGCATCGAAAACAATTGTTCCAGTCCTAGGTGTTCCAGTTCAATCTAAAGCATTAAGTGGTCAAGATTCCTTACTATCAATAGTTCAGATGCCGGGAGGGATTCCAGTTGGAACTCTTGCCATTGGTGATTCTGGTGCAAAGAATGCGGGCATATTGGCAGCCCAAATTGTAGGCAACCATAATGAAGCTGTTAGAGAAAGAGTTAGTAAATTTAGATTAGATCAAACTCAAAACGTATTAAACAATCCAAACCCAAAAAATTAAATTATGAAAATTGGTGTTCTTGGTGCTGGTCAATTAGGCAGAATGCTTGCACTATCTGCTTATCCTCTGGGCCATCAAATGAGGTTTTTAGCTTTGTCTGAAGAAGACCCCTCCTCTCTTCTTGGCAAGACATTTATTCACAATAATAATCCAGAAGTAATTAAAAAATTTTCTGATGACTCTGATGTTGTTACCTATGAAAGTGAAAATACAAATGTCACAATTGTAAATGAAATAGGAAAAACTACCGAAGTCCATCCTGGATATAAATCTTTGCAACATACTCAACATAGGGGCAGAGAAAAATCCCTACTGAAGCAATTAAATATTCCGTGCGCACCATATGAATTAGTGAAAAGTATTTCGGATCTAGAGCGAGCTATTAATAATATTGGTCTGCCTGCCATTCTAAAAACTACGAAAGACGGATATGACGGTAAAGGCCAATTTTTAATTAAATCAGAATCTCAAATTAATGCAGCCTGGGAAGCAATGTCTGGTGCTGAGTCTATTCTAGAAGGGTTTGTTAACTTTAAAAGAGAACTTTCACTAATTGCAGTTAGAGGAATTGATGGCAATCTAAAATATTATCCTCTAGTTGAAAACTCTCACCATGAAGGCATTTTAAGATTGACAATCGCTCCAGCTCAAAAGATTTCAAAGTCACTTCAAAAAAAAGCAGAAAGCTATATGTATTCTCTGATAAATGAAATGAATCATGTTGGTGTCCTAACTCTAGAACTATTTGATTCAGATGAAGAATTGATTGTCAATGAGATTGCACCTAGAGTTCATAATTCAGGACACTGGACAATTGAAGGGGCAAGCACTTCTCAATTTGAAAATCACATCAGGGCAATTACTAATAGCCCACTTGGCGATACAACAGTTAAACATAAGTTCAATGCAATGATTAATATTATCAGTGACCGCGGACCTATAAATAAGATCCTTGAAATTAACAACGCTCATCTGCATTTATATGACAAGAAGGAGCGAGAAAACAGAAAATTGGGACATATAACAATTACCTCAGACTCTCTCGAAGAATTGCAGAGTTCGATTGACAATTTGAGCGAATATTTACCCTAGTCTTCATTAAGGTCTAGAGCGCTTCCATGGCGCTCTAGCTCTTCATGGTAAAACTGCTCGGCAAGCTTTTCTTCATAGTGATAGGCAGATAATTCGCTCACTTCTACTTCCGCTAAGAACTGGCAAACATGAATCATTTCATGACACATGGTAATGATAAATTTTTTCTTATCTAGTGATTCTTCAATTTCTATGAAGAATTTACCATCGCCCTCATAATCTGTCCACGCAAGCGCTCCTTCAACCTTATGAATAGTTAGATCTATAGTGGGAAGATTATTCTTATGAAATAGACCATTACAGCAAAAATTAAACAATTGTTGTGAGAGCTCTAGTTGTTCTTTGTTGCCTCCATGGATGTAAATCATAAACTAACTAAAATACTTTGTTAAAAATGCTTATCTAGATACTTAATAATGTCATTGGATTCATATAGCCAACTCACCTCACCAGCATAATCAATCCTAAGACAGGGAACCTGAACTTTTCCCCCATTATGCTCAAGCTCTTTTCTGAAGTTACCCTTTTGAGCATTACGTGTCTCTATATTAAGACTTAATCTCTTGATCGCTCTACGAGTTTTAATACAAAAAGGACAAGCATAAAATTCATAAAGCTTTAGCGACTCAGTTTTTTGATCCACCAAGTTCTGTTGTTCAGAATCCCTTTTAACAATTGGGGGTTTAATCGCCCAATCAAGAAAAATCAGAATTCTCCCTGTGCCCTCTCTAAGTAGCTTTAGAAGTAACCTCATAAATTTTGCTTATATGCAATTAAAGTGTTTTCGAGTAATGTAGCTATGGTCATTGGCCCAACGCCACCAGGAACTGGTGTTATTGCCCCAGCTATATCTTTGATAGCATCATAATCGACATCTCCAACAAGTGAACCATCATCCAACCGGTTGATACCTACATCAATCACGACTGCCCCCTCCTTAATCCAGTCACCTTTAACCATTTTAGGTATTCCAACGCCAACAACAACGATGTCAGCATCTCTTACTTTCCCTGGGAGATCCTTTGTTCTGCTATTACAAATCGTGACGGTGCCTCTGGCATTTAATAGCTCCATTGCCATCGGCCTTCCAACAATATTGGATGCACCAACAACAACACAATTCATTCCTTCGATTGAACAATCAATTGACTCCAACATTGTCATGACGCCTTTAGGTGTGCAAGGTCTCAAATGAGACTTGTTCTGCATTAATTTACCAATATTTTCGCTATGAAACCCGTCAACATCTTTGAGGGGAGAAATATGCTCAATGACTTTATTTGCATTGATGTGTTTAGGAAGAGGGAGCTGCACCAGAATGCCATCAATATGTGGATTATTATTTAATCGTTCTACCTCTTCTAACAACTGCTCTTCGGTAATATTCTCTGACTTAATAATCTTGTCAGAAAAAAACCCGGCTTGTTTACAGGCTAGTTCTTTATTACGAACATAAACAGCTGAGGCTGGATCTTCACCAACTAGTATGACTGCAAGACCTGGTGGACGTTCAAAAGTGCTTACTTCGTCAGCAATCTTTGACCTTAAGTTTTTTGCAATCTCTTTACCATCAATAATATTCATTTTTTAAATTCCTTTATTACTTTTTTTAAATCACTATCTGTGTCGACACCATAGCCCGTTGAAGCCTCGGCAAGCTCAACATGTATATCAAAACCATTCGCTAAAAAAGTTAACTGCTCTAATTTTTCAGCAATTTCAAGATTGGACTTAGCCATCTTGGAATACTCTTTCAAAAAGCCTACTCTATAGGCATACAAACCAACATGTCTAAAGCAGAGATCTAAATCGATATCGCTGCTAGATCGAAATGCTGGTACAGGAGACCTAGAGAAATATAAAGCTTTACCGCGCGAATTATATACAACTTTGACACAATTCTCGTCAAAGTATTCCTCATGGGAATTAATTTTTTCACACAAGGTTGCAACACTCATTCTAGAGTCAGCCAGATTTGAGGCCACTTGATTAAGTGCCTCAGGAGCCATCATTGGCTCATCACCCTGCAAATTAACTATGATTTCATAATCCTCAAAGTTTAACTCTGAAACAACTTGAGACAAACGCGATGTGCCTGAAGTATGGCTCTCATTAGTCATACTAACCTCTGCGCCAAAATCTACTGCAACTTGCCTTATTCTCTCGTCATCTGTGGCAATAATCACTCTCTTAGCATTGCTTTTAATCGCACTTAAGTAGGTATGCTCAATAAGAGTTTTTCCGCCCACATCCATTAATAGCTTTGCCGGTAATCGACTGGAGGCATATCTAGCAGGAATAATAATGGAAAAATCCATTATTTTTTGGATTCTATTTTTCTAGCTTCTTCAACGAGAAGAATTGGAATACCATCGATAATAGGATAAGCTAACTTGCTTTTCTCGCAAACTAACTCTTCACCAACAAGCTCAAGAGGCGCTTTACTCTCTGGACAAACTAACATTTTTAATAAATCATTGTCAATCACAACTTTGACTCCAATTGAACATAAAAATTAGATTCAATTTTAGCATTTACATCTAAGTACCACATTTCATCGGATGCGAATGGGCTACATTTTACACAATCCTTAGAAGTCATTATGATTGGATATTCATTGGCAAAAGTCAAATCTTTCTCCACAAATTGGTAATGATCTGGAAATGATTTGGAAATGACCTTAACTCCATAACTTTCTAGAATTGAAAAGAAATTATTTGGCTTCCCTATTCCTGCAACTGCATTGCATTTTTTACCTTTAAAGAAGTCAAGATCTTTCTTTTCGTTTGTCATTAGATTTATAAAACTCCTACCTTCTAATTGACTTGAGATTTCACCATCAAGAGAAGAGCCATTATTGATTATAAAATCAACCGAATTTAGTCTATTTTTTGAGTCCCTAAGGGGACCAGAAGGCAGAAATAAACCATTGCCTAGTCTTGTAGTTCCATCAATCACTACAATTTCAATATCACGCCCCATAGAATAATGCTGAAGACCATCATCACTAATAATAACGTCTAGTGAATATTTATGATTTAAAAAATCAACGGCTTTAGACCTTTTTTTTGATACTACAACTGCTGCTTTAGTTTGCTGTTTAATTAGTAAGGGCTCATCTCCACATTCAATTGGGCTACTGGATGACATAACCTCCATTGATTCTTGAGAGTAGTTGCCACCATAACCTCTAGAGACAACTCCTACCTTTTTATTTTTTGATTCAAAATAATTAACAATTGAAATTACAATTGGAGTTTTTCCTGTTCCTCCAGCGGTTATATTCCCAACCACAATTACTGGGACTTTTGACTGATTAACTTTAAGAATGCTGGACTTATATAACCAAAAGTGTATTCTAGAAACAATAAAAAAAACTAATGATAAGGGGAGTAGTAAAAAGTTGAAAATGCCAAACTTGCTATGATTTATCGAACTTAGATTGCCCAACATTTTGATAACTTTAATTACTTAAAAAACATTTATTATGACAAAATATTCCGACCATGAGTGTTGAATTTCAGATTTCTAATCAATATTTAAGATCAAACCGAAAAAAAGGTTTCGTTTCTTTTATTTCGGGTGTCTCAATGGTTGGCCTCATTCTGGCAGTAATGTCATTAATTACAGTGATGTCTGTAATGAATGGCTTTCATGAAGAATTAACAAACAGGATTCTCAATACAATTTCTCACTCATATATAACTGGATCAGATGATACGCTTGAAAATTGGGATGAACTTCAGATAAAAATTAACTCTAATGAACGGGTTATAGCCTCATCTCCATACGTAGAGGATTTTGCTTTAATGACTTCAAAAAATGCCTCACAAGGGGTCAGTGTTAGAGGAGTAATTATTGACCAGGAGACAGCTACTTCAGTTCTTCTAGATGATATTCAATATGGATCACATAGCCTAGAGGAGAATCAATCCACTGCATTAATTGGTGTAGGCCTAGCGACTCTTATGGGAACTGGAGTCGGCGATCAAATTACTCTAATTGCTCCAGCTCGAAATGCACTTGGAGTCTTGGTACCACAATCTCAAAACTTTGTCGTCGGTGGTATTTTTAATGCTGGACTCAACGACTATAACAATGGATTAGCATTTATACACCTGTATGATGCCCAAGATTTATTCACTTTGGGAAATAAAATTTCTGGAATTCGCCTTAAGGTCAATAACCTATTCGATGCGAATGAAATAACTGATGTCGTCGTAGGATCTTTAGGAGATGGTTTTTATGGTGTTGACTGGATGCAACAACAAAGGCATTTTATAAGAGCATTAAATCTGGAAAAACAGATGATTGCTATCATTCTCTCTTTGATTATTGCTGTAGCTGCCTTTAACATCGTCTCTATGATGGTAATGGTTGTAACCGATAAAAAGTCTGATATTGCAATTCTAAGAACCCTTGGTATGACTCCGAAAAGAATCGTAAAAATTTTTTATTATCAAGGAATCAGTATTGGCTTGATTGGAATTACTATAGGTACTATTCTTGGATTACTTTTGGCGCTTAACATTGAGTCAGTTATTTCAGGAATTGAGAGCATAATCGGATTTCAATTTTTCCCCAAGGATATCTTTTATATCAATCGTTTTCCATCAAAAATTCTACCGAGTGACGTCATTAGCATTATTTTAGGCTCTTTTGTTTTAGTGATTATTGCTGCTATTTACCCAGCAAAACGTGCGGGTAAAATTAATATTTCTGAGGTTCTCAGACATGAGTAATATTGTCGAATGCCAATCTTTGGGTTTTAATTATGGTACAGGAAACACAAAAACGTCTGTATTAAAGAATCTAGACTTTAGAGTTGAAGCAAATGAAAAAATAGCAATCATAGGTCAGTCGGGCTGCGGAAAATCTACTCTGCTAAATTTGCTGGCAGGGCTTGATATGCCATCAGAAGGCGAGGTACTAATCAATAATATTAATATTTCTAGGCTTAAAGAGCACCAAAGAACGGAACTTCGAGCACAGAATCTTGGTTTTGTTTATCAATTTCATCACCTACTTAAAGATTTTTCAGCAATCTACAATACTGCCTTGCCTCTTCTTATCAATGATATGGATCAAAACGAAGCTTTGTCTAAAGCTGAAAATATTTTAAAAAAAGTTGGGTTAGAAAACCGAACTCACCATAAACCCTCTGAATTATCTGGTGGTGAGAGGCAGAGAGTTGCCATTGCGAGAGCAATGATTAGTGAGCCCGCATGCCTTTTAGCTGATGAGCCTACTGGCAATTTAGATGAAAAAAATGCTAGGGATGTCTTGGATTTGATTATCGAGCTTAATAATAATCAAAATACAGCTCTTTTAGTTGTAACCCATGACTTAACAATAGCTGGCAAGATGTCAAGACAATTAGATTTAACTGATGGCTGCCTCATTGAAAGATAAAGTAATACTGGTCATTATTGATGGACTGAAGTATCAGACCGCGATTGAACAGTGCGGTTTTTTAGAAGCCCTTGTGGAGTCAAAAAAGGCACGTAGAATGAAAATGATAGCAGCTTTACCGACTCTTTCTGCTCCAAACTATGAGACACTCCATACTGGGGTTGAGCCTTTAGAGCATGGCATTACATCAAATGATAACCTTCGTAAATCTAATTGCGAGAATATTTTTACAATTGCTAAGACTGGTGGACTAGTAACAGCTGCTGCCGCTCACTCCTTTTTTTCAACTTTATACAATGAAGACCCCTATATCCCAATAAGAGATCAAGAAGTCAATGACCCTGATAAAGCAATACAGCATGGGCGTTTCTACTCCGAAAAGGGTTATTCTTCATTCAATATTTCATTACCTTCAGAGCATGATTTAATGAATCAAGCAAGTATGCTTGTTAGTCGATATAAACCACACTATCTAATGATTCATTCTTGTAGTTGCGACTCTATTGGTCACATATTTGGTGGAAACTCGGTTGAATACTCTAAACAAGCCTGGCAGGTAAGCGATCAGTTGGCTCAACACATACCTTTTTGGATGGATGAAGGTTACCGAATATTGATTACCTCAGACCATGGATTTACCGATACAGGGAATCATGGCGGAAGCAGTCAAATTGAAAGATGGACCCCTTATTATGACATTGGTCATCCAAATCCAGGGATTGCGAGCGAGGACGTCTCACAACTTTCAGTCGCTCCCACTATTTTGTCAATACTGGGCCTCAGTATTCCCAAAAAAATGAATGCACCACTAATTGACAAATAAAGGACTAGGAATCTACCCTAAAAACTGAATCATAATACCTGCAGCGATTGCAGAACCAATAACACCGGCGACATTTGGACCCATTGCATGCATCAACAAGAAGTTTTGAGGATTAGATTCAAGACCTACTCTATTTGACACGCGCGCTGCCATTGGAACTGCAGAAACCCCCGCAGAGCCAATCAATGGATTGATTTTTGTTTCGCTAAATACATTCATCAGCTTCGCCATCAATAATCCACTCATAGTGCCAATAGCAAATGCCACCATACCCAACAACAAAATTCCAAGGGTATCCAATTTTAGGAACTCGGCTGCAATCAACTTAGAACCAACAGCTAGTCCGAGAAATATTGTAACGATGTTAATCAGTGCATTTTGAGTTGTATCACTTAAACGATCAACGACGCCACACTCTTTCATCAGGTTTCCAAAAGCAAACATTCCAAGAAGTGGAGCGGCAT
>CAYNES010000014.1:0-15620 GCA_964396315.1 uncultured Piscirickettsiaceae bacterium | reverse complement strand
CCCTGGAATTGATCATAGCATGTCTCATGCTTTAGTTGATGATTACAAAAATTCAGCTGTATTTTCAGCGCACAATGAACACTCTTTTCTGAGTTACTGTGGTGGTCTGAGTGATGTTCCAAATGACTTTTGCTATAAGTTTAGTTGGTCTCCCTTGGGCGTTCTCAAGGCATTGATGTCAACCTCTGTCAGTATTCGTGATGGTGAGATTTATACAGTTACTAAGCCATGGGAGTCTGTTGAGTTGTATCCACTTCCAATGCCATGGGGTAAAGATGAGTTTGAGGTTTATCCTAATCGTGACTCTCTTCCATTTATTCAGCAATACCAAATGGATGATGACCTTAATATTAAACAATTTGTAAGAGGAACTCTAAGATATAAGGGTTGGAAAAATGCATGGCAAGAAATTTTTTCAGAAGTTGACTCTCTTGACGCTTCTCAAGCAGAAGGTCGCTTGAAAGAAATTAGTGATGATTTATGGGATAAGTATTCATACAAGGATGGCGAGGTTGATCGAGTCATTCTAACCGTTGAGTTAAAAGTTGAAAATGGTAAAGAGGTGGTTTGGCACAAGCAATACCTTATGGATACTCTTGGAAATGATAACGGTAGCGCTATGGCTCAACTGGTTTCATGCTCAGTCGCCCTTGCCGTTAAGGCAGTTCTAGGTAATGAGATCTCATCTGGAGTAACTGCTGCACCACATCAGAGTGAATTGGTTGGTCGCTGGCTAATGCAGGCTGAAAAAATCAGTGATCACTTTATCTTAATTGATCACTTAAATTAATTTTTTTTGTGAGTCAAAATCACCTTAACTTTGATCATGAAACGAAGGGTTGGGTTGACTTAATTCAACCTAGAGAGCCTCGACCAAAGTTGACCTCTCAACTAGATACAAAGTGGCTTGTGATTGGCGCTGGATTTACAGGTCTCTCATGCGCCAGAAGACTAGCAGAGCTCAATCCTAATGAAAAGATTGTTCTACTCGAGGCAAGAGAAATTGGGCAAAGCGCTTCTGGAAGAAACTCTGGGTACGCTGTGGCACATAGTCATTTTTCTGGTGGCTATCAAAAAAATCAGCTTGAGCACTATGAAAGGATTGATCGAATTAATCAGACTGGCCTAAACTCTTTAAAATCCATCATCGATAAAAATCATATTGATTGCGACTATCAAGATTCAGGAATCTATCATATGGCTGCCGATCAAAACTCATCCCTAGAGTGTGATTATTTTGTAGACTATCTTAAAAAGAGAAATATAGAGCATACAGAACTTTCAAAAGATCAAATTAAAACAAAACTTGGAACCTCTTGGTATCAAAAAGGGGTAAAGGTAAAAAATGGGGCCCTAGTCCAGCCTGCTAAATTAGTTTTTGGTCTCGCTGATAGCCTTCCAAATAACCTTGAGCTCTATGAAAATTCTCCAGTCACAGCGCTTAATCTAGGCAAAATCAATACAATAAGAACTCCAAATGCGTCTGTAAAAGCCTTAAACGTTATTATGGCATGCAACTATGAACCTATTGCTAATGGTAGACATAAACAAAGAGTAGTTGGTGTTACTCTCTCAGGGAGTATTACTAGGGTATTGACTGAGGACGAGATAAACCTGCTCGGTAGTGAATCATCGTGGGGAGTTTTATCGCTTCATAGCGGCGGAGCAACCGTCAGGCTGACAGAGGACAAAAGAATTTCAATTAGAAATACTGCTGAATACAATAACCAAAGTTTATTAAATAAAGAACAGCTTAAAGAAAGGCAAAAAGTTCATCGTCAAGCATTTGATAATAGATTTCCGGAGTTAAGTCATGTGCCATTTGAACATCTATATTCTGGCGTAGAAGGAGTTACCGGAAATAAAACGAATATCTTTAAAAGGTTATCAAATAACCTTTATTTTGCTGGTTGCTATAATGGTTCCGGCATTACCAAGGGTACAGCTTTTGGTTTAGCTATGGCGGATTATGCTTGCGGAAATGAAGAAGGATTGGTCGATGACTGCTTGTCATTAGAAAAGCCTCAATGGCTTCCACCAAAGCCTATTTTAGACTTAGGAGCATGGTACGTTACCAAACAAAGATTCAAAGCGGTTGGCAAAGATAGATAAGCCTTATACTTTAAATTAAGTGGTTTATTTTAGCTCCAAGTTCAATAAAACTTCCTTTGACTTTGCCAAACTTTTGGTTATTTTTACTACTCGGTCTCATTGGAAGCGAGTCTTCAGTTTCATTTGCAAAAGCTTCAGCTATCGACTTACCAAAGAGAGTTCCTGGGCCTATTCCTCTTCCAGAGTAACCAAAGATTGAATAGGCGTTTTTTGCAATTCGATATATTTTTGGAATATGGTCGTCTGTCATTGAGATTTGACCACCCCAAAAATAATCAAAAGGTGTATTTTTAAGAGAAGGGTAGAGAGAATAAGCTTTTCTTTTTGCCCAATTCGAATGAATTTTAGAAATATTTTGACCAAGATTGCCTATACCTCCAATAATAAAGCGATTGTGATTATCTAGTCGAAAAGACGACATAACAGTGGCTGTATCCCAGCATCCATGACTTTTTGGCAATATATTTTTGATAGCCTCTTCTGTTAGAGGCTTGGTGGCAGCTTGAAAATAATAAACCGGTGTATATTTTGAGGATGGTATACCTAGTATGCTTTGAAGATATGCATTCGTAGCTATTAAAAGTTTTTTAGATTTAATTGATCCTTGTTCAGTGTGAGTAATCCATGAACCGTTTTCAAATTCTATTTTAGTCGCTACGGATGACTCATAAATATTAGCTCCTTTCGATTGGGCTGCTCTTGCCAGTCCTAAACAGTAGCTAAGAGGGTTAATTGTTCCGGCTTTTTCATTTAGAAGTGACCCATAAAAAGAAGGTGATCCAGTCAATAATTCAGTTTCATTTTTGTCTAATAAATTCAGTTTAGCACCTCTCTCAGAAAGCTGACGATGACGGTTTTGAATATCTTTCAGACCTTTTTGTGAGTGAGCACAATGCAGCGTACCAGAGCGAGTTAAATTGCAGCGAATACTATTTTTATTAATAAGTTTGAATACAAGCTCTGGGGCTCGAGCAAGAGCTTCGTTAAGCTTTATTCCTTCTTTTTTTCCAAGTAAGCTTTCAGCCTTTTCTGGAGGAAGCCATAGGCCTGCATTCACCAAACCCACATTTCGCCCTGATCCTCCGTAACCTATTTGCTGATCAATGAGAGATACTGAGAGACCATTCTCAGCAGCAGTCAAAGCTGCAGAGCAACCAGTATAACCTCCACCAACAATCGCTAAGTCACATTCCAAGGAGCTATCAAGAGCCTTAAAACTGACCTTTTCTTCTGAAGTCTCTTGCCAAAGATTATTTTGCTTCATCTAAATGACTCTATATTGAATAAAAAAGACGCCCTAAAGCGTCTTTTAAAATAACTGATACACTTGCTATTTAAGGAGGGTTGCCCCAGTCTCCATACGAATAATTTTTCCATCCTTTAGCTGATGAAAAGCAAGAACCGCTTCACGGGTTCCATCAGGAAAACCCATTACAGCATGAGTTACCATGACCTCATCGTTTTCATATAGGCAGCGAGATTCATGAGTCACAAAATCATCGTTATTCATCAGAAATGTGAACATTTCCATTGACTTTTCTCTATTCAATGTCATGCCATCCATATGACTAATAAACTCATAGTCCTCATGTAAAGTTGCTGCGTAAGCATCGATATCTTTATTTTTAGTTGCTTCTTCGTGTATTTCAAAAATTGACATAATTGCTCCTGTGGGTTTTAAGATGTGATGAAATAAAAAATAATTACTGCATAGAAAGTGACAAGTAGATTAAGTATACTAAATTTTTTATTTCTAAAGACGTATTAATCATTAAGAAGTTATGAATATAACCAAAATACAAAATCAGCTCAGTAGGTTTGCATCAGAAAGAGATTGGGAGCAGTTCCATACTCCAAAAAACTTATCAATGGCACTCAGCGTTGAGGCATCAGAACTTGTTGAAATTTTTCAATGGCTTACGCCAGAAGAGTCAAGCTTTCCTGATCAAAAACAGACAGACTCTATCCGAATTGAAGTGGCTGATATCGCCATGTACTTGATTCGTTTTTGTGATGTTTTAGATATTGATTTAGAGGAAGCAATTGAAGAGAAGCTAATTCAGAATGAAAATAAATATCCCGTTGAGCTATCAAAAGGGAATGCCAGAAAATATAATCAGCGGGATAAGTAGTTAAATTTCAACTTTGTAACACTCGTAGGGTTTTCCTGAAGATGGCTGAAGATTAATGTAGTCATCAGAAAGAACAACAATTTCTTCAGAATTTTTTTCGTTCAGTGTAAATTCATCTTGCAAACTGAAATACTCTTCAAGCCATGGGTGGTTTCTATTAGTGACTTCAATAGTGTTAATCATGCTGACTAAGTTCTGACCATCAATCTCCCAGACACCCGAGCCTAAAGCACTATAAAACACCTTAACTTTATTCTCTTCTAAAGGAAAATCAACAATCAACTCTCCAAAGCTATTCCAGGTCCCATCTTTCTTGTAACGAATCATCTCAAAGGCAGAATAGCCGGGCCATATATCTTTGCAAACCCAGTTTCCAAGAATTTCATTTTCATAGAAACGTGGCGACATCGCTGCAAAGGATGTTGCATTTATCGTAATTAATAAAATAGCAGTCAGTAAAGATTTCATAGTTAAATTTTAATTGACCTGATTATAAAAAAAATGAAGTATTAATGAATTTTGGGCGAATTTATTTTCTATTCTTTAATTCATCTCCCATCTTAATTATCTTTTCGCTCACCGTTTTTTTGAAAACAAAAGGTAAAACGCCATGGATTAATGAAATGGCAAATAAGCTTAATAAGTTAAAGCTGTACTTCCAAGCAACAATGAGATGTTTGAAGTAGGTTTCACCAACTTCGTTAGGATGCTTATTAAATATATTGAACACTCTATTATTCTCAGTGAATATTTGAAAGATAAGGCCAGTATATACTCATATAAAAACTATGGTTATTAATTTTTAATTGTAATAAAATGACAATTTTTATTCCGATAGTATTTGTTATGTCTAAAGTTCTGACAAAAGAACAAATTGAACAATACCATGATCAGGGTTTTATCTCTCCCATTAGGGTTATTTCTAGGCAAGAAGCTTTATCAATTAAAGATGAGTTAGAACAAGTAGAGAAAGAATTCCCTGAAGAAATAAACTTAGAAAGCAGAAATAATCTGCATCTTTCGTTTGCATTTTTAGATGCGCTCGCTCACAACAAAATTATTGTAGATGCGATTGAGGATTTGATTGGACCTGACATTTCTCTTTGGGCATCTGTCATGTTTATTAAAGAGCCATCTTCCAAGCATTATGTCAGTTGGCACCAAGATGCAACGTATATGGGCCTTGATAGTTTGGATTTTCCAACGCCATGGGTTGCGCTCAGTCCAAGCAATAAAGAAACTGGCTGCATGACGATGATTGCAGGTAGCCATAAAACAAAAATACAGGACCATGAGGATACATTTGCTGAAAATAATATTTTGACTCGAGGTCAAGTGATTCAAAATGTTGACGAAAGTAAAGCGGTTGATCTTATTCTGGAGCCTGGAGAAATGTCAATTCATCATGGGGCAGTTATTCATGGCTCTCAACCAAACAAAAGCAAGCACAGAAGAATTGGTTTTTCACTTCAATCATACATGCCAAATAACATCACACAGGTTGTTGGCAGGAATATTTGGACTCATGTAAGAGGTCAAAAAAGGCAGGATGAGGATGGCATATTATTAGATCGACCTAAGTTTAATATGGATCCAACTACAGTTGCACAAAGAAAGATTGCAAATGAAAACTTGTCAAATATTCTCTATAAAGGTGCTAACGAAAAGCGTAACTATTAGTTATTTTGTTTGATCCATTCAAGGATTTTCTGGACTCCCTGAGCGGTCTTAGTTGGGCTTAAAATATCACCCAGAACTCCATGCTTTGATGGATCATCTTTTGGAGAGAGTATTGGGTTGAAAGCCTCAACATTTTTTCCCATTTTAGAAATAATTCTTCTTGTGTCTTTTGCAGAGACAACTTTGTCATTATCTGAAAACCAGAAGAGCATCGGCAGTTTAATTTTTTTATGATCGACTAAGGAGGCGGCAATAACAGAATCCTTGACTGCAAAAAGGGCTTTAGTTGGATAGCGCGTTGTCCAGCATCTTTCATGCTCAGAATTTTTTGGAATAAAGGAGTGCTCACTCCCTAATATAAGAGGAATAAACCATTTTGCACCTGGCACTCTGAGAATATGACCTCTAATAGAGCTTGGCCCAAAATTAGGTGAGACATAAATGATAGAGCAAACATTTGTCTGTTCTTCTAATAGACTATGTATGAGCGAACAACCAGTTGATGACCCAATAAGAATAACTTCACTACCTATCAATTCGCCAACACTAATTGCTTCTCTAGTGTCTGAAATCCAATCCTCAAAAGTAGCATTACTCAAAGCCTCGCCATCTTGGCCATGACCTGTCAACCTTGTAAAGAATACATTGGCTCCTAAAGCTTTCGCAACTTGTTCGATTACCGGGCTCAGTTCAACTCGAGTTGCAGAAAATCCATGAATAAAAACTATGCTCAGCGACGTTTTTTGACTAGCCTCATGAGCCCATAAAATTTTCTTTTCGATATTCGGTCGAAGGTTGGAAGTTGCAGACTCACTGGATGCGATGTGTTTTTCTATAGAACCGATATTAAGCATTCTCTTTAGTTCTGATTTTTAACGAGGTTAATTATAGCTTTATCTTATTTTAATTTTGAAATTAAATTTGTTTACAAAAAGAAAACAAATATAATTACTTTATGTATACAAAATGTGTATACTGTTTTTCAGCAGTTCATTTAATTAATTTTGTAAATGGGTAAATACGTTACAAAGAATCAGAAAGCAGACGAAAAACGTGTTGTGAGTGTAAGGATTCGAAGGCCAGTATTTGAGGCATTTAGAGGAGCCTCAATCGCTGCTAAGGAATTTGGTTACAGCATGTCTCTTTCTGTTGTATTTGAAACTGCGATGGAAGATGCAATATCTGAGTTTAAAGAAATCAGTGGTATTGATTACAAGGTCATTGCAAAAACGGAGCTTGATAATAAGTGGGAGAGTAAATACAAAACTTCAAAGAAAGTTTCAAAGGGTAAATCTCAATCAAAAGATTGAGATTTTTTTATATTTAGGAGTTAAGTCAATGTCAGACAATAGTGTCGTAAGTAAGATTAAAGAGTTAAGAAAGGATTTAGATAAGGAGACTAATTTTTTGCAACAACAGATGGAGCTTCCATTAAATGGAAATATAGAACGGAATGTTCAATCAGAAAATCATTCCATTCAGTTAAGCAAAGGTATTGCAATTTCTAAATGGGTTCGAAAGATAACCTCTCAATTCGAGTCAGTAGACCCATTTTATAAATAAATCTTAATCTATCGAAGATTGAGTTGAATTTTTTCGCCAGCGCCAATTGATGAGGGTGCTGGCAACACCAGTCATTACCAATACTCCACCGATTCCCATTGTAATTGTAAACTGTTCCTCAAGAAGTACTATGCCAGCTGTGATTGAAGTGACTGGTAAAAGCATTAGAAAAGGTGACATTTTGCTGACATCACAAATTCGCAACAAATGATACCAAATACTATAGCCAAGCACTGTCATGATAATTGACAAGTAAAAGACTATAGACCAGTCTAGAACACTGGCGCTTTTTATAGACTCCCATTGTCCATCTTCAATAACTAGTGAGATGAGCAACATTTGAGGTGTAGCTATAATTGCAACCCATGACAGAATAGTAATGCCTGAAAGTGATTTGAGTCGACTAATCATAATTTGCGCTATTGCCCAGAAAACTGTACCTATTACTACTAAGGTAACGCTATCCAAACTATCATTCAATCTTGGTTCACCCACAATTACAAAAACACCAAAAAAAGCTAATCCCATTCCAACAGCACGAGGCCATCCAAGTCTCTCCTTGAGAATGACAGTGCTAAGGAGGGCTAAAATAGGACCTTCAAGTTGTACTAAAATGGATGCTGTTGATACATCAATACCTCTTAATCCGTAATAGGTGAAGCCATACTGTATAGTGGAACCTATAAAGGCAATTATAAAGAGTTCCCGCATATGTCCCCAAGGCGGTTTGACAAACCATACCAAAATTAGACCTGCAATACCAAAACGAAGCGACATTAACAGCAATGGTGTGAACTGATCCATGCCAATCTTTGCTAAAGCGTATCCAAATCCCCATGTGATTGGAACAATGAGAGCTAAGAGGATTTGATTTGAATTCATATCTAAAGAGTAATATAAACAAAAAAGGGTCATCAAAGACCCTTATTTATATTATTTAGTGAAATTAAATTATCTTGACTTCCAGTAGAAAAGAATTATGAATAATATACTTAGACCGATTCCAAAGTACTGCATTCCTCCGGATGGAATAGCACCAGATGTTAGATGGAAAGCCTGAAGTACGACCGCAATAATTTGAAGAAGTATTAGAGTGATCGTTGCTTTCTTTAACTGCTCTTCTGAAGTCCAGTTGGGTAGCATTATAAAAATCACACCAATAAACAAGAAAGACATCGCTAAGAACTGAGACATCGTAACCATAGGACGAGTCACTTCCCAACCGTAGGATGCAGCCATCATGTCGGTTCCAAACCACATTGATGCTGCCCATAAAAGACCCACCAACCCGTTCAATCTGTAAACTAAAGTTAAAGTCATAATATCTCTCCTATAATATTGAATTAACTAGTTTTTTTGCACACACTTCTTTTGTGGAAATGCTTAAAATTTAATCTTACCATAAAGCTTGAATAATTTTTTCCAGACTCGGTATTTTTTTCCAAATTCAATGATTGACGAAAAACAGTAATTATAAAATTAATCAGTATTTTTCTCGGTTAGAATTAATGAGGAGTTAGCGTCATTAGGTTATTTTAGAGGCACCATCACTAACTATCGGAATATAGTAATCAAAATTTTGAAAAGGATAAATTTTAATACCTCGATTGTTATTTTCAATGCCACTCAAGTTTTGGTTAACAGCACCCTCAGTTAATGCCAAAAAGGATGGAGCTGAGAGAGATTGCATCTCGGGGGAAAGATACCCTGACTTCACCACTAACACTTTAAAATCACTAAGATTAATATCCAATTCTTCAAAGTCTTTTAGGTAGTGAAAAGGCCTTCTGAGTTTGGAAATAATTATTACTGTTTTGCAGATGGTTACTACAGCGCAATGGTTTTTAAAATAGACACTATCAGCCTTAAGTTGTAATTCTGGACCTCCACCACCATAGGTTCCTCCCAAATTAAATTCATTACTTTTTTTGAGTTCATCATAGGCTGACTTTGAGGCTATTCCAGCAAATAATGAATGATTAATGTTGTGCTTAAGAATTGCTTCTAATACATCGGCTCTATCACCCACACCTCCTGCTGTAGGATTGTCACCACTATCAGCAATGATTGAAAACTCACTCTCTAACCAAAGTAAAGCTTCATCAATACCCCCTGTCTGCATGTCAGACTTTAAATCTTTTCTATAATTCCAGTACGTCTTGGCAATTTTTCTACAAGCCACAGCTCCTTCTATCTGATTGGTGCAAGTGACCACTGAAGCAGCAGTTGCTCTTTGAGTATCTGCCCAAACATAACCTACTAATAGATTGCAATCAAGAATATCTTTTTTATTATTGTAATGATCAAGATTTTTGTAAATCGTTTTGCATGGTTCAACAAAAGTTGACGACATTTCACCTGAAACTAAAACAGGGATTGAAGACCATAGTACGATAGGTCTATAGTTTCCAATGATGGCACTAACCAACATCGATGCAGATCGCCTATAGGTGTCTTTAACGTCAATATGAGGCGCAGTTTTAAAGGCAGCAAATGCATCAATATTTTTGATAATTTTATCGGTCACTTGACCATGGAGATCATAACTAACTGAAATAATGCAATCTTTCCCTGCTGCTTTTCTAACTGAGCTTATCCATTCACCTTCAGGGTCATCTATTCCCTCAACATACATAGCTCCATGCATCAATAGAAGAAGACCATCAAGCTTTTCATATGCATTTATCTCAGCAGTGAATTGATTTTTAATTTGATCAAAATACTGTCTATCAATGGGACCACCAGGAACCGACTTATTGAAGAATAAAGGATTGACATTGATATTGTATTCTGAAAATGGAAAGTCAACGAGGTCAAGCAAATCATGCCCTAGAACACTTATAAAGTCTTCCTTATTTTGAATTAACGGAGAATAACTGCTGCATTCAGTGCTAATTCCACCAATGGCTATATTTTTTTTAGCCATCGCTTATCTAGATGTTAGTTCCAGCCAGTGACTACCTTGACTTCAACAAACTCAGTAAAGCCATGCTCACCACCTTCTCGACCAATTCCAGAGTGCTTGAACCCCCCAAATGGTGCACCACTAGCGGCGCCTTTTCCATTAAGTTCTATAGTTCCAGAGAGGAGTCTTTTTGACATTCTCTTTGCTCTAGCCTGATCCTGAGTTTGAACGTAGTTGGTTAATCCATAGGGTGTGTCATTAGCAATCTCAATTGCCTCTTCTTCAGTATCAAAAGGGATGATAGAGAGGACTGGGCCAAAAATTTCAGTTTGAGCAATCGTCATTTGATTGTTGACATCAGCAAAAATTGTAGGTTTAATAAAATAACCAGTCTCAAGGCCATCAGGTTTTCCAGTTCCGCCGGTAACAAGAGTGGCATTCTCATCGATTCCAGCTTGAATTAATGTCTGAATCTTGTCAAACTGCAATTTTGAGACAACAGGGCCAAGATGTTTACCCTCTTTTGATGCTATATCTGTTTTAGTTGAGAGCGCTGTTTCCTTTGCAATTTCGACGGCTTGATCGTAGATAGATCTCTCTACAAGCATTCTTGTAGGTGCATTACATGACTGGCCTGTGTTATTAAAACAGTGCCTAACTCCTCTTTTAACAGCTTTTTCATCGGCATCAGCGAAAATAATATTTGCTCCTTTTCCTCCAAGCTCTAGACCAACTCTTTTGAAGTCATCCGCTGCATTGTGAGAAATTAGTGCACCAGCTCTCGTGGAGCCAGTAAATGAGACCATATCTATATCAGGATGTGATGTAAGCTGGCTTCCAACACCAGCACCATCTCCATTGACAAGATTAAATACACCAGCAGGGCATCCAGCTTCTTCAAGCATTTCTGCAAATAGCATTGAATCTAAAGGAGCAATTTCCGAAGGCTTCAGAACCATTGTGCAGCCTGCAGCAATAGCAGGAATTACCTTGAGTGCAACTTGGCTTATTGGCCAGTTCCATGGCGTAATGAGTGCGCAAACACCCTTAGGTTCATATATCAGTTGATTGTCAGAGTCATCTAACTGCTCTTCAAATTCAAACTTTTTGAGTTGATTAAGAAAATCTTCAATTGCATTTGTTCCAGAGGGCGCCTGAGCAGCTTTGGAAAAATCAATGGGTGCTCCCATTTCAATCGAGATAATTTCGGCCATCTCATCCATTCTTCTTTGGTAAATAGAATAAAGTCTCTCCAGCAAAGTAATTCTGTCTTCTTTCGATGAACTTGACCAGACAGGTAGCGCAGATCTTGCAGCTGCAACTGCAGCATCAGTATCATTCTTAGACCCTAAAGAGATAACCGCACATACTGATTCATCTGAAGGATTAATAACCTCAAAATCGTTCTTTTTTGAAGGCTCAACCCATTGTCCATTAATATAGAATTTTCTTTTATCAAGCATTGTAATTCTCCTTATCAAAAAGTAGAGGTTATATTAAGAAATTTTAGATGTCAAGAAAAAATAAACAAGAGTTTGTTTTATACGCTCGCTAATTTTTCAACTGATAGTTTGATGTTATCCATACTTGTAGCAAAAGATAACCTCACATATCCTGGGGCTCCAAATGCTGATCCAGGAACAACCGCTAAGCTAAGTTTCTCTAGACAAAAAGTTGAGAATTCAACATCATCCTTGAGTCCAAGTCTATCAATGAGTCCCTGAACTTTAGGAAATGAATAAAAGGCACCACCCGATCTTGGACATTCGATACCATCAATAGCATTAAGGCTATCTACGAGAAAGTCATGACGGCGCTCAAAAGCTTCCACCATCATTGTAATGAATGACTGGTCACCAGTAATTGCTTCGAGGGCAGCAGCCTGTGAAATTGAACTAGGATTTGAAGTGGACTGACCTTGAATTTTTTTCATTGCTTTAATCACTGTTTCTGGACCAGCTGCATAACCAATTCTCCATCCTGTCATCGCATAGGCTTTAGAAACACCATTCAAAATAATGATACGATCTTTTAGGTTTGGACAGGCCATAGCTATGTTTACAAAGTCATCACTACCCCATCGAATGTGTTCATAAATATCATCACTGATAGTGAGTACATGGGGGTACTTCTCAAGAACAGCACCAAGTGCCTCAATTTCTGATTTTGAGTAAACAGAGCCTGTTGGGTTTGAAGGACTATTTAGTACCAACAGTTTAGTATTAGAAGTAATACTTGCCTCAAGCTGTTCAGGTGAGATTTTAAAATCTTGATCCAGCCCAGTCTCGATAAAGACTGGGGTAGCGTCCGCTAAGATAACCATATCAGGATAAGAAACCCAATATGGTGTTGGAATTATGACTTCATCTCCAGAATTCAAAATAGCTTGACAAAGATTATAAAAGACTTGTTTACCACCACAAGAAACCATCACTTCATTTAGAGAGTAGTCTAGTCCATTTTCTCTAATAAATTTTTCACAGATTGCTTTTTTGAGCTCAGGTGTGCCGTCAGCAGCTGTGTATCGAGTTTCCCCATTACCAATCGCTTTGATTGCAGCTTTTTGAATATTAGTTGGGGTATCAAAGTCAGGTTCTCCAGAACCCATAGAAACAATTTGAATGCCTTGAGATTTTAATTCTTTGGCTTTATCACTGACCGCCATAGTGGCAGATGGTTTAACTTTTTGAACTCGATTTGATAAGATTGTTGACA
The DNA here is from genome assembly GCA_964396315.1 of uncultured Piscirickettsiaceae bacterium. GTDB lineage: Bacteria > Pseudomonadota > Gammaproteobacteria > PS1 > Pseudothioglobaceae > Pseudothioglobus. The sequence goes on along the minus strand of CAYNES010000014.1, from coordinate 2,513 downwards.
TTTACTGTATTCTTTAAATGGTTTAAAATTGAGGGATTTATTTTATCGAAAAACTGCCAATCATGGCTAGAAAATTTCAACTCAAATCAAATTTTTCACCCAAGGGTGATCAGCCTTCTGCAATTCAAAAATTACTTGATGGAATTGAATCTGGTGAGAAGTATCAAACCCTTGTTGGGGTAACTGGATCAGGAAAAACATTTACTCTTGCAAATGTGATTGAAAAAAGTCAAAAGCCTAGTCTGATCATGGCACCTAATAAAACATTAGCTGCTCAACTTTATAGTGAGATGAAAGAGTTTTTTCCTGATAATGCTGTGGAATATTTTGTCTCTTATTATGACTACTATCAGCCAGAAGCCTATGTACCAGCTTCAGATACTTATATTGAAAAAGATGCTTCTATTAATGAACAAATAGAGCAAATGAGACTCTCGGCCACAAAGTCACTTCTTGAGAGAAAAGATGTTATTATCATTGCAAGTGTCTCAGCAATCTATGGTCTTGGTGACCCAAAGAGTTATATGAAAATGTTACTTCATTTAACTGTTGGAGAAATCACTAATCAGAGAGAAATTCTTGCAACACTTTCAAAGATGCAATACACCCGAAATGACCTGACCTTAATACGAGGTCATTTCAGAGTTAAGGGTGAAGTCATTGATATCTTCCCGGCAGACTCTGAAGAGAGGGCAGTTAGAATTGAGATGTTTGATAACGAGGTTGAGAGTCTTTCATGGTTCGATCCCTTGACAGGAGAAAAGCTAAAACCACTTCAGAGGATAACTATTTATCCAAAGACCCATTATGTAACGCCTGAATCCACGATTCAAAATATGCTCGATGATATTAAAATAGAGTTAGGAGTAAGAAAAAAAGAGCTTCTTTCTCAAAATAAATTAGTTGAAGATCAGAGACTATCTCAAAGGGTAGTTCAGGATATGGAGATGATGAGAGAACTCGGCTACTGCTCAGGAATTGAAAACTATTCGCGTTATCTCTCAGGGAGAAAACCTGGAGAGGCGCCACCAACGCTTTTCGATTATTTACCGGACGACTCTTTGGTTATTTTGGATGAGTCACACGTTACTGTAAGTCAAATTGGTGCGATGTATAACGGAGATAGGGCTCGAAAGACAACGCTCGTTGATTTTGGTTTTCGTTTACCCTCTGCACTAGATAACAGACCATTAAAGTTTGAAGAGTTTTCAGATAGATTAAATCAATGCATCCTAGTCTCAGCAACTCCAGCGAACTATGAGCTCGATGTATCGACCGTAGTTGCTGAACAGGTGGTAAGACCAACTGGGCTTTTGGATCCTAAAATTGATGTCAGGCCAGTTGAAACGCAAGTTGATGATTTGTTATCTGAAATCAATAAGAGAGTGGCCATTAAAGAAAGAGTTCTTGTCACAACGCTGACTAAAAGGATGTCAGAGCAGCTCAGTGAGTATTTGAATGATCATAATGTTAAAGTGCGATATCTTCATTCCGATGTTGATACTGTTGAGCGAGTTGAAATAATTAGAGATTTACGCCTAGGGGTCTTTGATGTTTTGGTTGGAATCAATCTTTTAAGGGAGGGTCTCGATATTCCTGAGGTCTCTTTAGTAGCCATTTTAGATGCTGATAAAGAGGGATTTTTAAGATCCGAGAGATCTCTTATACAGACTATGGGAAGGGCAGCAAGAAACATTAATGGTAGCGTCATCCTTTATGCCGACAGAGTTACAAATTCAATGCAAAGGGCGATGGATGTCACAACATCAAGAAGAAACAAACAGCAATCCTTTAATGAAAAGCATGGAATAACTCCAAAAGGAGTTGTAAAGCCAATCGTTGATATTTTGGATACCGACCTTTCTGCAACAGATATTGAGGAGGCTGTGTCAGATAACGTTCAAGTTAAACTCTCTCCTGTTCAGCTTTCAAAAGAACTAAAAAGGCTTGAGAAAGAGATGTATCAGTTTGCGGAAGATTTAAAATTTGAGCAAGCAGCTGATATGAGAAACCAAATAAAATTTTTGAAAGATGGACAATTTAAATAACACTACTCTAAATATTACTGAAATCTTTTACTCACTCCAGGGAGAGGCAAAGGAGGTCGGAATTCCAACGGTCTTTGTTCGATTGACGGGCTGCCCGTTAAGATGTAATTATTGTGACACTGCCTATGCGTTTAAAGGAAATAATCCGCTCTCCATTCAGAATATTTTGGATGAAGTTTCTCAATATAATGCTCAATATGTTTGCGTCACTGGAGGAGAGCCAATGGCTCAAAGCAACTGTTTAGAGCTCCTTGACTCGCTGATTGATAGTGGCTACAACGTATCAATGGAGACTAGTGGAAGTATTGATATAACACCAGTTAATAGTAAAGTGTCGATTGTGATGGACATTAAAACGCCATCCTCAACTGAAGAGCATCAAAACAGATACGAAAACCTTCCAATTCTAAAAAAGAAAGACCAACTAAAGTTTGTTATTGCTTCAAGATCAGATTTTGATTGGTG
>CAYNES010000013.1:0-17276 GCA_964396315.1 uncultured Piscirickettsiaceae bacterium | reverse complement strand
ATATTTCGTACACCACTCAGACGACATTATCAGTGGATGACACAGCAGAGGTTATTGAAGCACTGCAAGATAAATTCCCTTACATACAGTCACCAAAGAAGAGTGATATTTGCTATGCAACGCAAAATCGTCAAGATTCAGTAAAAGAGGTCATTAAGCAATCAGATGCCCTGATTGTGATTGGCTCAAAAAACTCTTCAAACTCGAATCGCTTGAAAGAAATTGCTGAAAACCAGGGCAAGCCTGCTTACTTAATTGATAGTTCTAATGATATTGAGGATCAATGGCTAAATGACGTTGATTCAGTGGGTATAACGGCAGGTGCATCAGCTCCAGAGATTTTAGTTCAAGAAGTGGTTAGTTATTTAATGTCGAAGGGCGGTCATGAGATTATTGAAGTAGAGGGCGCAAAAGAATCTGTAAACTTTCCTGTTCCATCTTCATTAAAGAATTAATATTTAATAAAAAATAAAAATAATGAAAAAATATAACATCTATGGAATGGGCGCTGCCATTGTCGATACTGAAGTCGTAGTCAGTGACTCTTTTATTAAAGAAAATGAAATTGGCAAAGGCCTAATGACTTTAGTTGATGCAGACCGACAAAAATATCTTATCGACTCTCTTACGACTCAGCGTGTTCCTGTAAAGATGAGTTGTGGTGGTTCAGCATGTAACTCAGTTGTTGCGGCAAGCATGTTCGGTTCAACTGCCTTCTTCTCTGGCAAGGTTGCTAGTGATGAGGTGGGTGACTTTTTTGTTAAAGACCTAAATAAATCTGGAGTTGATTTTCATCAGTTAGACCCATCAAGCGGAGTTACCGGAAAATGTCTCGTCATGGTTACGCCAGATGCTGAAAGAACTATGAATACTAATTTGGGTGCAAGCCTCGAGCTAACTTATCGAGAAGTTGATGAAGACGCACTGTCTAACTCTGAATGGTTATATATTGAAGGGTATGTCGTAACTGATGATCAAAGAACAGCCGTTGCAAGAGATGCTATGAATTTCGCAAAAGAAAACGGAGTTAAGACTGCTTTAAGTCTCTCTGACCCTTTTGTCGTAGAAGTATTCTCCGACAATATCAAAACTATCATTGGTGATGATGGCCTTGATCTGATTTTTTGTAATGGAGATGAGGCAAGAAGCTTTACTGGCACTCACACTATAGAAGCGGCTGCAGAAGGATTAAAAAAATATGCAAAGACTTTTGCTATTACGAGAGGTCCCGGAGGCTCTTTGGTTTTTGACGGAACCAATCTAATACATACTGATGGTGTTTTGGCTAGCGCGGTAGATACTAACGGCGCAGGCGATATGTTTGCTGGCGCCTTTTTACACGCACTCAGCATAGGTAAAGATTTTGCATGGGCAGCTGATTTTGCAAATGCCGCCTCCTCAAGAGTGGTCAGTCAGTTCGGCCCAAGAATTAAGTCAATTGAGTATATAAGCCTTAAGCAGCAATTCAAATTAGATTAGTTTTTTGGTCTTCAAGGATCCTTTAGATTTATACTTGAAGTATTTCACTAGTTAATTTAAAATCAAGTTCTTAAATTTATTAAAATGTTTGAGGCAGATTATGAAAAATGCAGTAAGTAGGTTATTTCAACTTAGAAAAGCATTAGATGAGTGCGAGAAAGAGTTGGGTTTGAATGAATATTCTGAAGTTGAAAAGGCTGTATTCTCTTATATCAGTTCTAATGCCAATGCAACAATCACTGCGATTAAAAATGATCCTTATTTTTCAAAATACTCTCTATCGACTATAAAAAGGGCTGTTCTTTTTTTAACATCAAATAACGTTGTGAAAGCAAGTCAATCCTCTGCCGACAGAAGAGAGATGATTTTATCTCTTAATAATTGAATAGTTTTAGAGGTACAATAGTCAGAGGTCTTAGATATAAAGAGAAACCAATCGACTGATACTGCAAGCAGCGATAAATAAATCAATACAGAATGGCTTACAGCCACTACTTGCAGCTAAGGAGAAGGCTCCTTGTTCGGCTGCTAAGCTCAACTAAAAAATTCGAGAGGGTTATCGCGATGACCTCTCATTAAATGCAAAGGGGCTATTTAAAAAACGTGCGAGAGGTGGTTTGGATAACTTACCAGTACACCTCTTTAAAAAAGAACAAAAAAAGTAGTTAAGGTTGTGCTTATGCACTTTTTTAACAAGCTGACGAATCCTACATCACGGCTTAAAAAAAACGATAAAGGAACAATATGGATGGTGAGACCACTCGAAATCTAATTTACAATAATATATTCGCATTATTGCTAGTGCTACTAGCTACTTTTATCAATGGTAAACCAATACCTTTTATTGGGAATATGGTCTGGTTGCAGATTGGCGTTATTTTATTAATGTACCTATTGTTGACGCATAAGGTCTTTTTAGGATGCTTTTTGGGAGTTCAACTTTCTGCATCAATATTATGGGGTTGGGAGGTGCTTTCATTTTCAAACTTAGTAATTGTTTTAATTAGTTCTTTATCACCTCTTATAGCAATAACCATTATGAAATTTTTTCAGTTATCAAATTTTTTTGATGAAGGGAGGTTGGTATTCCAACACCTTATCTTTCTCGCAATATTTACTGCTGTTTGTAATACTTTATTTAAATTTTTATCTTATTCATACTTTGAGGCAGATCCAAGTAATCCTTCTTTCGATGCGTTATTATTTATTGAGCGATATTTCATTGGAGATTTGTTAGGCTGCTTGGTAGTTTTATTTTTTGCTATTTGGGTGGTTGTCCCAACAATTAAGCGCTTTTTTCCAAAGCTCGTACCTTCAGAGTAGTTTATGAATTTAGGTTGTTTTGCTAGTTCATAAATTTGAGTTAACTAAACTAATGTTTTCAGAATATCGCCAATTCTTCTAATGCGAGTTTGATCGGCCTCCATGTCTTCTTTAACGACAATAGTATTCTGATTTTTTAGTTGAAACTGTTGGGGTTTTGTTTGGATTAGATTAATAATTTTGGTTGTATCAATAATATTATTAACATTTAAAGTAATTTCCGCCTTATCGTCATAGATATTAATTGTAAGAATTCCTATCTCTTGAGAATAATTCTTTAGAGATGAAGACTCGAACAAATTTTGAGTTGGCTCTGGAAGGAGTCCAAATCGATCAATCATTTCAATTTTAAGCTCTTTTAGCTCATCTTCATTTGCTGCACTAGCAATTCGTTTATAGAGAATTAAACGCTCATGAACATCTGGTAAAAAGGTCTCGGGAATGATGCAAGCAATACCAGGATTGATTTCTATCTCTTCTAATGATGTATCTTTTATATCAAGTTTATAATTATTTTTTATTGCATGAATGGTTCGTCTGAGAAGATCATGGTAGAGATTAAAGCCAATTTCAGAAATCTTGCCACTTTGTTTTTCACCCAATAAGTCGCCAGCCCCTCTGATTTCAAGATCATGGTTGGCTAACATAAAGCCGGCTCCAAGTTCTTCCAATGAAGCAATTGCATCGAGTCTTTTTCTAGCATTTTCAGTTATTGATTGATGCGATTTAATTACCAGGTATGCATACGCCTTGTGATGGGAGCGTCCAACTCTTCCACGCAGTTGGTGAAGCTGAGCAAGACCAAAATTTTGTGCGTTGTTAATAATAATAGTATTGGCACTTGGGATATCGATTCCAGTTTCAATAATTGTAGTGCACACTAAGAGCTGATAACGCTGGTGATAAAAATCAGTCATTATTTGCCCAAGTTCCTTACTTGGCATTTGACCGTGGGCAATCCTAATTTTTATATTTGGCATTAGTTCATTTAATGACTCTGCCATATTATCGATGGTATCGATGTCATTATGTATTACAAAAATTTGACCACCTCTATGAAGCTCTCTTGAGCAAGCTTCGATGATCGTATTATTATTCCATACATCAACGAAGGTCTGTATTGCAGTTCTTTTTGCTGGAGGTGAGGCAATAATAGAAAGTTCTCTTAAAGAGCCAAGGGCCATATTAAGTGATCGAGGAATTGGAGTTGCTGTCATCGTTAAAATATCACTTTGACCGCGGATTTTTTTTAATGATTCTTTTTGTTTAACCCCAAAACGATGTTCTTCATCAATAATTATTAGCCCAAGATTTTGATAGCTGATACCGCCCTGAATAAGTTTATGAGTTCCTACTACAATATCAATTTTGCCTAGATTGAGGTCTGATATGATTTGATTTTGTTCTTTGGTGTTTTGAAACCTAGATAAAGATTTAATAACAATTGGAAATTTAGAAAAACGATCAGTAAATGTTTGATAATGTTGGTTAGCGAGAAGCGTTGTTGGGACTAGAATAGCTACTTGCTTTCCAGATTCTACCGCCAAAAAAGCAGCCCTCATTGCAATTTCAGTTTTACCAAATCCTACATCGCCACAGACTAGTCGATCCATAGGTTTCTCGGATTGCATATCGAATAAAACATCATTCATTGTTTTAATTTGGTCTGGAGTTTCTTCAAATGCAAAACTTGATACAAATGAACTATATGAGTCATTAGGACTAGGATACGAAAAACCTTTTTGTGACTCTCTTTTTGCATAAATTTCTAGTAGCTCAGCTGCTACATCATAGAGTGACTCAGCAGCCTTTCTTTTTGCCTTAGTCCATTGCTGACTTCCTAATTTGTGAAGGGGTGCGCTATCTGAACTCACACCTGTATATCTTGAAATGAGGTTTAAGCTTGTTATTGGAACCATCAGTTTTGAGTCATTTGCATATTCTACTGAGAGAAAATCTTGTTGATTGCCATCAAAGCTTCGACTCATCAGGCCAAGATAGCGCCCAACCCCATAATGTTCATGAACCACAGGATCACCTAGTTGAATTTCAACTAAACTTTTTATTGCTTCATCAAAATCTTTATGCTTTGCGCGCCGCCTACGTTGTTGCTTTACAGCATCTTGACCAAATAAATTATTTTCAGTAATAATTGCTATTTTTTCAAAAATAACCCCTTCACCTAAGCTTGCATTGGTAATGCTCAGTTTTGAGTCTTGATTAAGAAAGTCTGACCAGTCTATGCAGTCTTTTGCATTGAGCTCATAGGAAGATAGCAAATCATTAAGAACGCTTTGTCTACCTTCTGATTCACAAACGATTAGAGTACGACCATTAAAGCTATTAATAAAACTGAATAACTTATTGAGTGGTTTTTTAGCTTCTGCGTCAATTTTAACGGGAGGAAGGATTGATGTCTTAAAGTCAAAGCCCTCTTGTTTTAGTGTCTTCGATGTTTGAATTTGTATCTGCTTTTTTTTATTAAGAGCAGCAAAAAAATCATTAGTATTTAGGAACACCTTGTTAACCGCAAGAGGCAGTCTCTCCAGTGAGTTCTGACAATAGTCAAAACGTTCTAACAATTCTTCACATTGGGTATCAATTAACTCTGCAAGCCCTTTTTGATATGTAATTACTGAATCATCTGGGATGTAGTCAAACAATGTATCGGTTGTTTCAAAAAATAATGGCAAATAGAACTCAATTCCTCCTGGATAGCGACCTTCGCTTACTTCAGTGAAAATAAAACCATCAGTATTACCAAATTCAGATAAATAATTTTCTTTAAAGATATCAATGCTTTCTTTGTCAGAAGCAAACTCTCTAGCAGGTAAAAGTTGAATTTGATCTATGACCTCAATTGATCTTTGTGAGGAGGGATCGAATGAACGAATTGACTCGATTTCATTATCAAAAAGATCAATTCTATATGGGTTTTTTGCACCCATTGGATACATATCAATTAGCGCGCCTTTTAATGAAAACTCACCTTGCTCCATTACAGTAGTGACTCTTCGGTATCCAATTCTAATGAGGTTACCAATAAATGAATCAATCTCAAGATTCTGATTATTTTTAAGGCTAAGGCTATACTTTTCTATAAAGTCTCTTGGACATATTCTTTGAGATAGTGCTTCAATCGTAGTCACGACAATTCCTGATTCAAGAGTAGATAGTTTTGCTAGCGTATTGAGCCTTGAAGAAACAATATCAGGGTGTGGTGAAAAGTGATCAAATGCTAAAACTTCCCAACTAGAAAAATTCAGAACATCAATGGAATTTTTAAAAAAAGCGAGAGATTTATTGATTTCATCATAATGCTTGATATCCCTTGCAATATATAAAAGAATACCATTGTTAGATTCTGCAAACTCCAATAGCGCAAGCGCTTCTGAAGGGCCGAATAAAGAGCCCCAATAATTCTTTTTAAAGTCAGAAGTGATTGACCTAGACTCTGCAGGATAAACTATGCTCATAAAACGTAAACATTTTCCTTTGCGAGCATATCAATTAATTGAATAGTAGGGAGCCCAATAAGACTGTTTGGATCATTGCCCTCCATCTGACTCAATAATGCAATTCCTAAGCCCTCAGACTTGAAACTACCAGCGCAGTTAAGGACATCCTCCTTGGATAAGTAATTTAAAATTTGATGATCTGATAGAGTCTTAAATGAAACTTTGAAATGTTCGATATGAACCTGAGTATTTAGAGTTTCTGTGTTCATTAAAACTAAACCAGTGAGAAAATTTAGAGATTTTCCAGAACTTTTCTTGAGTTGTAGGCAGGCATTTTCATGACTCCCGGGCTTAGTTAAAATGACATCATCTGATTTGTACCCACTATCCAAGGTAGCTACCTGGTCTGAAGCAATAATTAAACCAGAGTGTGATTTTGAAACAGCCGTTGCTTTTTCTTGTGAGAGGCGAGCAACCAAATCAATGGGTGACTCGTTTACTTTTCTGGCCTCATTTATCTCTGGAGCAACCACTTCAAATGCGAGCCCTAGCTTATCAAGAATAGCTTTTCTGAATGGCGAAGATGAGGCGAGAATGAGTGACACTAAGAGATTAAAAATTGTAAAATAAATTAATATTTTACTTCAATCAGGCTGAATTAATGCGCTTATCAATAGTAGTGGCAATGGACGACAACAGTCTGATTGGTAAGAACAACCAACTCCCTTGGCATCTTCCAGCCGACCTAGCCTACTTCAAAAAACTCACTACAGGGAAGTCAATACTTATGGGTAGAAAAACTTATGATTCAATTGGAAGGCCGCTTCCAAATCGAAGAAATATAGTAATAACACGTAATTCAAAAACTTCAATACCCGGATGTGAAGTTGTTTCTAGTATAGATCAGGCTCTTGAACTAACAAAAAGAGATCAAGAGGTCATGATTATTGGCGGTGCAAGCTTGTGTGAGCAGTTTCTTCCCCAAGTCGACCGACTCTACATTACAAAAATTGATGGCGAATTTGAGGGTGATGTTTTTTTTCCAAAATATGATGAATTTAATTGGCACCAAGTGAGCTGTGAATCTCATCCAAAAGATGATTCAAATGCCTATTCACATCACTTTATTATTTTAGACAGAGTCAAATGAAAAGGCTCATTTCAATCAGTTTATTGATTGTATTCTTATCAGGTTGCGTCTTTACTAAGGTGGTCACTGTTCCTATGAGAGTAACTGGTGCAGTCGTCTCAGTAATACCTGTGGTTGGAGATGGTGTTGATAATGTCTTGGGCACTAGCGCCGATCTAATCGACGCAATACCTATTTAAATAGCTTTTAGGTGCTTCTTATCACGAGCAGCTAGAACTTCTTTCAGGGCTTTAGGCATAACTTTAATGAAGTGAACAATTTCTTCATCCCAGTTATCAAGTATCTTGCCAGCTATTTGAGAGCCTGTATATCGAAAATGCTTTTTTGTAAGTTCATGAAGCTCAGAGAGCGATTCCTTGTCCATTGGGTCAAAGTCAATCATCGCAGTGTTTGCTCTTGCCTTTAGCGTTTGATTTGGGTTATAAACGTAGGCAATGCCACCACTCATGCCAGCGCCAAAGTTGCGTCCAACTTCACCAAGTATTACCGCCCTTCCACCTGTCATATACTCACATCCATGATCACCAATTCCCTCGACAACGGCAATTAAACCAGAGTTTCGAACACAGAAGCGTTCAGCAACTTGGCCTGAAAGGTATAGCTCGCCGCCTGTTGCACCATAACCGCAAACATTTCCAGCAATGATTTCATTTTCAGAGGAGTAGGTTGAATCTTTGGGTGGATAGACAATGACGCGACCTCCAGACAAGCCTTTTCCTACATAGTCATTAGCATCACCCTCAACTGACATAGTAATCCCTTGAGCAAGAAAGGCTCCAAAAGATTGGCCAGCTGAACCTTTAAAATTGATTTGAATTAAGCCATCTTTGAGGTTATTACCATTCCTTGATTTAACAACATGCGATGATAACATCGCTCCAACAGCTCTATCAACATTAGAAATACTAGAATTAAATTGAACTCTAGAATTGTTTTCAATAGCATCTTTAGACTTTTCAATTAAAACAAGATCTAATTGCTCCTCAAGTTGATGATCTTGCTTAATAGTTTGATAGGTTCCAGCATCTCTATATAGATTTTCAGCAGGTGTTAATATCGAACTTAAGTCAATAGAGTCTTGCTTCCAGTGATTAATTGCTTTATTCATCTCAAGCATATCAACTCTTCCAACCATATCAGTTAATTTAGAAAAGCCAAGTTCAGCCATAATAATTCTTAATTCTTCAGCAACCATAAACAAGTAATTAACCACGTGTTCAGGTTTCCCAGTGAATTTTTTGCGTAACACTTTGTCTTGAGTAGCAATTCCAACAGGGCAAGTATTCAAGTGGCATTTACGCATCATAATGCAGCCAAGAGTTATCAATGGCGCAGTAGAAAAACCAAATTCTTCAGCACCTAATAATGCAGCAATTGCAACATCACGCCCAGTCTTAAGTTGCCCATCAGTTTGAATTACAACCCTTGATCGAAGATCGTTCATAACTAAAGTCTGGTGGGTTTCAGCTACGCCCAACTCCCAAGGAAGTCCAGCATGTTTGATTGAAGTTAATGGAGAAGCCCCAGTTCCTCCATCATGTCCAGCAATGACAATATGGTCAGATTTTGCCTTAGTGACTCCAGCAGCAACTGTACCAACACCAACCTCTGATACCAGTTTGACACTGATGCGAGCATCTGGATTAGATCTTTTAAGATCAAAAATGAGCTGAGAGAGATCTTCGATAGAATAAATATCGTGATGAGGTGGCGGACTAATAAGGCCAACGCCTGCTGTAGAGCATCGAATTTTTGCAATTCCTTCATCTACCTTTCCTCCTGGAAGCTCTCCACCTTCACCTGGTTTGGCTCCTTGAGATACTTTGATTTGAAGTTCGTCGGCATTGTTAAGGTAATCAATAGTAACGCCAAATCGGCCTGATGCAACTTGCTTAATAGCGCTTCTTCTAGAGTCACCATTAGCATCAAGAGTCCAGCGTTTTGAGTCCTCTCCGCCTTCCCCGGTGTTTGACTTACCGCCAATACGATTCATTGCTATCGCTAAAGATTCATGAGATTCAGCAGAGATTGATCCAAAACTCATTGCCCCAGTGACAAATCTTTTTACTATTTCTTTGGCAGGTTCAACTCGTTCTATGTCGATTGGATTTCCATCTTTGAACGACATCAAGCCCCGAAGCGTACAATTTCTTGTACCTTCTTTGTTAGATCTATTTGAAAACTCCCAGTAGGCATTCTCATCATTGCCTCTAGCAGCCTGCTGCAAAGAAGTTATTGTTTGGGGTTCCCACATATGCTTTTCACCACCACTTCTCCAGTGATAGTGCCCCAGATTGTCAAGTGATTTTGATAAAAACGCTTTTTGATGTTGTACTTCAGATTCTTTCTGAATGACATCAAATCCTACTCCACTGATTCGACTTGCGGTTTCAAAAAAGCACTTATTCATCACCGCATCAGAAAGACCAACTGCCTCAAATATCTGAGCACCTTTGTATGAGGCAAGAGTTGAGATACCCATTTTTGCCATAACTTTTAGCATGCCTTTGGCAATTGCTTTACGATAAGATTTAACAACAGCATCATCGTCATCTAAATTAATTAATTTGTCTCTTCTCGCTTGCCATAATGCCTCAAATGCTAGATATGGATTAACAGCATCAGCACCAAACCCTGTCAAAAGACAAAAATGATGTACCTCTCTGGCTTCTCCAGTTTCAACTATGATGCCTACTTGAGTACGCTTATGGTGAGCTACTAAATGTCTATGAACTGCAGAGGATGCAAGGAGAGAGCTGACAGCATTGCGATTAGAATTTATATTCCTGTCCGACAAAATGACAAGACTGTGACCATCTTTGATAGCTTGAGTGCTTTGTTCACATATTGAGTCGAGCATGTCACTTAAATTATGATTACCATTGGTCTCATAAGTTATATCTATGGTCTTACTTGTCCAGCCTCTATGATTGCATTGCTTAAGTGCTGCCATTTCCTCATTGGTTAAAATAGGGTGGTTAACAACTAGTCGATGAGCATTTTCCTCATTGTTTCTCAACAAGTTTCCTTCGGGCCCTATCGAACAGCTTAATGACATGACCACTTCTTCTCTGATTGAATCAATCGCAGGGTTTGTCACTTGAGCAAAGAGCTGCTTAAAGTAATCATAAATAATTCTTGACTGATCCGATAAACAAGCTAATGCTGAGTCATTTCCCATTGAGCCAACCGGGTCTCTTAGTTCACTGACCAGAGGGAGCAACATAAATTGAAGAGTTTCAGTGCTGTAACCAAATGCTTTAAGTCTGTTGATTAGAGTGTCAGGATAGAATCCTTTGGAGTCTCCATTGGATCTCAAGTCATTTAGCAAAATCTTTTGACGATCTAGCCAATCTGAGTATGGGTTCTTAGTTGCAAAGCTATTTTTAATTTCATTATCATCAACTAGCTGACCTTTGCTGAAGTCAACAAGAAACATTTTTCCAGGTCTGAGTCTTCCTTTAGTTTTTACATTGTTTGTTGCCACATCAACAACACCAACTTCAGAAGCCATGATGACTCGATCATCATGAGTTAAATAATAACGAGATGGCCTTAGACCATTTCTATCAAGTACTGCTCCAATATAGCGCCCATCTGTAAACGCGATTGATGCTGGACCATCCCATGGCTCCATAACGTTTGAAAAATATTCATAAAATGCTTTTTTCTCTGAGCTCATCTCCGTATCATTTTGCCAGGCTTCTGGCACCATCATTAATACAGCCTCTTGAAGAGATCTACCATTCATTAGTAAAAACTCTAAAACATTATCAAAGCTTCCTGAGTCAGAAACTTCAGTTTCAATTACAGGGAGAGTTTTGGATAGGTTATCACCAAAAATGTCACTCTCAAGAACGCCTTCTCGGGCTCTCATCCAGTTGTAATTTCCTTGGCGGGTATTGATTTCACCGTTGTGTGCCATGAAGCGACATGGCTGCGCTCTGTCCCAAGATGGAAATGTATTTGTAGAGAAGCGAGAATGTACCATCGCTAAATAGGTACTAAATTTCACGTTACTAAGGTCAGTATAGAAGTCCAATAATTGTGACCCCATGAGCATTCCCTTATAAATGATTACTCTAGTAGATAAACTACAGACATAGAACATTAAGGCCTGAGAAATGGATTCATCAGTTCGGATTATTTTTGAAATATTTTTGCGAATAACATAGAGAACACCCTCAAATGAATCTTGATCTAAATTATTTACATTCTCAATAATGAGTTGCTTAATTTGAGGTTGCGACTCACGAGCTGTATCACCAACATTTGCTAACTTTGAGTCAACAGGAACATCTCTCCAGCCAATCAATGACTGACCCTCTTCTCTAATTATTTTTTCAACTAAGTTGATACAATAATCTCTTTCTTTTAAGTCTTGCGGCAAGAAAACATTGCCTACTCCGTAGTGACCGGGCTTTACATTGGTACCAAACTGTCTTTTGATTTCGTCAGAGAAAAATTCATGAGGGATGTCGGTGAGTATCCCAGCTCCATCACCCGTATTTGCCTCACAGCCACAAGCGCCGCGATGGTCCATCCTCGTGAGCATCTCTAATGCATCTTTCGTAATTTGATGAGACGAGTTGCTTTTCAGATTGGCAATAAAACCAACACCACAGTTTTCTTTTTCATTATTTGGGTGGTAAAGCCCACGCGCTTTTGGCAAATGTAATTGCTTTTGTTTCATAAATATTGAGTCTAGAACGAATACCGAAGAACCGTGTAGTATACCTTATTTTTTTAATATATTAAAGGCCAAATTATCCCATATCTATTGTTATGAAAGGGATTTTAAGGTAGAATTATTTTCATTTTTGTAGTCATATGTTGGCAATAATTTCACCTTCAAAAACGCAAGATTTTTCTCAATGTAATATTGATGTTTTTTCTCAAACTAGGCAAATAGAGAGTTCAAATGAGTTAATTGGAATTCTCAAAAATAAAAGTAAATCGCAAATTTCGAAATTAATGTCGCTGAGTGAAAAATTATCAGAATTAAATTTTGATCGTTTTCAAAATTTTCAATTACCCTTTACGCTTAAAAATGCAAAGCAGGCAATTCTTGCATTTAAGGGCGACGTTTATAATGGCATTAATGCACCTGAGCTAACTAATGAAGATTTAGAATTTGCTCAAGGAAAAGTCAGAATGCTTTCCGGGCTTTATGGAGTTATTAGACCACTTGATTTAATACAGCCCTATCGCCTAGAGATGGGGACAAAGCTTAGTAATGCAAAAGGGAGTGACCTTTATGACTACTGGGGATCTGACATCAGCACTGTTCTCAATGAAGATGAACAGGATTTAGTTGTTAACCTTGCATCAAACGAGTACTTCAAAGCTATTGATAAAAAAACTCTTAACGCTAATATCTTGGATATTGTTTTTAAAGAAAAGAAAGGTGACACCTATAAGGTTATAGGAATTTATGCAAAAAGAGCTAGGGGTTTAATGGTTAATTATATTATCAGGAATAGACTGGAAAACCCTGACGAATTAAAAGATTTTTCTGATGAGGGTTATCGCTACGACAAAAATTTATCCAGTGAAGCATCATGGGTATTTTTGAGAGGCTAAATGACACACTATTTTCATAACTAAACAAGCCTAATTAAATTTTCTTACTGGTATTATCTGCATCGAATAAACTCAAGTTCGTCAATATATGATTAAAGTGTATACATCCCATTCTTGTTTTTACTGCACTAGGGCTAAGAACTATCTAGATAACTTAGATATTGAATATGAAACTCTCAATATTCAAGAAGATAGTCAAGCGCGTGATTTTTTTGTTAAATCAGGTTTCAGAACTGTCCCCCAGATTTTTGTTAATGACACTCTTCTCTGTGCTGGTGGATCTGATGGTTTAGTTCAAATGAGTAAACAGAATATAAAAGACAAATTCCTCGAGATAACAGGGTCGCCACTTTAAATTCCTCTTATACCTGCAATGCCCTGAGCGCCAATACTTAAAGCCTGATTAATAGAGTTTTTATCCAACCCTCCGAGCAGATAAATGGGTATTTTGCTCTGAACAATAATCTCTGAAGCTTTGCTCCATCCGAGGATTTTAGTATTGGGATGAGATGGAGTTTCATTAATTGGTGAAAGGCTAATATAATCTATTGACATTTTTTCCGCATGCTTTACTTCTGTCAGGTTATGCGTTGAAGCTCCAATAAGCTTTTCATCAGGTAATTCTCTTGATGAAAAGTTCAATAATTCTTTAGAAGTTAAATGCCATCCATCACAAGGCTCATCAAAAGTCATTTGAGGCATATTTAAAACAAGCTTTGCATGATTTAATTGGCATAATTTATTAAACTTGTCTATATAGTGTTTATCAAGTTGAGTCTTACTTCTAAGTTGTATAATTTTTTTTCCATTAGTAATATGCTGACTGCACTGTTCAAGGATAGATATAGAATTATGATTGTCAGGAGTTATCCAATAACTGCTTGGAAGAGATACCCTCTTAATGATTTTCCACATCGTCGGTAAAAGTTTATAGTTTGTAAACTGATCTTCACTGCACCAAGAGAATTCTTGCCCTTCTTTGCCAGCAGGTGTGCCAGAATATACATGGATTGCATAGACTGAAAGATTAATCATCTTGTCGGGGTATTGCTGCTGAATTGTTTGAGTCAGACTATACTTTTCAATTTTAATTCCTGTCTCTTCAAATAGCTCTCGCTTAAGTGCATCATGATGATCTTCATCATTTTCTACCTTACCCCCAGGAAGTTCCCAAAAGCCGGACATAAATTGTTTTTTCTGACGCTTAGTAATAAATATATCTTTAGAATCATTGCGAATTATTCCGACTACAACTTCAATCATTTTATTTTCTTAAGTCCATCTTAGTTTTATATTTTATAGATATCTTTACATTATCTCCGTCATGATGAGACAAGGTAAAATAACTATTTTAATGTTTGAGATTACAAATTGAGTCTTCAGGAAAAAATTAATTTACTATATTCCTTTAAAGATAGTTTAGATGAAAATCTAATAGGAATTGAAAAGGAAGGTCTTCGTGTTGCTAAAGATGGCAGCATTGCACAAACTCCGCATCCAGATAGTTATGGTTCAGCGTTGACCCATCCAGAAATTACAACAGACTTCAGTGAGGCTTTGGTAGAAATAGTTACGCGTCCAACTAAAGGGGCCACTCAGGTGATTGACGAGTTATCTAAAATCAATCACTATATTAATCATCACTTGCCAAACAGTGAGCGATTCTGGCCTGCCAGTATGCCTTGTATTTTGAGAGGCAAAACTAATATTCCTATAGCTTATTACGGAGAGTCTAATCTTGGAAAAATGAAGACAGTGTATCGTCGTGGCCTTGCAAATCGATATGGCAGTGTTATGCAAACCATCGCAGGCATTCACTTTAATTATTCTTTCTCCTTGCAATTTTGGGAGTCTTACCAAAAAACCATAGCACCAAAGAGCAAAGTAGACCTCAAGAGATTTATCAATCGTCACTATATGGGTCTAACAAGAAATGTTTTGAGATATGGCTGGTTAGTTACATATTTATTTGGAGCCTCAGCAACTGTCTGTAAATCTTTTATGCAGGATTATCATGATCACAACTTAGAAGAATTTGACGATAATACTCTTTATCTCCCATATGCAACCTCTCTGAGAATGGGTGATATCGGATATCAAAACTCTCAGGAAGATAAAAAAGGGGTAAAGGCTAACTACAATAGTTTGCGTCATTATATTTATAGTCTGAGAGCAGCTATGCAAACTAGTTGTGAGGATTTTGAGACTATTGGAATCAAAAAAGATGGGGAATATCTTCAACTTAATACTAATATTCTTCAGATTGCCAATGAGTATTACTCCTCAGTGAGGCCAAAACCAATAATCAATGGCAGTGATAGACCTCTAGGTGCTCTTTTAAATCAGGGAGTTGGATATGTAGAATTAAGGTCGCTTGATGTGAATCCTTTAATGAAGGATGGTATTGATGAAGAGCAAGTTCGGTTTCTTGAATCATTCATGTTGTATTGTCTATTAGAAGATTCTCCGGCCGTTTCTTCTAGAGAAATTAATGAAATAGATATTAATGCTAACTTGGTTGCTCATAAAGGAAGAGAGCCTGGGCTAAAATTGAAGTTCAAGGGAGAAGAGCTATTATTAAAAAACTGGGGCGAGTCTACCCTTAATAAAATTTATGATTGCTCGGTTCTGTTAAGTAAAAGTCATCAGCAATCGGTCAATCAAGTCTCAAGTAGGATAAATAACCCTGATTTAACTCCATCAGCTCAAATGCTCAATGAGATGAAGCTTGAAGAAAAAGGCTTTTTTGAATATACAGACCAGTTCAGCCGCAAATATCAAAAAATCTATCAAGATATGAAGATTAGTGACGGTTATTTTTCAGAGCTTGATAAACTCAGAATTCTCTCAAATGAAAAACAGCTAGAGATAGAGTCTGATGACAAGGTAAGTTTTGATCAATTTTTAGAAGAATATTTTTCAAGTGACTCTTAAGGTAGAGACAATCTGCGCTATCGCTTCAGCATTAGGTCAGAGTGGCATCGGTATTATTAGGGTTTCAGGGCCGCTTGCCAGGTCTATTTCTAAGAGGATTCTGAAGACAGATTTAAAGCCAAGATATGCTTACTATGGTGCGTTTTATGACGATGACAGCGTTGTTATTGATCAAGGTGTAGCCATTTTATTTCCAGGCCCCAACTCCTATACAGGTGAAGATGTTGTTGAGTTTCAGGGGCATGGCGGTGTAAGCGTATTAAAAAAGGTTCTGGAGACAATTGTAGCTTCTGATGTTCGGCTTGCTGACCCTGGAGAGTTTACTAAGAGGGCATTCTTGAATGGTAAAATGGATTTGGTTCAGGCCGAGTCCGTTCAAGATTTAATTCAATCAAATTCAGAGGAATCAGCATTAAGTGCAGTTAGATCGTTATCTGGTGAATTTTCAGAAAAAATAAATCAAATCCTCTCTGAATTAATTTCATTGAGGGTTTTTGTAGAAGCTACTATCGATTTTTCTGACGAGGAAATTGATTTTTTAGAGTCTCATGAGGTGTCAAATAAACTTCTGGCTCTTAAGGATTCACTTCTGGATATTCAGAAAACCGCAAACCAAGGCGCTATTCTTAGAGATGGCATATATGTAGCGATTGCTGGTAAACCCAATGCAGGTAAATCAAGCTTGCTCAATACGCTAACAAAGCAGTCAAGCGCCATAGTCACACATATAGCAGGAACCACAAGAGACATTCTTAAAGAAACTATTCATGTTGATGGTATGCCTATTCACATAATAGACACCGCTGGACTTCACAATAGTGCTGACGTTATAGAGCAAGAAGGGATCAGAAGGGCACATAAAGAAATCAATAATGCAGATATTATTTTGCTTGTTTATGACTCTATTGATTCAGAGGTTGATTTAACGATCTTGCCTAATTCAGTCAAAAATAAACCAAAAATCTTAGTGAGAAATAAAATTGACCTAGACAATCTTCAGCCTTCTGTTCAAAAAGTTGATAATTATTTAGAAATTTCTATCTCTGCAAAAAAGGGAGAGGGAATCGATTCAGTTCGAGACGCTCTCTCAGAGTTTGCAGGCTTGAATTCAAGTATTGAAGGCGTTTTTATAGCTAGAAAGAGACATCTTGATGCAATAGACGAAACTCTTGAATTTATCAATAAAGCCATAAGCCAATTAAACGCAGGTTCTAGTGAATTAGTTGCAGAAGATCTTAGACTTGCAGGCATGCAGCTTGGTCAAATAACAGGTGAATTTTCATCGGATGATCTGTTGGGTGAAATCTTCTCATCTTTTTGTATTGGGAAATAGAGTACAATTGAGTGTT